>CAZVOR010000001.1:0-46105 GCA_964628745.1 uncultured Halobacteriales archaeon
GCGGACGCCCCGGCGTCGACGGGCGACGCGCCGGGTGAGGCAGCGGACGGACCGCCGGCGTCGGAGGCCGCCGCCGCGGCGGCCGGGCCGCCGGCGGGCGGACCGCCCGGGGAAGGGGACGACGAGTCCGGGGACCCCTTCTCGCAGGAGGCCGCCTGGCGCGAGGCTCGAACCATCCCCGCGCTCGACCCCGAGGAGACCGACCGGGTCGACGGCGCGGCGCTCGAGCGAGCCGAAGGTGCGGCCGAACCAGCCGACGTCGCGGCCTCCCAGCCGGCCGAGCCGGCCGCCGAGGCGGCGTCGAACCCGCCCGAAGGGAGCGCCGGGGAGTCGGCGGCGGACGCCCGGCTCTCCGAGCTGGAGCACGCCGTCGAGTCGCAGTCGGCCACCATCGAGGAGCTGCAGGCCGAGCGCAACCGGCTCGAGTCGCAGCTCCAGGCCGCCAGAAGCGGCGGCGACGGGTCGGACGCCGGCCCGACCGGCCAGCCGCTCGACGCCGAGACGGCGCTCGACCAGACGGACCTGTTCGTCCGGTACGGCACCAAGGGCGGCGGCACCCTCGAGAAGGCCCACGACGGCGCCCTCGACCGCGAGGAGGTCGTCGAGAACCTCCGCATCGAGCACCACACGCGGTTCGAGGCCGACGAGGTGAGCGTCGACGGCCGGCCGTTCGAGCCGTTCCTCGCGTCGACCGTCGAGTACCGCTTCGTCGAGTGGCTCGTGACCCACCTGCTCTTCGAAATACTGGACACCGGCAGCCAGCGCGGCCTGCGCGACCTCTTCGACGCCATCCCGCTCATCGACCGCGCGGAGTTCCGCGGCTCGGTCACCGTCGACGTCGACGAGGGCGAGGGGCGCGAGGAGACGTTCGACGTAGTCTGCCGGGACCGGATGGGCCAGCCGCTCGTCGTCGCGAACATCAACGACGTCCGGGACCCGGCGACCGGCGAGATGATGACGGGCCTCGTCGATGCGGCCTCCAGCGTGGGGGCAGACCAGGAGACCCTCGGCGGCGTGTTCATGGTCACCTCGAGCTTCTTCCAGCCCGACGCCCTGGAGACGGCCGCCGAGGCGACCGGCGGCGGGCTGCTGGCCCGGGAGAAGCGCTGGAGCTACGTGAAGCTCGGCCGGAAGCGGGGCTACCACCTCTGCCTGGTCGAGGCCCGGGGCGACGACTTCCACGTGGCCGTGCCGGAGCTGTAGCCGGTCGGCGCCGCCCGGTCCGCCACGCTGGCGAGCGCCGTCGATAGACCGCCGCCGTGCGGAGAGCGAGCTAGAGAACGAGCGACGGGAACCGCGACGACCGACCCTACGCCTGGGCCTCGAGGTCCTCGATCTTCATCGACTGCAGCTTCGCGACGATCTCGTCGACCTTGCCGTCGAGGTCGTCGATGAACGACTGGGTGTGCTCGGTGGTGACCGCCCCCTGGCTGGAGGGCTCGATGAGGGACTCCTCCTCGAGCACGCGCAGCGAGTAACGCACCTTGTGGTGGGGGTAGCCGGTCTCGTTGGACATCTTCACGATGCCGATGGGCTCGTTCTCGATCACCATGCGGAGCACCTGCAGGTGGCGCTCCAGCATGTCGACTTCCTTCTCGAGGCGGTCTATCATGATATGTGTTAACTTGCGATGGGCCCTTTTAAGCGTTGCCCTCGGCGCGGCCGAAAGCGGGGCCCGCACGGCCGCTGACCCGGCCCACGAGCCGCTGACAGCCGCCGAAACGGGACGGGCGTGACGTGGCGCCGCGGAGAAACCACGGGACGACCCCGATACCGTAATGGGTTTAGCGGGAGGTGACAAACCCCGAGCCGGAATGACCGTCACCATCGTCGGCACCCAGCTGGGCGACGAGGGCAAGGGCGGCATCGTCGACCTGTTCGCCGACGACGCCGACGTGGTCGCCCGCTACCAGGGCGGCGACAACGCCGGACACACGGTCGTCGCCGGCGGGGACGAGTACGCGCTGTCGCTGGTGCCGAGCGGGGCCGTCCGCGGGCGCGTCGGCGTGCTCGGGAACGGCTGCGTGGTGAACCCGCGGACGCTCTTCGAGGAGATCGACGGGCTGCGCGAGCGCGGCCTCGACCCTGACGTCCGGGTCGCCCAGCGGGCGCACGTCATCCTCCCGTACCACCGCGTGCTCGACGGCGCCGAGGAGACCGCCAAGCAGGACTCGTCGCTCGACGCCGGCACGACGGGACGCGGCATCGGGCCGACGTACGAGGACAAGGTCGGCCGCCGGGGCGTCCGCGTCGGCGATCTCCTCGACCCCGCGGTGCTCCGCGACCGGCTCGAGTACGTGGTCCCCCGCAAGCGGGCGCTGGCCGACGCGGCGTTCGGCGTCGAGCCCGACGAGGCGTTCGACGTCGACGCCCTCTTCGAGGAGTACCGCGGCTACGGCGAGCGGCTGGCCGACGAGGACATGGCGGTAGACTGCGGGGCGTTCCTCGCCGACCGGCTGGCCGCCGGCGACCGCGTCCTCCTCGAGGGCGCCCAGGGGACCGCCATCGACATCGACCACGGCATCTACCCCTACGTCACCTCCTCGAACCCGACTGCCGGCTTCGCCGCCACCGGCACCGGCCTCGGCCCCACCGTCGTCGGGCGGGGCGAGGTCGTCGGGGTCGTCAAGGCCTACCTCTCGCGGGTCGGCACCGGGCCGCTCCCGACGGAGCTCGACGGGCCGCTGGCGGCGGAGATACGCGAGCGCGGCGGCGAGTTCGGCACGGTCACCGGCCGACCGCGGCGCATCGGCTGGCTCGACGTGCCGATGCTCCGGCACGCCGCCCGCGCGAACGGCCTCACCGCGCTGGCCGTCAACCACCTCGACGTCCTCGCCGGGCTCGAGGAGGTCCGGGCGGCCCATGCCTACGAGCTCGACGGCGAGCAGCGCCTGACCGTCCCGCCGACCACCGAGCGCTGGGGGGACTGCGAGCCCGTCTACCGGACCTTCGACGGCTGGCCCGAGGCGGACTGGCGGTCGGTCGCCGAGTCGGGCTACGACGCGCTCCCCGGGGCGGCCCGGGCGTACCTCGAGTACCTCGTCGGCGAGCTCGGCGCCGAACTGGTGGCCGTCGGCGTCGGCCCGAACCGCGCCGAGACCGTCGTCCTCGAGGCACCGTTCGACCGGTAACGGGCGTCCGGCGTCCCGAGCCGGGGCCCCGCACCCGGCACGCTTTTGGCGCGGCTGCCCGTCCGACCGGGCATGAAGCGGGACCTCATGGACATCCTCGTCTGCCCGCTCGACAAGCGGGAGCTCGAGCTCGAGGCCGACGAGGTCGACGACGATGACGACGAGATCCTCGAGGGGCGGCTGACCTGCACCGAGTGCGGCGAGGTCTACCCCATCGAGGACGGCATCCCGAACCTGCTGCCTCCCGACATGCGGGAGTCAGCGTCCTCCTGACGGGTCCACGACCCGTCTCCGCGTCGCTCCACCGACCGATCGCTGCTCCACCGTTACGCCCGTCTCCTCGTCCGGCACGGTCTTCCCCCGCCGACGCCAGCCGCCCGTGTCCGGGCCCCAGACCGGCCGTCGACCCGAGCCTGAACCTTTTTGTCGGGGCTACACGTCTCTCCGCGCGTGACGGACGACCTGGTGGTCCACCTCAACCGCGACGGCCCGCACTCGATAGCGGTCGAGCCGCGGGCCTTCGAGGCCGACGGGTCGTTCGACGTCGTCCTGCGGAACCACGGGACCGCCCTCCACGTCCACCTGCACCTCGACGACGAGCTCTCCCGGCAAGCCACGCTCGCCAACGCGAACCACTACGTCGACGAGGAGGCCGTCCGCCGGGTCCGCGTCACCGTCGAGGGACCCATCGAGTCCGCCGAGGGGCGGCTGAAGCTCGTGACCGGCTACGGCTCCCGGACGGAGTACGTGACGGTCGAGCTCGACCACCGGCAGTCGGAGCCCAGCCGGGTCCGCGTCGACGAGTCGCTGGCGTCGCCGCGGGGGGAGCCCCCGCCCGAACCGCTGCTCGACGCCGACGACCTCCCCGTCGTGGCCATCGGGGGGGTCGCGGTCCTCGTCGCCGTCGTCGCGGCCGTGCTCATCGGCGGCCCGGCCGGGGCGCTCGGGCTGCTCATCGTGGCCGTGGGCCTGGCCGTCGCCGTCGCCCTGCTCCGAGCGTAGGGAGGCGGGGTCCCGCCCCGGGGCGGCGGGCTCGGCCTCCGGTTACTCGGCGATGGCGTCGAACGCGTCGACGTTGGCGTCCATTTCGGCGCCGTTGCTCGTGACGTAGGGCACCGTCCGCTCGTGGTGCGAGCCGTGCGAGCGGAGGTCGACCTCGGCGTGCGTGCCCTCCTCGAGCGGCCCGAACGCCGAGCGCGGGGTGCCGAGCAGCATGAGGTCGCCGACGCGGTCGGCCGGGAGCCGGAAGCGCTCGCAGGCCGCCTCCCGGGAGAGGACGAGGTCGACGCCCTCGACCGACTCGAGGTGGTCGGCGGCGGCGTCGGGGCTCCCGTCGTGGACGTAGACGTACGCCGCCCCGCCGAGGTTCTGGTGGTGGTAGACGTGCTTGTCGCGGATGAGCCGGATGACGGTGGCGTCGATGCCGGCCTCCCCCAGGCTCCGCTCGACGTCGACGGCCAGGGTCTTCCGGGCCATGCCGTGGTCCGCGGTGACCGCGACCGCGGTCGCGCGCTCGGCGACGGCGGCGATGCCGTCGTCCATGGCGGCCACCCACCGGCGGGCGGGCTCCTCCTCGGGGCCGTGCTTGTGCGGGACGACGTCCGTCGTCGAGACGTACAGCCAGTCCAGGTCCCGGGCCTCGAGCACGTGCACCGCGGCGTCCATCATCCACGGGCTCGCGTCGCCGGAGTAGATGTCCGGCGCGGGCCCGACGGCGTCCTCGAGCCAGGCCGGGGCGTCCTCGGCGCTCTCGGAGACGTCGCAGCCCCGGCCGACCATCCGACGGAGCTTGTCCTTGACGACGAGCGAGCCGACCGTATCGCCGGCGTCGGCGGCCGTCTCCAGCCGCGTCGGGGCGCGGAGGAACGACGGGTCCTCCATGTAGACCCGCTCGTCGGCCTCGCGGTCGTAGTAGGTGTTGGCGGTGATGCCGTGCTCGGCCGGGAAGGCCCCCGTGACGATGCTCACGTTGTTGACGTTGGTGACGCTGGGAACGACGCCCTCGCATTCGCCCGCCGCGCCAGACGCGGCGATGGCATCCCAGCCCGGCGTCTCGGCGGCGGCGAGGTACGCCGGTTCGAGGCCGTCGACGCAGATGACGACGCGGGTCATGCTCGCCGTTTGCGAACCCCGCGTATGAAGCTTCCCGTTCCCGGTCGCGTGCCCCGTCGCGCCGACCTCCGTTCGACGGCCCGCGCGGCGGCGCCCCCGACAGGCTCGCCGGAGTCGGGAGCTATATGTCCGGCCACGGACTCGCGGCCACATGGAAGCGACCGAGCGGCTCGCGGCGTTCGTGGTCGAGGCGGACCTGGACGACGTGCCAGATGCGGCCCGGACCCACGCGCGGCGGGCCGTCAAGGACTACCTCGGGGTGGCGCTGTTCGGCTCGACCCACGCCGTCGGCGAGCGGCTGGCGCGGTACGTCGAGCGATTCGAGCCGGGCGACGGCGCGACGCTGCTCGGCGGGGGGACGGCGAGCCCGACCGGCGCGGCGCTGGCCAACGGCGGGTTCGGGCACGCCGTCGACTACGACGACACCTTCGAATCCATCGTCATCCACCCCACGTCCCCGGTCTTCCCGGCCGCCCTGGCCGCCGCCGAGCACGCCGACGGCTCGGGCCGGGACGTCCTCTCCGCGTACATGCTCGGCGCCGAGGCGGCCTATCGCGTCGGCCACGCGACCTACCCGGCCCACTACGACCAGGGCTTTCACGCCACGGGGACGGTCGGCACGTTCGGCGCCGCGGCGGCCGCGGGGTCGGTGCTCGGCCTCTCGACCGACGAGCTCCGGTGGGCCTTCGGCGTCGCCGCCTCGGCGTCCTCCTCGCTGAAGAAGAACTTCGGGTCGATGACCAAGCCCTACCACGCCGGGCACGCCGCGCAGGCCGGCCTGCGGGCCGCCCTGCTCGCCGCCGACGGCTTCACCGCCGACCCGGACATCCTCGAGGGGCCCATCGGCTACGGCGCCGTGATGACACCGGACGGCTCGTACGACCCATCCGAGGTCACCGACGGGCTCGGCGAGACCTGGGCCGTCGAGGACGTCGGATTCAAGCCGTACCCCTCCGGAGTCATCACGCACGCGGCGATGGAGGCGATGCGCCGGCTCGTCGTCGAGCACGACCTCGAGCCGGCCGATGTCGAGCGCGTCGTGGCGACGCTCGACGACGCCGCCTCGGAGATGCTGCACCACGAGCAACCGGCCGACGCGCTGCAGGCGAAGTTCTCCATCGAGTTCTGCCTGGCGGCCGTACTGCGCGAGCGCGACGTCGGCATCCACGAGTTCACCGACGCGTACGTCGCCGAGCCGGCCACCCGGGAGGCAGTCGCGCTGGTCGAGCGGGCGTTCGAGCCGAACCTCTTCGGCGGCGAGTTCGCCGGCTACGGCGCGCGGGTGATCGTCGAGACGGTCGACGGCGAGCGGTACGTCGAGGAGGAGCGCCGGGCGCCGGGCGCGCCGTCGAACCCGCTGCCCGCCGAGCGCTGGGACGCCAAGTACGCCGAGTGCGCGGGGGCCGCCCTGTCGGCGGACGCGGCCGAGCGGGCCGCCGCCGCGGTCGAGTCCCTCGGGGAGCCGGGCTCGCTCGACTCGCTGCTGTCGGCCGTGCGGACCGGATAGGTCGACGGCCGGGCCGGGAGCAATCGCGGCCATCGCTGCGCCGACGTCAAGCGCCGTCGCTGGGGCGGTGGCGCGAAGAAAAACGGGTGCGGTGTTGCTGCGTTACCGCCGGCCGGCCTGGGCGAGGAGGTCGTTTATCTCCTGAGCCGCGATGTCGGTGGCCTCCTCGATGGACGTCCCCTCCTGGAGGATGCGCTGGTGCATCCGGAACGGGATGTCGTAGGTGATGGCGCCGGCGGAGGGCACCGCGGGGATGGAACCCGGCGTGGCCTCGTTGAGGGTGCGCTGGCAGGCGCCGATCCAGAAACGCTCGTGCATCTCCGTCTCGGTGAAGAAGTCGGCTTCGTCCAGCGCGGCCGGGTCGACTGGGACCCACCCCAGCTCCTGAGCGTTGCCCAGCCCGTTCTCGGGCTCGGCGACCCAGTAGTCGCAGAACTCGACGGCCGCATCCCTGCGCTCCTGATTCCAGTTGCCGCCTCCCGTGAACATCAGGCAGGGCAGCCACATCAGGCTGGCCACGCGCCCACCCTCGGAAAGGGCGTTGAACGGCACGCTCCAGTGGTAGCCCTGATTCTGCATCAGGTCCTCCTGCTCGAGCAGGTAGTCGGCCCACAGGTCGGTGGAGTCCTGGATGTGGTTGCCGGCGTGCCGGCCACCCCACTGCAGCGTGGTTGACTCCTCGTCGCCGATGTTCAGCGCGTCGGGGTTGTAGTAGCCCTTGTCGATGAACTCGACCTGGTGCTCGATGGCGCGGCGAGCCTCAGCCGTGTTGACGGTGGCCGCGTCGCCGGTGGCGTTGACGGCACCCGTCAGCGAACCCCCGAACTGCGGGAAGTAGTTGGCTAGGTACTCCTCGTCCGAGCGCTTCATCCCCGTGCAGTCGGGGTAATTGCCGTCCTCCTGTCCCATCGACGAGTCTTGCAGCGCCTGGTAGAGCGCCTGGAGGTCGACGGCCGGATCGCCCGAGCCCTCGTAGTAACCCTTCGACTCCGCCCCTGCGTTGCCATTGACGATGTCGGTGCTGAGACCGGCGTCCTCGATCCAGTCCGTCCGCCACGTCGGGAAGAACGGTCGGAGGCCAAGTGGCCAGGTCACGAGGTTGCCCTCCTCGCCTGTCGACTGTGCCCCCCACGTCCGGTGGAAGTCCATGACCTTCTCGGACACGGCGTCCGCAGAGGCTGAGCCCTCGAACAGGTCGGTGATGTCCTGCCCGCCGCCCCCGGCCATCAGCTCGGGGTGCGTCATGACCTCGACCATGTGCGGGACGTTGTTCGCGGCCTGGGCGGCGCGGAACTCCCGCGGCGCGTCGACGTACGGGACGCCCCTGACGCTGACGTCGATGTTCAGCTCGGAGTTGACCTGCTCGAGGAACTGGTCGGTGTACTCGCGCTTGTTCTCCCCCTCGGTGTAGTAGGACAGCCAGATGCGGAGCTCGACCGGCCCGGCGCCGCCGGTCGAGCCGCCGCCGGTGTCCCCGCCGGTATCCCCGCCGCCGGTGTCGCCGCCACCGGTGTCGCCGCCGCCGGTGTCGCCACCATCATCACCCGGCCCGCCGGTACAGCCGGCGAGTCCGGTCGTCGTCAACACTGCGCCAGCGCCGGTGGCCTTCAGGAAGTTGCGGCGGCCGACCGGGCTGGTTCGCTTGGAACTGGACTCCTCATTCGGTGCCATTGGTTAGCAACCCGGTTGGTGATGTGGACCGCTCTGTAATAAATGTTGTTGGCGAAGTTTCGGGAGAGGGAAGCGATTTCGGCGGACCCTCGGCCGCGGTCGCGTCAGCCACGGCTCCCGGGCTGACACGAGCCGTCTCCCCAATCCAGGACGGCCGTCGGTTCAGTCGCCGGTCGCGTAGCGCTCCTCCCAGTCAGCGACGGTCGACAGCCCGGTCACCGCGTTGCGCCCCTCCCAGGTCACCAGTCGGTCCATGACGCCGGTCTGCGTGCCCGTCTCGACGATCTCGCCGTAGACGTCCTGCAGCGCCTTGAGCATCGCCTTGAAGCCGGTCGCGGGGAACAGCGCGAGGTCGTAACCAAGCGTCTCGAGTTCGTCAGCCGGGAGCATCGGCGTCTTCCCGCCCTCGGTCATGTTCGCCAGCATGGGCGCATCGATTCGCTCGGCCGCCTCGGCCAGCTCGTCGCGGCTCTCGGGCGCCTCGAAGAAGATGACGTCCGCGCCGGCATCGAGGTACGCCTCCGCCCGGTCGACGGCGTCGTCGAAGCCGCGGACGGTCCGGGCGTCGGTCCGCGCGATGAGGACGAAGTCGTCGTCCGACCGTGCGTCGACCGCGGCGCGGAGCTTCGGGACCATCTGCTCGCGGGGGATGACGTCCTTGCCCTCGAAGTGGCCGCAGCGCTTCGGGAAGACCTGGTCCTCGATGTGGATGCCGGCGGCGCCCGCGCGCTCGAACTCCTCGACGGTCCGCCGGACGTTGATTGGATTGCCGTAGCCGGTGTCAGCGTCGCAGAACACGGGGACGTCCACGGCGGTGACCATCTGCCGGGCCCGTTCGGTCATCTCGGTCAGGGTCGTCAGCCCGACGTCGGGGTAGCCGTGCGTCGAGGTCGAGACGCTCGAGCCCGACATGTACACCACCTCGGCGCCGGCCTGCTGGGCGAGCTTGGCGCTCGCGGCGTCGTAGGCGCCCGGCGCCACGATGATCTCGTCGTCGAACACCCGCTCGCGGAACGCCGTCGTCGCGCGCATGGCCCGGCCGAAGGGAGCCCCGGGCATAAGCGTTGACGAAGGAGCCGCACACCGTCCCCCGGGGCAATCCCCGCCTCGACGGTCGGTCGTCGAGGGGGCACCGCCACCAAATGTTTATATCCGCGTCTCCGGAAAGGATACCCATGAGCCAGGAGTTCGACGTCAGCGAGTTCCGGCAGAAGGACATCGTGGACTACTTGGACATGATCGTCAAGGGGCTGTACACCCTCGGCGCGCTGCTGTTCCTCGGGGGGTTATGGATCGACTGGCAGTCGCCCGGCGAGGTCGTCTTCAGCTTCCTCGTGTTTACCGACGAGCCGTACGCGAACAGCGGGCTGTTCATCATGGCCATCATCGTCATGGCCGTCGGATTCCTAATCTCCCAAATTGCCAACTTCATCGAGGAGCGCCGGTACGAGGAGCCGGAGGAGCAGACCCAGGAGTGGGTCGTGGACGTCCGCGCGGACCGGTAGCCCCCGAGATTCGATTCCAGCCACAGGCGTCGAGGCTGGCCGCGACCGACCCCGACATCCGCTGGCTGTTCGGGATCATCACGGCCAAGTTCGAACTCCGTTCCCTGGCCCGAAGCGCTCGTGACCATCGGACGGTCCCTGACCCGTCGCTTGGTCGGGCATCGAGATGGCCGTCAGCCGCCCAGCCCGGTAGAATGTTCCGACGAACGACTCAGGGTCACGAAGTCGCCGCGCCCGTCGTCCAGCGCCGACTCGGCGGTTGGCGTAGCCGCGCCGCCCGACCAGCGCTGGCCCATCGCTGGCGTCCCGGATGGCGGTCGACCCCCGAACCGCGGGGCGCGAACCCGGCGCGGTCGTGAGCGCGGCTGTGACGCATCCGCCAGCCGTTCGCCGTCCGACACGTCGGCTCTGCTGTCGGCATCGGGAGAAGCGAGAGTAGGTGGGGGGCGCGGTCGGGTCGGCGTCAGCCCTTGACGCCGGCGCCGGCGGACAGCCCCTCGACGAGGTACTTCTGCAGGTAGGCGTACATCAGGATGGGCACGATGAGCGTCAGGAAGATACCCGCCATGATGAAGTGGAAGTTCCTGACGAAGAACGTCCCGCGTAGCTCGATGATGCCCGGCGCGAGCGTCTTGTGGATGGGATCGTGCGCCATGATGAGCGCCATCACGTAGTTGTGCCACGCCAGCAGGAACGCCAGCAGGAACACCGACGCGATGGCCGGCCGGGACAGCGGCAGGATGACGCGGAAGAACGCGCCAACCTGGGTGCAGCCGTCGACCCGCGCGGACTCCTCCAGGTTCTCCGGGAGGTCCTCGAAGAACCCGCGCAACAGCCAGATGTTGTACGGCAGCGTGAACGCGGTGAACGCCAGGATCAGCCCGATGTACGTGTTGATGAGGCCGATGTCGTTCATCAGCACGAAGATGGGGATGGCGATGAGCACGACCGGGAACATGAAGCCCGAGACCGACAGTACGAACAGCCCGTTCTTCCAGGGGAACTGCAGCCGGGCGAACGAGTAGGCGGCGAAGATGGCCGCCACGGTCGCCAGCAGCGCGGTCCCGACGGAGACGACGAACGTCGCCAGCGTGTACTCGATGAACGGGAAGGCGTGCCACATCGTCCGCCACGCAAGCCGGCCGGCCCACGGTTCTGGCTGGAACGTCACGAACGGGATGCCCATCGTCGTCGTGAAGATGCCTTCCGGCGTCTTCAGGGAGTTGACGAAGCTGTAGTAGACCGGGCCGAGCATCCAGACCACCAGCACGGCGAGCATGACCCACTTCACGACCGGCTTGACGTGCTTCTCCCAGGTCAGCCCCAGCAGGGTCGAGGACCGCTCGAATGTGCGGCCCGATTCGGTTGCCATCAGTCGTAGTCCCCCGTCTCGGTCTTAATCCACACGAAGATCAGTGGGATCAGCACCAGCGCGAACATCATCCCGAGCGCCGCGGCGCGGCCGAGGCTCCAGTTGACGAACGCCTGCTTGAAGATGATGACCGCGATGAACGAGGTGTAGTTCACCGGGCCGCCCTGGGTGACCCCCCATGGTATCGCCAGCTTCCCGACGGTGAACACCGTCCGGATCATCACGACCGTCACCAGCACCGTCCGCAGGTGCGGAATGGTGATGTAGCGGAACCGCTGGACCGGCCCCGCGCCGTCGACGGTCGCCATCTCGTACAGCGAGCTGGGGATGGACTGGACGCCGGCCAGGAAGACGATGTACATGAAGCCGAAGTCACGCCACACCTTCGCGATGACGACGCCCCAGAACGCCCATGGCGTGTTGGACGTGATGCCCCCCGCCTGCGGGATGGGGAAGAAGGTATCCATGATCTGGTAGATGACGCCGTACGTGTCGCCCTGCTCCATGATGCCGAACAGCAGTCCGGCGGCGATTGGCGGGGCCGCGTAGCCCGCGAGCATGATGCCCCGGAAGATGGGCCGTGCGGGCATCGCCTCGTTCATCGTCAGCGCGGCCGCGAGTGCGACCACGAGGTCGAACGGGACGACGACCAGCTCGTACAGCAGCGTCATCTTGATGCTGAACAGCATCAGGTCGGCGCCGCCGCCGAACAGCCAGTACTCGTAGTTCGTCAGCCCGACCCACGGGTTGAGCTGGTCAGGGTTGAGGGTGAACTGCCGGAACGACAGCAGGAACCCGTACTGTATCATCGGGATGACCACGATGAGCGTCAGCAACACGAGCGTCGGCAGCAGGAACAGCAGGCCCTGCAGGCCACCGTACTCCTCGAGTACGCGATCGGCCAGGCCACGTTCCCGGCTGAGTTGCTCCTCTATGGTCGCCATGTCACGGTGCCTCCGTTTGTGAGCGGTTGGTTCTGCGGGTGGTCAGGGTCATTGTCTCACTCCTCGGGGTCCCTGCCGGCACTACCGTCGGCGATGACCTCCGGGTCCGAGCCGGCGGGTGCGGCCACCTCGGCGACGTTCCCCCACTTGACCACCTTCGGCCCCTCGGGGCTGAAGAAGTGGGCGTTCTGCCAGGCGACGTCGATGCCGACGGGGTCGTTCTCCTCGACGTCCTCGGACGACGAGATGACGGCGTTGATGCGCCGGTCGCCGACGTGGAAGTAGATGATGTGCCGGTCCCCGATGGGCTCGATGACGTCGATGGTCGAGTCGAACGTGCCCTGGCCGGGCTCGGTGACGTACATGTCCTCCGGTCGGATGCCGAGGATGACGTCCGAGCCGGGCAGCCCCCCCGAGAGCTCGTTACTGACGGCGTCGGGCAGGTCGACCTCGAAGTACTCCGACTCGACGCGCTCGCCGTCGTAGGTCATCTCGAAGAAGTTGATGGCCGGGCTCCCGATGAAGTCGGCCACGAACAGGCTGTCCGGGTCGTGGTAGATGACCTCCGGCGTGTCGATCTGCTCGATGCGGCCGGCGTTCATCACGGCGATGCGGTCCCCCATCGTCATCGCCTCCTCCTGGTCGTGCGTGACGAACACGGTCGCGACGTCGAGCTCGCGCTGGAGCTCCTGGATCTCCGTGCGCATGATGGCCCGGAGCTTGGCGTCCAGGTTCGACAGCGGCTCGTCGAGCAGGAACAGTGCCGGCTCCCGGACGATGGCCCGGCCGAGCGCCACGCGCTGTTGCTGCCCGCCGGACAGCTGGGTCGGGTACCGGTCGAGCAGGTCGCCGATGCCCATCATGTCCGCGGCCCAGCGGACCTGCTTGTCCATGGTGGCCTCGTCGGCGCCGCGCATCCGGAGGCCGAACGCCATGTTCTCGAAGACCGTCATCGACGGGTACAGCGCGTAGTTCTGGAACACCATCGAGATGTCCCGGTCCTTCGGCGGGAGCGTCGTCACGTCGTGCTCGCCGAACTTGATGGTGCCCGAGTCCGGGCGCTCCAGTCCGGCGATGCACCTGAGGGTCGTCGACTTCCCGCAGCCGCTCGGTCCGACGAGCACGATGAGCTCGCCTTCCTCGATGTGGAGGTCGATGTTGTCGACCGCCACGACCCTCCCGTCGTTGAACGTCTTTCGTACCCCTTCGAGCGTTGCGTCAACCATTTCTGAGTACCCCGTTTCGTGCGCCTGTCATAGTCGGTCGATCGGTCGCTCGACGGGTGGTCGTCATTCGACGGGCCCCTCCGTCAGCGAGTCCCCGCCCTCGGCCTTGGCGTATCCGAGCGAGAACTTCTTCTTTCTGAGATACGACATGATGGCCGGGACGAACATCAGCGACCCCGTGATGAGGGAGGCGATGACGATGCCGCCCTCGATGGTGCCGGCGTCCCCTACTGTCCCGACGATCCAGAAGTACACCGGAACGCTCGCCAGCGCGTACACCAAGACGGACACCAACACCAGGTGTTCGTCGAGGATACGGTAGGCCGTTGATGACTTCTGGTCATGTGTTGCCATACACCCCTATCCTTTGTATTAGGATTAATAAATCCTTGCACTAGGGAGGTCTCGATTCCGCCGCACTCGCGGGTAACTGCCGACCTCACGGCGATGGCGACCCGAGTTCGTTCGGCGGCGCGGTCCGTCCGGGTCGAGCGCCCTCGCGCGCCCAGGCCTGCGCGCGTGTAACCCAATCGAGCGTGATTTCAGTATGATTCGGCCAGCGTTTCCCGTCGGCCCGTGTTTCCCGACCGCTGCCCGCCCCCTTCCGCCGGTCGCCCCGCCGACCCGCACTGCTCGTTCGAGCTCCGCCGGTCCCGTTCGCGCGCTCGGTCCGTGGCCCGCCGCCGACCCGGCTCGACACGACCGCCGATCGCTCCCGGCGCCCGCCAGCCGACCCGCCGCGGGACGCCGGCCGTCGGCGACGACGACGCCATACAAAGGGTTATTACGCTGGTCGAAAACCGACGGCGTATGACCGACGGAGCGTCGGCGTCGCGCCTGCTCGACGGCATCACCGTGCTGGACCTCACGACCTTCGTCACCGGCGGCTTCGCGACGCTGATGCTCGCCAACCAGGGCGCCGAGGTCATCAAGGTGGAGCGGCCGGAAGTCGGCGACGACAACCGCCACTCCGGCCCGCCGTTCGTCGACGCCAGCGGCTACGACGGTCCCGGCGTCACGGCGGCCGAGCGCGGCGAGTCGCCCTACTTCTGGACCGTCAACTACGGCAAGCGGAGCGTCGAGCTGGACCTCAAGTCCGACCCCGCCCGCGAGGCGCTCTACGACCTCGCGGCCGAGGCCGACGTCTTCGTCGAGAACTTCCGGCCCGGCACGGCCGAGCGGCTCGGCGTGGGCTACGAGGACATCCGCGAGCACAACGAGCAGATCGTCTACTGTGCCATCTCGGCGTTCGGCGAGACCGGCCCGTGGAGCCAGCGACCGGGCTACGACCTGCTCGTGCAGGGGACCAGCGGCATCATGTCGGTGACGGGACCCGAGGGCGGCGACCCCGTGAAGGTCGGCGTGCCCGAGACCGACCTCATCACGGCGATGTGGTCGGCGTTCGGCATCGTCGGCGCGCTGTTCCGGCGCGACCGGACCGGCGAGGGCGAGCGCATCGAGCTCGGCATGCACGACGCCACGCTCCCGTGGCTGACCAAACAGGCCGGCAGGGCGTTCGCCGGGGAGGAACCCGAGCGGCTCGGCACGAAGGACCCCGTGCTGGCCCCGTACCAGTCCTACCCGACCGCCGACGGCCACCTCAACGTCGGGTGTGCCAACCAGAAGCTCTGGGGGCAGCTCTGCGAGGCCATCGGCCGCCCCGAGCTCGACGACGACCCCCGGTTCGCGTCCAACGCCGACCGGGTCGAGCACGCCGACGAACTCGAGGCCGAGCTCGCCGAGGCGTTCGAGCAGCGGACGACCGAGGAGTGGGTGACGCTGCTCGCCGACGAGCACGGCCTGCCGGTCGGGCCGGTGCTCTCGGTCCGGGACGCGCTGTACAACGAGCAGACCGAGGCCCGCGGGGTCGTGACCGAGCTCGAACACCCGGCCGCCGGCCCCATCCCGGTCATCGAGCATCCGCTGCGCTTCCAGCGGGCCGAGTCCGGGTTCGGGGAGGCGCCGCCGCTGCTCGGCGAGGACACCGAGGCCGTGCTGCGCGAGGCGGGCTACGACGACGCCGCCGTCGCGTCGCTTCGAGACGTCGGCGCCATCCCGGACCGGGAGTGAGCGGCCACCACCTGACCGGGAGCGACCGGTCGGCACCACCCGGTTCCCCGGTCCAGCCCCGGTGACGAACCTTCCACCGACGCTCAGCGCCCCTCGAACGCCTCGATGGCCTCGCGCCACCCCTCGGGTATCGGCACCGACTCGCCCGTCTCCCGGTCGATGACGACCTGCACGGTCTCGGCCGTCGCGGCGACCGCGCCCGAGGCGACGACCTCGTACGCCATCGGGATGGAGGAGTCGCCCAGCCGGGGGACCGACACCGAGACCTCGACCGTCCCGTCGTCGAGCTCGATCGGCGCCCGGTAATCCACGGAGAGGTGGGCCAGCACGGTGTCCGCCTCGGCCAGGGAGCTGCCGACGACGTCGCGGTAGTACCCCACCCGCGCGTGCTCGAGGTAGGTCGCGTAGACCGCGTTGTTCACGTGGCCCATCGCGTCGATGTCCCGGAAGCGGACGGTGACGTCCACCGCGTAGTCGTCGGCCATCGAGTCGGGATGCGCGGGCGCGGACCAAAACCGCTCCGACGAATCTGCGCCGACCGTCGCCCGGGGCCCGGCCCGCGCGCCCCCCGCCGAGTCGCCCGTGCCGCGAGTTCGATAGCCGGGCCCCGCGCGTTTTTTGGCGGTTGCGCCCCCGGTGGGGCCATGGGCGAGTCGAGGGACCCGGACGAGCGCTACCGCGGCAGGCACACCTCGCGGGTCGAACCGGAGGCCGTCGAGCGGGAGGGGTTCCTGGCGAAGGTGCCCGAGTGGGTCGTCCCGCTCGGGGCCGGGTTCCTGCTGACCTCGACGCTCGTCACGGCGGTGATGACGGCCCTCACGGGCTACCTGCTGGTGACGGGGAACTACGCCGGCGCGCTCGAGCCGTTCGAACAGTTCCGGCCCCGGATGATCCTCGCGTTCCTCCAGTCGCTGTTCGCGACCGTCTTCCAGGGCGTCGGGACCTACTTCGCCCGCCGGCGGACCCACTGGGGAACGGCGCTGCTCGCGGGCATCTTCGGCTCGCTCGTGTTCATCACGCTGCCGTTCACCGTCCCGGCGCTCGTCCTCCTCGGGCTCGGCAAGTACCACTTCGCGCTGTCCACGCCCGTCGACCGCATCCGCGGGGAGTGACCGGGCGGCCACCGGGATACTTATCCACGCGCGACCAAGGCCGGCCATGGACCGCCCAGACGCGACCGACCGGCTCGTCGAGCACTGCCTGGGGGCCGACCACGGGGGCGCCCCGGACGACGTGAAGGCACAGCTGCGGCACCACCTGCTCGACCACCTCGGGCTGGTGGTCGGCGGCTACGCCGCGGCCGACTCGACTCCGGCGTTCGAGGGCGGGCTCCGCGGACTCGGCGGCGCCGGCGACGCGGCGACGGCGCTTCCGACCGGCGAGCGCCATCCCGCCGACCACGCGGCGCTGTTCAACGGCGCGATGGCGCACAGCCTCGACTTCGACGATACCCACCGCGAGTCGTCGCTGCATCCCGGGGCGCCGGTCGTCCCCGCCGCGCTGGCCGTCGCCGAGCACGAGGGGGCCCCGACCGAGCGGCTGCTGGCCGGCATCCGGGCCGGCTACGACGTGACGGCCACCCTCGGCCGGGCCGTCAACCCGGAGGCGCACTACGGCCGGGGCTTTCACATCACCGCGACCTGCGGGACGTTCGGTGCGACGGCCGCGGCCGGCGTCGTGGCCGGGCTCGACGCCGACGAGCTCGCGGCGGCGTTCGGCGTCAACGGTTCGCAGGCAGCCGGCTCGCTGCAGTTCCTCGCCAACGGGGCGTGGAACAAGCGGCTCCATCCCGGGCTGGCCGCGGCCCGCGGCGTGACCGCCGTCTCGCTGGCGCGGGCGGGGTTCAGGGGCTCGGCCGACCCCGTCGAGGGCCAGTTCGGCTTCTTCGCCGGCTACACCGAGGACCCGGACCCGGCCGCCTTCGACGACCTCGGCGAGCGGGAGGCCGTCCTCGAGACCGCGCTGAAGCCGTACCCGTGCTGCCGGTACATGCACGCGGCCATAGACGGCCTGCTCGACCTCGATGTCGACCCGGCGGCGGTCGAGTCGGTCCACGTGGCGCTGCCGAAGTCGGGCGTGACGCTCACCGGCGACCCCATCGACGCCAAGCGCCGGCCGGCGAACTTCGTCGACTGCCAGTTCAGCATGCCGTTCGCCGCGGCGCTCGCGCTCGCCGAGGGCGAGGCCGGGCTCCGCGCGTTCCTCGACGCCCAGGACCGCCTCGACGACGGCGAGCTCCGCCGACTGATGGACGCCACCGAGGTCGAGGCCACCGACGAGGTCCGCGCGCTGTTCCCCGAGCGATGGGCCGCCCGGGTGACCGTCCGCGCCGGCGGCAAGGCCCGCGAGCGGTTCGTCGACGCGGCCCGCGGCGAGCCCGAGAACCCCCTGTCGTGGGACGCGGTCGTCGCGAAGTTCGACGAGCTGACCGGCGCCGCCGGCTGGGACGACCGGACGCGGGCGGCGGTCGTCGAGGCCGTCGAGGACGTCGAGTCGCGGTCGGTCGAGTCGCTCGTCGGGACGTTCCGCGACGCCGCGGTCGGCGTGGCGGCCGACTGACGGCGCCGGCGGACGGCCGGGTAGTGGGCGTCACCCGCCCATCCGACAGGTCGGTCGCTCGGTCGGGCGGACGGCCGCTCAGTCGACGCGGAACTCCTCGAGCACGGATTCGTCCAGCTCGACCCCGATGCCGGGCGCGTCGGGGATGGCCACCTGCGGGCCCTCGTTCTCCACCGGGTCGACCGCGAGGTCGTCGCGGATGGGGTTCGGCGTCCGGTCGAACTCGAGCATCGGCTCGCCCGGGATGGTCGCGATGACCTGCAGGCTCGCGGCCAGCGCGACCGCGCTGCCGAAGACGTGGGGCATGCACTGGACGTTGTTCGCCGCCGAGAGCGTCGCGACCCGGCGGGTCGAGGTCAGCCCGCCGGCGCTCGTGACGTCCGGCTGGGTGACGCCAACGGCGCCGGCGTCGAGCACGCGCTCGAACTCGTGGTCGAACGCCCAGCACTCGCCGCCGGCCAGCGGCACGTCGAGCTCGCGGCCGAGCCTCGCGTAGCCGTCGACGTCGCGCGGGACGACCGGCTCCTCGAAGAAGAAGACGTCGAGGTCGGCCAGCGCGTGGCCGACGCGCTCGGCGGTCGCCACGTCGTAGGCGTGGTTGGCGTCGGTGGAGAGCCTGACCTCCGGCCCGACGGCCTCGCGGACAGCCCGGACGAGCTCGACGTCCTCGCGCCAGCCGTAGGGGAAGTCCGGGTGCCGGTGCAGCCCGATCTTGGTCTTCAGCGCGTCGAACCCCGCCGCGACGTGTCCCTCGGCCTCGCGGACGACCGACTCCCGGATGGCCTCGAAGCTGTCGACGTCCGGCCAGAAGTGCCCCGTGGCGTACGCCCGGACGGAGTCACGGCGGCGGCCGCCCAGCAGCGTCGAGACCGGCTCGCCGAGCGCCTTCCCGCGGGCGTCCCACAGCGCGATGTCGACGCCGGAGATGACGCTGGCGGGCGCGTAGGAGTGAAAGGAGGACGTCAGCTTGAACAGCAGGTCGTCGTGGACCTGCTCGACGGCGCTCGCGTCCCGGCCGACGAGCCACGGCGCCACGTACTCCTCGACGAGCTCGCGGTTGCCGGCGACGGGCCCCCAGCACTCGCCCCACCCCTCGACCCCGGCGTCGGTCTCGACCCTGACGAGGCAGTACTCGCGGCTGCCGATCCACTTCTGGGCGTTCGCGAAGCGGTCGTCGAGCTCGCGGCGCAGCGGGACGGCCTCGACGTCGGTGACGTGCATGGGTCGGGCTACCCTGGCCGCCCGTAAGAACCGTTGGGATTGCGGTAACGACCGCGTCGGGACCGTGGCCGGTGGCGGCCGCGTCAGCCGGTCGTCACGGGGGCTCGTCCCCGGCGGCCGTGACCGAAGCGGAAGGTACAAATCGAGGCTGCAGTTGGGCTACACTACCCGAATGTCGATGACGACTCGCGCCCGGACCCTCGTCGACGTCGAGCACCCCGGCCTCGTCTGGCTGCTCTCGACGAACCACGGGTTCAACGAGTTCTTCAGCATCATCATCCCGCCGCTGTTCCCGTTCCTCGTGCCCGAACTGGGCATCTCCTACGCCCAGGCGAGCCTGCTGGTCGTCGCCTTCTTCGTGACCTACTCCGTCGTCCAGCTCCCCGTCGGTCGGCTCGTCGACGTCTACGACCCCCGACGGCTGCTCGCGTTCGGTCAGGCCCTCCTCTCGGTCGGCATCGCGCTCGTCGCGTTCGCGCCCTCGTTCGGCCTCATGCTCGTCGGGATGGTCGTCGCCGGTTTCGGCGGCAGCACCTACCACCCGACCGGCATGTCGGTCATCAGCGACAGCGAATCGACCGAGACCCACGGGCGGAGCATGGGCATCCACGGCATGATCGGCGTCCTCGGGCCGGTCGCCTCGCCCGTGGTCATGACGGCCGTCGCCGTTTCGGCCGGCTGGCGGGCCGCCCTGCTCGTCGGGGCCGGTCTGGGCCTGGTGTTCGCGGTCCTGCTCTATCTCGCCTACCCCCGGGTCGTGCCATCGGACGAGCCGCCGGCCCCGAGCGCGAGCCTGCTGGCCGCGGCCCGCCAGGAGCTCTCGGGTACCCTCGGCGAGACCGCCCGGCGGTCGTGGCAGTTCGTCCGCTCGCCGACCATGCTCGGCCTCATCGGGCTGTTCGCCGTCGTCGGGGCGGAGGTCCGTGCGGTCCAGTCGTTCACGCCCGTGTTCGCCTCCGACCTCGTCGGCACCGACCCGACGTTCGGGAACGCGATGCTCGCGGTGACGATGGTGGCCGCGGGACTGGCCTCGACGGCCGCCGGGTACGGCGTGGACCGGGTGGACCGACGGCTGTTCGCCGGGGGCTGCTTCACGCTGACGGCGCTGGCCATCGCCGTCCTGGTGCTCGTCCCGATGCCCCGGCTCGTCCTCCCGGTGGCCTTCGCCGGTCTCGGCATCGCGATGTACTCCATCTACCCGGCGGTGAACGCCATCGCGGCGGGCGCGACGACGCCGACCCAGAGCGGGTCGATGTTCGCGGTCACCCAGACCGCGGCGGCCATCGGCGCGGCCGTCGGCCCGTACCTCATCGGGGCCGTCTCCGACCTCGTCTCCCTCCGGCTGGGGTTCCTCGTGACCGCCGGCATCGCCGCGGTCGGCATCGTGGTCATCCTCGCGGCGGACGAGATCATCGTCTCCTCTGTCTGACCGGGGCTACAGGGCGAGCGCTGAGAACCTCCGGAGCTGGGTCCGCTGGTCGCCGGTCGGGAAGCGGACCACGAACGTCTCGACCCCGGCCTCGCGGTAGGCCTCGAGCGTCGCCGCCACGTCCTCGCGAGCGCCCATCGCCCCTCGCTCGAGGAGGTACTCGTCCGTCGGGTCGGGCCGGGCGGGGTAGTACGCGCGGTGGAACGCCTTCGCCTGCTCGAGCACCGCTTCCCGGTCGCCGACGAGCACGTCGAGGTACAGCGCCGGGTCGAGCGCGGCGGGGTCGCGACCGGCCGCCTTGAGGGCGTCCCGGGCGTTTTCGAGGCCCGTCGGATAGTCGTCGGGGTCGACGCCGATGGGCAGCCAGCCGTCGCCGTGGTCGGCCAGCCGCTCGCGGATGCGACGCGGGAACCCGTCCGCCACGTCGAACGCCGCCGAGGCGACGTAGACCGGCGGCGGGCTGGCCGGGCCGAAGCCGATGCTCGCGCCGGACAGGGAGACGTGGTCGCCGTCGAAGTCGACCGCCTCGCCGCCCCAGAGCGCCCGGGTCGCCGCGAGCGTCTCGTCGAGCCGGGCGCCGCGGGTCGCGAAGTCGAGGTCGAGGTTCGCGTACTCGGCCTCGACGTCCTCGCCGATGCCGACGCCGACGCCCAGCCGGAGCCGCCCGCCCGACAGCTGGTCGAGCGTCGCCGTCCGGTGGGCGAAGTTGACCGGGTGCCGCAGTCCCGGCAGGTGCACCGCCGTCCCAAGGTCGAGCCCGTCGGTCGCCGCGCCGACCGCCGCGAGCGTCGTGACGGCGTCGAGCCGGGGCTTGGCCAGCACGCTGTCGCCCACCCACGCCGACCGGAAGCCGAGCGCCTCCGCGCGGACGGCGAGGCCGACGACGTCGGCCTGGGCCTTCGCCGCGAGCGTCGCCGGGTCGTCGCTGCCGAGCACCGCGCCGCGCGTCGGCAGCAGGTAGCCGTAGTGCGCCATGCTCGCAGGCTCACCCGCGTCGGCTTAACGGTTGGGCCGCCGGCATGATGGGTCGCGCGGCCGTCCCGACCATGGTTCCGAAGGCTTGATGGCCAGGGCCCCGTCGGGTGAGCCATGGTCGCCTACGACGCCTACGAGCACATCACGGTGGACGTCGCCGGCGGGGTGGCGACGCTCGAGCTCCACCGGCCCAAGGTGTACAACGCCCTGAACACGGAGACGATGCACGACCTCCGCCGGGCGTTCGGCGAGGTGCAGCTCGACCGGTCAATCGACGCCGTGGTCATCACCGGCGAGGGGGACGACGCGTTCTCCTCGGGCGCCGACATCGGCCAGTACGCCGGCCCGGCCGCCGAGCACGGCCACCAGATGGACCGCCAGCGGCTGTTCTACGAGGACGTCTACCGGGCGGCGCACGAGCTGCACTGCCCGACCATCGCCAAGATCAACGGCTACTGCGTCGGCGGGGGCTTCATCCTCGCGACCTACTGCGACCTCCGGGTCGCGGCCGACCACGCGAAGTTCGGGGTCCCGACGACGAACATCGGGCAAATCCCCGGCGGCGGCTCGACCTACCGGGCGACCCAGCTGGTCGGCGAGGCCAAGGTCAAGGAGCTGGTGTTCACCGCCGGGCTCATCGACGCCGAGGAGGCCCACCGCATCGGGCTGGTCAACCGGGTCGTCCCCGCGGGGGAGCTCGACGACGAGGTAGCCGGCCTCGTCGACGCCATCCAGAGCACGGGCCGGCGGGCGGTGAAGAACTCCAAGCGGGCCATCAACTACTCGGCCGACGCGCCCGACCTCGAGTCGGCCCACGCCCACGAGGCCGAGGTATGGTGGGAGCAGTTCGACACCGCGGAGCGCGAGCGGCTCGTCGACGAGTTCAACGAGGGCTGACGATGGGGGACGCCCCGGCCGGCGGCGATTCGGCCGCCGGCAACGATTCGAACGCCCCGGCCGACGGACCGCTGGCCGGCGTGAGCGTCGTCGAGATGACGGCCCACCGGGCCGGCCCGTTCTGCGGCGCGCTGCTGGCCGACCTCGGCGCCGACGTCGTCAAGATCGAGCGACCCGGTACGGGGGACCCCACGCGCACGCAGGGCCCCGGCCCGGCGATGCGCTCGGGCTACTTCCAGGCGAACAACCGGAACAAGCGCTCGGTGACGCTTGACCTGAAGCGGGAGGCGGGCGTCGAGGCCGCCCGCTCCCTGCTCGAGGCCGCGGACGTCTTCGTCGAGAACTTCGGTTACGGCGTCACCGACCGCCTCGGTATCGGCTACGACGACGTGACCGCGGTGAACCCGGACATCGTCTACGCGTCCATCAAGGGCTACGGCGAGACGGGGCCGTACCGGGAGAAGCCCGGCCTGGACCTCATCCTCCAGGCCGAGGGCGGCATCATGTCGGTGACGGGTCCGGAGGGCGGCGACCCCGTGAAGGTCGGCCAGGCCATCGGCGACCTCGCCACGGGCACGTTCGCCGCCATGGGGGTCCTCGCGCGGCTGTACCAGCGGGAGACCGGCGCCCGTGGCGGGCCGGACGGCGCGAGCGCTGGCGCCGCGGACGCGACCAGCGACGACTCGTTCGTCGGCGAGCTCGACGTCGGGCTGTTCGACGCCATCGTCCACCTCATGAACGAGTACCTCACCTGGTACTCCATTGACGGCACCGTGCCGGGCCCGCAGGGGACCTCCCACCAGGCGCTCGTCCCCTACCAGCTGTTCGAGACGGCCGACGGCTACCTCGTGACGGGGGTCCCGTCGGACGACCGCTGGGACGACTTCGTCGACCTGCTCGGTCGCGAGGAGCTCCGGGAGTACCCGACCAACGACGACCGCGTCGAGCACCGCGAGACCGTCGTCGGCGCCATCGAGGAGGAGTTCGCGGCCGAGCCGACGGCCTACTGGACCGAGGCGCTCGACGAGGCCGGCTTCCCGGTCGGACCGCTGTCCGACGTCGAGGCCGTCGTCGACCACGAACAGACGCGGGCCCGCGGGCTCGTCCGGGAGCACGTCGACGCGGGGGGCGAGCGCGTGCTGCTGCCCGGCCACCCCGTCAACTTCCCGGAGTACGACGCCCCCATCCGCTCCCCCGCGCCGGAGCTGGGCGCGCACACCGACGAGGTGTTCGGCGCAGTCGCCGACGACCAGACGACGCTCGACCGGTGGCGCGATTCGGGGGCGTTCGGTGACTGACCCGACGGACGGGGCGGACGGCCCGGCGGACCGACCAGCCGGGGGCGGCCGGCCGGACCTCGACCCGCTCGTCGAGCCCGACTCGCTCGCCGTCGTCGGGGCGAGCCCCGACTCGTGGTACGCCTCGCGACTCATCGACAACCTGCTCGACTACGGCTACGCCGGCGACGTCTACTTCGTCAACCCCGGCCGGGAGGAGGCCTGGGACCGGCCCTGCTACGACAGCCTCTCGGACGTCCCGGCGGTCGTCGACCTCGCCGTCGTCTCCATCCCGCGGGAGCCCGCCGTCGAGGTGGTCCGCGAGGCGGGGGAGATGGGGGTACCGGCGGCGCTGGTCATCACGGCCGGCTTCGCCGAGGCCGACGAGCGCGGGGAGGCGCTCCAGGCCGAGCTTTCGGCCATCGCCGAGGAGTCGGGCATCCGGGTCTGCGGGCCGAACACCATCGGCTACGCGAGCATGCACGCCGAGACGGTGCTCACGGCGACCTGTTCCCGCCGGCCCGAGCCGGGACGCATCGGCCTGGTGAGCCAGTCCGGCGCGCTCGCGTTCACGACGTTCTACGAGCGGGCGACCGACGAGGACGTCGCGTTCTCGCACATCGTCTCGACGGGCAACGAGGCCGACCTGGCGCTCACCGACTACGTCGAGTACCTCGCGGCCGACGACCGCGTGGACGTCATCTGCTGCTACGTCGAGGGGCTCGCCGACGCCCGGCGGTTCGTCGAGGTCGCCGCCCGGGCGACGCGCTCGGGGACGCCCGTGCTCGCCGTCAAGGTCGGCCGCTCCGAGGTCGCCGACGCGGCGACGCTCTCGCACACGGGGTCGACGACCGGCAACGACGCGGTCTGGGACGCCGCGCTGGCGCAGGCCGGCGTCCAGCGGGTCGCCGACGTCCCGGACCTCGTCGGGCTCGCGAGCGTCCACGCGCGCTACGACCCGCCGGCGGGCGATCGCGTCTGCGTCCTCTCGACCAGCGGCGGGCTCGCCAGCCTTCTGGCGGATTTCGTCAGCGAGCGAGGGCTCGAACTGCCGCCGCTGTCGGCGGAGACCGAGCGTGCGCTGCTCGACATGGAGGACCTGCTGACGTTCGGCTCGCTGCCGAACCCCGTCGACATCCGCGGCTACGGCTCGTACGTGCTCGACGACATCGCCGACGTCGTCCTCGCCGACGACGCGTTCGACGCGTACCTCGTCGCCATCGGGATGTCGGCGGTCGACGACCACGCCAGCGACGTCGCCGCGGCGATAGAGCGCGTCGTCGAGCGCGCGGACGCCCCCGTGCTCGTCTGCTGGACGGGGCGGAAGGAGCCCGGCGTGCTCCCCGACCCGCAGCCCTACGAGCGACTGCGCGAGTCGGTGCCGCTGTTCTACGACCCAGAGCGCTGCGTCGAGGCGCTGGCGTCGCTGGTCCGCGCGCGGGAGGCCCGAGAGCGGGTCCGCGAGCCGCTGGCGCTGCCCGAGCCGAGCCCCGACGCGGCGGACCTGCCGGCGGACTCGGTGCTGGACTGGGCGGCCGCCGCCGGGCTGCTCGCCGAGCACGGCGTCGAGGTCGAGCCGAGCCGCGTGGTCGAGGACGCCGACGGGGCCGCCGCGGCCGCCGGCGAGCTCGGCTACCCCGTGGCGATGAAGGTCGACTCGCCCGCCGTGCCGCACCGCAACCGGGTCGGCGGGGTCGCGCTCGACGTGCCCGACGCCGACGCCGCCCGGACGGCGTACGAGGACATCGTCGCGAACGTGGCCGATGCCGTCCCCGACGCCGGGGCGGAGCGGGTCGTCGTCCAGCGACAGGTCGAGGACGGCGCCGAGGCGCTGGTCGGCGCGCTCCGCGACGAGGGGTTCGGGCCGGTGCTCGCCGTCGGCTCCGGCGGGGTGCTCGTCGAGTCGGTCGACGACCGCGCCCTGCGGCTGGCGCCGGCCCGGGTCGAGGACGCCCGCGAGGCCATCGGGGAGACCACGCTGGCCGAGCGGCTCGGCGAGGCCGACCGGGCGGCGCTGGCCGAGCTGGCCGCGGCGGCCAGCCGGCTGGCCGCCGAGCGGCCCGTCGCCGAGCTCGACCTCAACCCGGTCATCGTGGCGGACGGCCGCTGCCACGTCGTGGACGCGCTGGTGCGGACGCGGTAGCTCCTCGAGGGTCCCGGCCGGGCGGAGCGGGTTCCAGGGACGTTCGCGCCCTCTGGACCCGTTCGCCAGACTCCGCAGAGTTATTGTCGCGCCGGACGACGGTCCGACGATGACCGTCTCGTTCGACACGGTGGCGCTCACCGAGTCACAGCGGCTCGTCCGGAAGAGCATCCGCGAGCTGATGGCCGAGTTCGACCGCGAGTACTGGCGCGAGCGCGCCCGGACCGGCGAGTACCCGCAGGACTTCGTCGACGAGCTGGCGGCCGGCGGCTGGCTGGGCGCGCTGCTGCCGGAGGCCTACGGCGGCGCCGGGATGACGACCGAGGAGGTCGTCGTGATGATGGAGGAGATCGCCGCGGGCGGCGGCGGGTTCTCCGCCGCCCAGGCCGTCCACGGCGGCATCTACAACTCCGTGCCGCTCGTGAAGTACGGCAGCGAAGCGCTCAAGGAGCGGCTGCTCCCAAAGGTCGCCGACGGCGAGGTCGCCATCCAGGCGTTCGGGCTCACGGAGCCCAACGCGGGCTCGGACTCGACGGCCATCGAGACGCGCGCGGAGCGCGACGGCGACGAGTACGTCATCGACGGCGGGAAGATATGGACCTCGCGGGTGGACGCCTCCGACTACCTGCTGCTCGTCGCTCGGACGACCCCGCGGGACGAGGTCGAGAAGCGCACGCGCGGCATCTCGATGTTCCTCGTCGACCTCGCGGACGCCGAGTCGCAGGGCGCCTTCGAGAAGGAGGCCATCCCGAAGTCCGTGAGCGAGTTCGTCCACTCCTACCAGCTGTGGTTCGACGGGCTTCGCGTGCCGGCCGAGCACCTCGTCGGCGAGGAGGGCCGCGGATTCTACCAGGTGCTCGACGGCCTCAACGAGGAGCGACTGGTCATCGCCGCGGAGTGCCTCGGGCTCGGGGAGGTCGCCCTCGAGCGCGGCGTCGAGTACGCCGGCGAGCGCGAGGTGTTCGGCCATCCCATCGGGCAGAACCAGGCCGTCCAGCACCCGCTGGCCGCGGCGTACGCCCACCTCGTCGCCGCCAGGGAGGTCACCTACTCGGCCGCGGCGCGCCTCGAGTCGCTCGACCAGAAGGCCGCCGGCGCCCGCGCGAACGCCGCGAAGTACCTCGCGGCGGAGGCCGCCTTCGAGGCCGCCGACGCCGCCGTCCAGACCCACGGCGGCTTCGGGGTCGCCACGGAGTACGACGTCGAGCGCTACTTCCGGGAGGCCCGGCTGACCCGGCTGGTGCCCATCACCCAGCAGCTCGTGCTCAACTACCTCGGCGAGCAGGTGCTCGGGCTCCCGCGGTCGTACTGACCGTCGCGCGCCACCCGCCGCCAGGACCGACCGTCGCCCGTCCAGACCACCAGGTCCGACCCGTCACATCCCGTCCGAGCGGACGGTCATGATGGCGCCGCTCGCGAGCATCAGTAGCGCCAGCGTGACCATCCCGGCGTCCCAACCCATGCCCATCATCCCGCCATCCATCATGCCCCCGCCCATACCGCCGCCATCCATCATGCCGCCGTCCATCGCCCCGCCGGGCATCGCGACCATCCAGAGCTGGTTGGCCAGCATCAGCACCGCGTAGCCGATCATCAGCGGACCGCTGGCGTCCCCCAGCCGGTCCGCCCACGAGGACAGCAGCACGGCGCCGTGGAGCACGACCACGACGCCGAGCAGGAGCATCAGCCACGCCCCGGCGGTCCGTCCGGTCGAGCCGACGAGCACCGAGTAGCCGCCGCTGGCGAACGCGATGGCCGCGCCGTACAGCCGCGTCGACGAGGTGGAGCGTGAGCCGTCCATGCCGGCAACGAGGCGGCCGGCCGACTTCGATGTTCCCCCCGGCCGGGTCAGTCGACGCGGAGCGCCTCGACCGCGTCGTCGTCGAGCTCGACGCCCAGGCCGGGGCCCTCCGGCGCCGGGATGGTGCCGCCGTCGCGGACGTAGATGGCCTCCGGGTTGGCGACGTACGGCCCCGCGACGTACTCGCCCGGGTCGTCGACGGTGTCGTCGAGCACCGCGAATTCGATGAGCCGGCAGGCCCGCGAGGCGGCCGCGACGTGGAGGCTCGCCGCGTAGTTGACCGCCGGCCCGAGCGCGTGGGGCACCAGCCGCTTGTTGAACGCCTCGACGAGCGTCGCGACGCGGCGCGCGCCGGTCACGCCGCCGACGTAATCCAGCGACGGCTGGTAGATCTCCAGTGCGTTCGCCCGGAGGTGGTCCACCGCGCGGTAGTGCGGCGTGTGCGTCTGGAAGCCCGAGATGGGCACGGAGACCCGCCGGTTGAGCTCGGCCTGGCCCTCGACGTCCGTGTGGGAGATGGGCTCCTCGAACCACTCGAGCTCGAGCTCGCTCGCGGTCTTCGCGACGGCCAGCGCGTCGTCGAACTCGTAGGAGGTGTTGGCGTCGATGGCCAGCCCGAAGTCGTCCGGGATGCCGTCGGTGATGGTCCGCATCCGCTCGCGGTCCCGCTCGACGCCGAAGCCGGCACCGACCTTCATCGCCGCAAAGCCCTTCTCCGCGAGCCAGTTCGCCGACTCGGCGAGCTCCTCGGGGGTCTTCGAGACCGGGAACGTCGCGTACGCCGTCACCTCGTTGACGGGGCCGCCGAGCAGGTCGGCGACCGGCCGGCCTGCGTGCTTGCCCTTGATGTCCCAGAGCGCCTCGTCGAGCGCCGACAGGGCCCCCCAGGCGCCGGCGCGCTTGACGTGGACGTACAGCTCGTGCCAGCGGGCCGTCGCCGCGAGCGGATCCTTCCCGACGATGTGCTCGCCCATCGCCTCGATGCTCTCGGCGAGAAAGCGGTTGTGCTCGACCGACCGGTAGAACGACTCGCCGAGGCCGGTGAGCCCGGCGTCGGTGTGGACCTTCACGACGACCGACGAGATCTCGATCGACCGGTCGGCGACCTCCGCCGGCAGCGAGGCGGCGTCGACGGCGCTCCCCAGGACGACGGTCTCGATGTCCGTTATCTCCATCGTACGCGATGACTCGAAGGCCCGTTATTAGGCTTACCGAGTCCGCGTGGGGGGACGTCGACCGGCTCCAGCCCGCTGGCGGCGGCCGTCCGCGGTCGAAAGCGTCATGGCGGGGCCCACCGCTGGTCGGGGCCGTGCAGCTGCGCTACCGGCACACGGTGCTCGCGCTGTGCCTGGCGGCGTACTTCGCCATCCGCTTCGCTCAGCTGGTCATCAGCCCGGTCGTCACCGCCATCATGGAGGAGTTCTCGGTCACGAGCGGCGCCATCGGGCTGGCGCTGACGGGGATGTGGGTGGCCTACGCGCTCGCCCAGCTGCCCAGCGGCGTGCTCGGCGACCGGTTCGGCGAGCGCCGCGTCGTCCTGCTGGCGCTCGGGCTCGCCGCGGCCGGCAGCCTGGCCGCGGGCGCGGCGCCGGCGTTCGCCGCGTTCGTCGCCTTCGTCGTCGTGCTCGGCGCCGGCGCGGGCCTGTACTACAACGTCGCGACGGCGCTGCTGACGCGTCTGTTCGACCAGCTCGGCCGGGCAGTCGGCACCCACCGCATCGGCAGCCAGGTCGCCGGCCTCGACGCGCCGGTCGCCGCCGCGCTCGCGCTGGCGGCCGGCTGGCGCGCCGCGCTGTGGGTCGGGGCGGCCGTCGCCGGGCTGGTGCTCGCCGCGTTCGCCGTCGCCGTCCGGCCGACGCCACCCGTCAACCCCGGGACGGCGATGCGGGACGCCGTCGACCTGCGGACGCTCGGGGCGCTGCTGCGCCGGCGGCCCATCGCCTTCGCCGCCGGGGTGGCCATCCTCGGCGAGTTCGTGCTGCTCGCCACGATGTCATTCCTCCCGACGTTCCTCATGGAGCACCACGCGCTGTCCGTCGGGGGTGCGAGCCTGCTCTTTTCGGGCTACTTCGCGGTCGTGGCCGCCGGGCAGCCGGCCAGCGGCTGGCTGTCCGACCGGCTGGGCCGCGACGCGGTGCTGGCGATGGCGATGCTGGCGGGCGTCGCCGGCTACGCGCTGCTGGTCGTCGGGACGACGTTCGCGAGCGCGGTGCCCGCCGTCGCGCTCGTGGGCTTCGCGATGAGCTGGGGCGCGCCGCTGCAGTCGCGGGTGATGGACGACCTCGGGGCTGCCGAGCGGGGCGTCGGCTTCGGCCTCGTCCGGACGCTGTACATCCTCGGCGGGGCGACGGGCAACGCGGCCGTCGGGGCCGTCGCCGACGTCGCCGGCTGGGGGCCGGCGTTCGGCGTGCTCGCGGTCCTCCTGGCGGTCGCGTTCGCGGCCATCGTCGGGAACCGGCTGCTCCGGCTCGGCGCGTGAGCCACGGCGCCCGGTTCGAGACGGACCCGGACGCCCGCCGGCAGCAGCTATAAGCCGACGCGGGCGAGCCCTCGACCGTGCGCCCGAAGACGTCAGCGCCCCACGCACCCGCCGCGGAGTGGTCCGACCGTGCTGCTCGATGACCTGACCGTCCTCGACGTCACGCAGGTCGTCGCCGGCTCGTTCGCCTCGATGTCGCTGGCCGACCTCGGGGCGGACGTGCTGAAGGTCGAGCGCCCCGACGGCGGCGACATCGGCCGGTCGAACCCGCCGCACGTCGCCGGACGGAGCGCCTACTTCGCCTCAGTCAACCGGAACAAGCGCTCGCTGGCGCTGGACCTGTCGACCGAGCGTGGCCGCGACGCCGTGCTCGACCTGGCCGCCGCGGCCGACGTGCTCGTCGAGAACCACCCGCCGGGCCGGATGGACCGCTTCGGTCTCGGCTACGACGCCGTCGCCGAGCGCAACCCCGGCGTCGTCTACTGCTCGATCACCGGCTTCGGCCAGACCGGCCCGTACGCCGACGTCCCGGCGCTCGACATGGTGGCCCAGGCGACCAGCGGCCACATGGGACTGACCGGTCCCCCCGACGGGCCGCCGCACCGCGCCGGGCTCCCCATCGGCGACCTCGCCGGGGCGGCGTACGGGGTCCAGTCGGTGCTCGCGGCGCTGCTCCGCCGCGAGCGTACGGGCGAGGGCGCCTACCTCGACGTCTCGATGACCGACTCGCTGGTCGCCTGGCTGTCGGTCCGGGCCGGCTACACGTTCGCGACGGGCGAGCCCTACCCGCGGCTGGGCAACGAGCTGCGCGAGTTCGTCCCGTACAACGTCTACGCGACCGCCGACGGCCACCTCGCGGTCATCGTCGCGACCGACCGCCACTGGCGACGGCTCTGTGCGGCCCTCGACCGGCCGGAGCTCGGCGAGGACGGGCGGTTCGCGACGGTCGACGGCCGGCGGGAGCGCCGGGGAGCGGTCAACGAGCTGCTCGGGGAGACGCTCGCCGAGCGACCGACGGCGGACTGGTTCGAGCGGCTGGCCGACCGCGGCGTCCCCGCCGCGCCGGTCCACGACACGGCGAGCGTCTGGGAGGACGAGCAGGTGCAGGCCAGGGAGCTCTACCGACCCATGCCGGTCGACGGCGAGCCGTTCGGCGCCATCGCGTATCCCGCGCGGGTCCGCGGCGAGCGCTTCGAGCTCGACCGCGGCGTGCCGGCCGTCGGGGAGCACAGCCGGGAGGCGCTCGGTGAGGTCGGCTACGACGACGCGACGGTCGACGAGCTGGTCGACGCCGGCGTCGTCGGCACGCCCGACGGCTGAGGTCCGTCGGGCAGAGCGGGGGCTCTCGAACCGGCGGCGGAGAACGGTGTTCCCAGTTCCTGAGAATCGCAGGCGCGTTGAATATCTCGGGCGTCGAACGCCAACCCGTGAGGAATCCAACCATGGCGACCCGACAGCTCGAGGCCGACCTGTTCGGCAGCGATACGACGTTCGAGTACAGCGAGACCTGGATCGGCTACGCACTCGTGGGGCTGCGCGTCGTGATGGGCTGGACGCTGTTCCAGGGCGGGGCCACGAAGCTCGTCACCTACCTGGACGCGGACCCGGCGAACGACTGGACCGCGGCCAGCTTCCTGGCCAACGCCATCCCCGCGGGCAACCCCCTGGCGGCGACCTGGGCCGGCATGGCCGGCAGTCCGCTGGTCGACGCGCTCGTGATGTGGGGCCTGACGCTGACCGGCCTCGGGCTGCTCCTGGGTGCGCTCGTGCGGTGGAACGCGTTCTGGGGGGCCGTCATCATGCTGTCCTTCTGGGCCGCGAGCCTGGAGGGTGGGCTGCTGGCGGGCCTGCCGGTCGCCAACGGCTGGGTGGTCGACGACCACCTCGTCTACGCCATGCTGCTGTTCGGCCTCGGCGCCTTCGGCGCGGGTCGCCTCCTCGGGCTCGACCGCCGGCTCGAGGAGCTGGCCGTCGTCGAGGACCACCCCTGGCTTCGCTACCTGCTCGGCTAGCTCAAGGTCGGGCGGGCCGCGGCCGGCCCAGACCGCCGAAGAACCGGCGTCAGCCGCATCGAATGAACTTTGGGTCCCTCGCGGGTACCGCCGGGTGATGGTGCGGGACCCGTTCGCCGGGGCCGAGCCGCCGGCGCCGGCTACCGTCCTCGACGCCCTGGACGACCCTGACTGCCGGCGCCTCATCCGGGCGCTGTCCGCCCCGCGGACCGCACGCGAGCTCTCCGAGGCCTGCGACATGCCGCTCTCTACGACCTACCGCAAGCTCGAGCTGCTGACCGACGCTTCGGTCGTCGAGGAGCGGACCCGCATCCGGGAGGGCGGGCACCACACGGCGCAGTACTCGCTGGACTTCGAGGCCGTGCGGTTCGCCCTCGACGAGGAACGGCGGCTCGACGTGACCATCACCCGCCCGGCCCGGAGCGCGGACGAGCAGCTGGCCAAGCTGTGGTCGGAGGTGAGAGGCGGGACATGACCGACGTCTCCGTGGCGATCGTCGTCCTGAAGACGCTGACGCTGGCGCTCGGCGGGCTGATCACCTACCAGGCCTACCGGGCGTTCCGGCGGACGGGGTCGCCGGCGCTGCGCTCGCTGACCGTCGGGTTCGGGCTGGTGACGCTCGGCTCGCTGCTCGCCGGTCTGGTCGACCAGATCGTCCGGCTGCCGACGGACGTCGCGCTGGTCGTCGAGAGCCTGCTCGCGGCGGTCGGCTTCGCGGTCATCCTCTACTCGCTGTACGTCGACCGGTAGCCCCCAAACGGCTTTCCCGGGCCGGTCCGTGTGAACGGCCATGCCCGAGGCGCTGTGCTTCGACGTGTACGGGACGCTGTTCGACACCGACAGCGTCCGCGAGCCGCTCCGCGAGCGGCTCGACGCCCCCGACGGCGTGGTCGACGCCATCGTCGCGTGCTGGCGCAACCGGCAGCTGACGTACGCCTACCAGCTCGCGCTGATGGACGCCTACCGGCCCTTCCGGTCGGTCACCGACGCCGCGCTGGACTACGCGCTGGCCTACTACGGGCTCGACGCCCGAGCCCTCGACGTCGACGCCGCCCTGGGCGCCTACGAGGCGCTCGAGCCGTTCCCCGACGTCGAGCCCGCGCTCGACCGGCTGGCCGACGCCGACCGCCGGCTGGCCGTCCTCTCGAACGGCGACCCCGACATGCTCGAGGCGGTCGTCGAGAACGCCGGCCTGACCGGCCGGTTCGAGGCCGTCGTCAGCGCCGACGAGGTCGGGACCTACAAGCCCGCGGCCGCGGTCTACGAGCGCGCCGCCGAGCGGCTCGACCTCCCGCTCGCCGAGTGCATCCTCGTCTCGGCGAACGCATGGGACGCCGTCGGGGCCGCGCAGGCCGGCATGGGCGCCGCCTGGGTCAACCGGTCCCGCGAGCCGCCCCTGCACGTCGGCGAGGCGCCGGAGCTGACCGTGGGGTCGCTCGACGAACTGGCCGACGAGCTGCGCTGACCGCGACCGGGTCAGTCGACCGACTCGGCTGCGGGCGTCTCGGCGGCCGGCTCGTCGGCGACGGTGAGCTCGTAGAGGTTCTGCCGGGCGTCGGGGATGTAGACCTCCTCGGAGACGACGCCGATGTCCCGCAGCCTCGAGAGGGCGTCGCGGACGGTCCGCTGGGAGAGCATCGACTGCTCGACGATCTGCTTCTGGGTCAGCGCGCCGTCGTACTCCAGTACCTTGTAGACGAGCTTGGCGCTCGGCGGGACGTCGGCGATCGTGCGCTCCGTCATCGGACGCCCGCTAGGGCCGTGCCCCCATAAGAAGGCACGTTACACCGACGTAACCGGCCCCCACCTGGCGACCGCGCGGAAGCGCCCCTCGAGACGAACGCGCCCGGAGCCGGTCGCCGCGGAATAAACTGCTGGTGCGGGTACTGCGGTTTCCGTGCGCTTATGGCCGCCCGGTCGGGACGGACCGGCAACCGCCGGCCGCGCTGTGGCCGCCGTCCACCATGGCCCGACTCACCGCCGTCGTCCTCGTCGCCGTCGTCGTCGCGTCGACGGCGGGGGTCGCCCACGCCGACACCCGCGGCAGCCCCGACCTGAGCGTCCACCTGCCGGACAACCGGGTGGTCCCGGGGGAGCGGACGACGCTCGACGTGTACCTCCAGAACGCCGGCGACATCGACGTCGGCGGCCCCGCGAACAGCGAGTCGCGCGTGACGACCGCTCGGGACGTCCGGGTCACGCTCGAGGCGGCTGGAGCGCCGCTCTCGGTCGAGACCGCGACCCGGCCGGTCGGGAGCGTCCCGGAGGGCCTGGCGGGCCCCGTCTCGTTCGCCGTCTCGGTCGACGAGTCGGCCGCGCCGGGCCGCTACGCGCTCCCAGTGACCGTCGCGTACACGTACACCAGCCGCATCGACGAGGACGACCCGGACGGGCCGACGCACTCGCAGTCGTCCGGGACGGTCGAGACGACCGTCGAGCTCGTCGTCGAGGACCGCGCGCGGTTCGCCGTGGCTGACGCGCGGGCGGACGTCGCGGTCGGCGGCGCCGGGACCGTCGAGCTCCGCGTGCGCCACGACGGCACCGAGGCGGTCGAGGACGCGACCGTGACGGTCCGGTCGGAGGACCCGGCGCTCGCGTTCGGCGGGGGGACGAGCGCCGCGACGTTCGTCGGGGCCTGGGCGCCGGGGGAGAGCCGGACGCTCTCGCTTTCCGCCACTGTCGCGGACGGCATCGACGCGCGCCCGCTGCCGCTGGCCGTGACCGTCGACTTCCGCGACGACGACGGCGAGCGGCACCAGTCCGAACCCGTCACGACGGGCGTCACGCCCGACGCCGAGCAGGCGTTCGCCGTCTCCGACGTGGAGAGCACGCTCGCGGTCGGCGACGAGGGCACGCTGCGCGGGACGGTCACCAACGCCGGCGCGACGACGGTCCGGAACGCCGTCGTGGTCTTCTCGGCGGAGAACGCCAACGTCGTCCCGGTCGAGACGGAGCACGCCGTCGGCGACCTCGGGCCGGGCGAGTCGACGACGTTCTCCTTCGACGCCGAGGTCTCGGACTCGGCCGCCGCGGGCCCACGGCAGCTCTCGCTCGCCGTCCGCTACCGCGACGCCGGGGACGACGTCCGGCGCAGCGGCCCGCACGACGTCCGGGTCGGCGTCGGGCCCCGACGGCCCGTCTTCGACGTCGAGCGGGTCGGCGAGCCCCTCGCGGCGGGGACCTCGGGCCGCCTCGAGCTGCGCGTTACCAACGCCGGCGACGAGGCCGTGTCGGCCGTCTCCGCGAAGCTGTTCGCCGACGACCCGCTCGCCTCGAGCGACGACGAGGCGTTCGTCGCCCGGCTCGAGCCGGGCGAGACCACGGTCATGCGGTTCGAGCTGTCCGCCGCCGCGGACGCGCTCGAGAAGGTCTACCCCCTGTCGCTCGACTTCCAGTACGAGGACGAGGACGGCGACACCAGGCTGTCGAACACCTACGACGTGCCCGTCGACGTGACCGCGAACGGCGACGCCGGCCTCCCGCCGGTGGCCCTCCTCGCCGCCGCCGTCGCCGTGCTCGCGCTGGTCGGGGGCGTCTGGTACCTGCGGCGCCGGTAGGATGGCCGTCGACCGCCTGCTCGAGCCGCTGACGGCCGAAATCGCCGACCGCCCGGGACGGGTCATCGCCGCCTTCCTCGTCGTCACGGCCGTCTTCGCCGTCGGCCTCGGGAACGTCGGTACCGAGGCGGGCTTCGAGTCGTTCACGCGGGACATCCCCGCCGAGCGGGCGCTCGAGGAGATCGACCGGGAGTTCGGCAGCGGCTTCGGCGGTGCCGTCGGGAGCACGCAGCTCATCCAGACCGGCGAGAACGTGCTGGAAAAGCGGGGGCTGGTCCGGATGCTCGAGGCCCAGCACCGCCTGGAGCGCACCTCGTCGCTCCGGGTGGTCTCGACCACGAGCGCCGCGGCCATCGTCGCGCGGACCATCGACCCGACCGCGACGACCACGGAGCGCCAGCTGCGGGTCGTCGAACGGGCGACGCCCGGCGAGATCGACGCCGCGGTCCGGACCGCCGACCGGGAGGACCCCGGCTTCGCCGAGCTCCTGTCGGACGACTTCAACCCGCGGTCGGCGTCGGCGTCGGCCACCGTCGGCGTCGTCCGGCACTCGGTCCCCGCCGGCCTGGCGGCCGGCGCCGGCGTCGGCGGCTCGAGCCCGCTCACGGACCTCCAGCTGCGCGCCCGACACGTCGTGGCGACCGTCGGCGGCGACGTCCGCGTGTTCGGGACGGGCGTGTTCGCCGAGGAGTTCTCGACCGTCATCGAGGACTCGCTGCTGCTGACCGTCCCGGCCGCGGTCGCCTTCATCGTCCTGTTCCTGGTGGTCGCCTACCGGGACCTCCTCGACCTGCTCCTGGGCGGCATCGCGCTCGTGATGGCCGTCGTCTGGACGTTCGGGTTCATGGGCCTGGCCGGCATCCCCTTCTCGCAGATGCTCATCGCGGTGCCGCCGCTGCTGCTGGCGGTCGGCATCGACTTCGGCATCCACGCCATCAACCGCTACCGCGAGGAGCGCGTGGCCGGCCTCGACGTCGGCCCGGCGATGCGCGTCACCGGCCGGCAGCTGGTCGTCGCGTTCGCCCTCGTCACGGGGACGACCGTCATCGGCTTCCTCTCGAACCTCACCTCCGCGCTGGCGCCCATCCGGGACTTCGGCCTCGTCGCCAGCGCCGGCATCCTGTTCACGTTCCTCGTCTTCGGCATCTACCTGCCCGCCTCGAAGGTGTACGTCGACCGGCTGCGCGAGCGCTACCCCCTGCCCACCTTCAGCCAGACGCCGCTCGGCCGGGAGGGCTCGCGGCTCGGCGCGACGCTCGCCGGGGGGGTGTCCGTCGCCCGCGTCGCCCCGGCCCTGTTCGTGCTGCTCGCCGTGCTCGGCACCGTCGGCGCGGGCTACTACGCGACCGGGGTCGACACCGCGTTCAGCGAGGAGGACTTCCTGCCGCCCGCCGAGACCGACCCGCTGCTGCTCGCCCTCCCCGAGCCGTTCCGCCCCAGCGAGTACACCGTCGTCCGCGACCTCGAGCTCCTCGAGTCCCGATTCGCCTCCGCGCAGGACGACACCGTGACGGTGCTGCTGTCCGGGCCGATGGAGCGCGACGTGGCGCTGGAGGCCATCCAGCGCGCGGGGGAGGACCCGCCGCCGGCGTTCGTCCGCGACGGCCGGTCCGCCGACGCGACGAGCATCGTCACGGTCGTCCGGGACCAGGCCGCCCGCGACCCCGAGTTCGCCGACCTGGTCGCCCGGAACGACCGAGACGGCGACGGCGTCCCCGACCGGAACCTCGGGCAGGTCTACGACGCGCTGCTCGAGACGGGGGCCCGCGAGGAGGCCCGGTCGTACCTCGCCGACGACCGCCGGAGCGCCCGCGTGGTCTACCCGACGAAGAGCTCCGCGAGCCAGTCGGCCGTCGCCGCTGACGCCCGCGCGATGGCCGACCGGTACCGGACGTCGGCCACCGCGACGGGCGACACGGTCGTCTTCCAGGCCATCGCGTCCGTCCTGCTCGAGTCCGCGGTGGTGAGCCTCGCCGTCGCGCTGGTCGCGGCGGCGGTCTTCCTCGTGCTGGCCTACCGCCTGTTCGTGGGGTACGCCACGCTCGGCGTCGCCAACCTCGTCCCCATCGTCGTGACCGTCGCCGCGCTCGGCGGGACGATGCGGGCCGCGGGCATCTCCTTCAACGCGTTCACCGCGACCATCCTGGCCATCACCATCGGGCTCGGCATCGACTACTCCGTGCACGTCACCCACCGGTTCGCCGACGAGCTCGAGCGCCGGCCGGCGATGGCCGCGCTCGAGCGGACCGTCCGCGGCACCGGCGGCGCGCTGACCGGCAGCATGCTCACGACGGTGTTCGGCATCGGCGTGCTCGTGCTCGCGGTGTTCCCCGCCATCGGCCAGTTCGGGGTGCTCACCGGCCTGTCGGTGCTCTACGCCTACCTCGCGTCGCTGGTCGTCCTCCCGTCGGTGCTCGCCGTCTGGGTGCGGCTGGTCGACCCCGCCGCGCCACGAACGCCCGCCGGGACGGCCGACGGGCCCGAGATACTCTGACCCGGTCGACATCGCGTTCCGGCACGGCTCACTGGCCGGAATCGCGCGCGGGCGCCGCCGCCGATGGAGAAGGCTTATCCTGCGGGCGCTGGTCGGTGGGGGTCCGATGACCGTCATCCGCGCGGCCGACGTCTCGAAGTCGTTCGGCGAGCTCGCCGCGCTCTCGGGGCTGTCACTGGCCGTCGAGGCGGGGGAGCTCTTCGGCCTCCTGGGCCCGAACGGCGCGGGCAAGACGACGACCATCCGCATCCTCACCGGCCAGCTGGCCCCCGACGCCGGCGAGGTGTCGGTGCTCGGCGTCGACCCGGCCGCCGAGCCCGTCGAGGCCAGGCGGCGGGTCGGGGTGCTGCCCGAGCAGGCCTCGCCGCCGTCGTTTCTGACTCCGCGGGAGTACTTCGATTTCGTCGGCACGGTCCGCGAGCTCGACGACGACCTCGTCGCCGACCGGGTCGCCGACTGGACCGAGCGGCTGGCCTTCGCCGAGAAGCTCGACACGCTCAACACCGACCTCTCCCGCGGCCAGCAGCAGAAGGTGATGATCACCGCGACGTTCCTGCACGAGCCCGCCGTCGTGTTCATCGACGAGCCGCTCGTGAACCTCGACCCCATCGTTCAGGAGCGGGTCAAGCGGTTCATCGCGGGGTACGTCGAGGCCGGGAACGCCGTCTTCCTGTCGACCCACCACATCGAGGTCGCCGAGCAGCTGTGCACCCGCGTCGGCGTCGTGCGCGGCGGCCGGCTGGTCGCCGAGCGCGAGCCCGGGTCGCTGGCCGAGGGCGAGTCGCTGCTCGACGTCTTCCTGGCCGACGTCGAGAGGGAGCCGGCGACGGCCGCCCGCGGGGCGTGAGATGGGCCGCGGCCTGACGGTCGCCGTGCTGGCCGCCATGGCCCGCGAGGAGTGGCGGCTGCACGCGGCGGTGTTCGGCGGCCGGCGGTTCGCGGCGTTCCCGGCCTTCGTCGCGGCCGCCGGCGCGGGGGCGGTGTGGCTGCTGGTGTGGACCGGCTCGAGCCCAGCGGACGTCGCCCTCGGGCTCCACCTGCTCGTCCTCGCCTTCGGGCTGTACACGGGCTCGGCCGGGCTGGTCGGCCGCGACGCGATGCGGGACCTGCTCGGTGACGTCACGCTGGTGGTCTTCTCGGCCAGGACGCTGCCGGTCGGCCAGCGGCGGCTGCTCGCGGCCTTCCTCGTCAAGGACGTCGCCTACTACGCCGCGCTGTTCCTCGTCCCGCTGGCGGTCGCCTACGCGCCGGCGGCCGTCGCGGCCGGCACCCTCGCCCGGCTGCCCCTGCTGTGGGCGACGCTCGCGGGGACGTTCGTCCTCGGGCTCGCGGTCACGTTCGCGGCCATCGCCGCCGGGACGCGGGGTCGGACCGGCACCGCCGCGCTGCTGGCCGGCGGCGTCGCCCTTGGCGGCGCGTGGGTCGCCGGCGTCGACCTGGTCGGGCTCACCCCGTACGGCCTCTACCGGGACCCCGGGTCGCTCGCGCCGGCGGTCGGGCTGGCGGCGACCGTCGCGCTGCTCGCCGCGGGCTTCGCGGCCTTCGACCCGACCCACGAGACGCCGGCGCGCACGGCCGAGGCGCAGTTCGCGCGCTGGCGGCGACGGCTGCGGTACGACCCGGACGGCCTCCTGTCGAAGACGCTGCTCGACGTCGCTCGCTCGGGCGGCGGGTTCGGGAAGGTGCTGTTCTCGGGGGGCGTGCTGTTCGCCGTGGGCGCCTACCTCATCGCGCTCGCCGAGGCCATCACCGGCCTGGCGCCCTCGACGGGGCTGTCGTTCGGCGCCATCCTGCCCCTGTCGGCGTTCACGACGTACAACTGGGTGACCCAGTTCGACGACCTCGATGCCTACGGGGCGTACCCCCTCTCGACCGCCGCGGTGTTCGAGGCCAAGTTCCGGGCGTTCCTCCTGCTGGGGCTGCCGACGGCGCTCTCGTACTACCTGCTGGCCGTTGCGCTGTGGGGCGAGCGGACGTCGGTGGCGCTCGCCGGCGGCGCGCTGCTCGTCGGCCTGTCGGTCTACCTGTTCGGGCTGACGGTCGCACTGGCCGGGCTGGACCCGAACGAGTTCCTCTTCGATACGGTCCGGTTCGCGCTCTTCACGCTCGGCGCAGCCGTCCCGCTGGTGCCGGTCCTCGTGGTCGCGTTCGTCCTGTCGCCGGCGCCGCCGGCGTGGCTCGCCGGGCTGGCCGGCCTCGGGCTGGCGCTGGGCGTCGCCGGGCTCGGGCTGTTCCGGTGGACCGTGCCGCACTGGGCGGCGCGGTACCGCCGCGGGTAGCCGACTCGCGGACGAGCCGCTTTCGGCCGGAGCCCAACGATTATGGACGGTTCGGCCGTTGGAGCACGCACGGCCCGCGCGGACGGGCCGCAGGAGAACACGATGGGGACCTACATCGCACTGCTCTCGTACACGGAGGACGGCATGGAGGAGATCGAGGAGAGCCCGCGGCGCATCGACGAGGCCCGGTCGCTGCTCGAGGAGCTCGGCGGCTCGCTCGAGTCGTGGTACCTGACGCTTGGCGGCCACGACGCCGTGGCCGTCATCGAGCTGCCCGACGACGAGGCCATGGCGCAGTTCCTGCTCGCCGTCGGGCGCGCGGGGGCCGTCACCACCGAGACGCTGAAGGCGTTCACCGAGGACGAGTTCCGCGGGCTCGTCGGCGGCCTCCCGGAGCTGTCGCACTGACCGGGACGCCCCGCCCGCCCACCGGGACGGCCGCGCCTCCCCCGGGGTCGTCGAGCCGGCGGCTCACGCCGGCGCGGCGCCGTTCTCGGCCGGCGTGACCCGCAGCTCGAGCGCCAGGGCGCCCAGGCCGACGGCGACGGCGAGCGCGACCATCGCCGGCCAGAGCCACGGCTCGAGGCCGTAGTCGAAGAAGGCGCCGCCGACGAGGCCGCCGAGGAGACGCGACCGGTCCCCGGGAATGACGCAGCCTTCAAGAGCCGCGCCCGCGCGGTGACCGGCATGGAACGGGTGGACGTCGCGGTGGTCGGCGGCGGCCCCGCCGGCGCCAGCGCGGCGCACGCCGCGGCCCTCGGCGGCGCGGACGTCGTCGCCGTCGAGAAGGGGGTCCCGAGGGAGGACCGGGACGGGCCCGGCCCCGACTCGACCGACGCCGCCGGCATCCTCGACTACTGGGTCGACATCATGGGCATCGACCCCGGCGAGCTCCCCGACGGCGTCGTGCTGCGCGAGCTCGACCGCGCGACGTTCGTCGGCCCGACCGAGTCCCTCGTGCTGCGCGAGACCGGCATCGACGCCAGCTACCCCCACTTCGGCTACACGTACGACCGGGCGCGGTTCGACGACTGGCTGGTCGAGCGCGCCCGTTCGGCCGGTGCCGAGTACCGCGTCGGGGACGGCGTCCGGTCGGTCGAGACGACGCTCGCGGGCGGGCCCGTCCACCGCCTGACGCTCCGGAGCGGCGACGAGCTCGAGGCCGAGCACCTCGTCCTGGCGGACGGCCCCCAGCGCGCCGTGACGATGGGCGTGCTCGACCGGTTCCTCCCCGGGGCCAAGCGCGCCAGCGACCTGCTGTCGCCGCCGCGGGCCAACCACATCGCCTACCAGGAGTACCGCCGGTTCCCCGAGGAGCTCGTCGAGCCGAGCGCCATCAGGTTCTGGTGGGGCTACCTGCCGGGGCACACCGCGTACCCCTGGGTCTTCCCGAACGACGGGACCGTCGCCCGCGTCGGCCTCACGATGCCGATGGGGATCGACCTCGACACCGTCCCCGACCGGGCGGACTACCGCCTGCTCCGCGACGACGACGAGCGGATGCCGCCCGGCCGGGAGGTCGTCCGCCGGCTGCTCGAACAGGAGTACGGCGACGCGTACGACGTCGACGCCGACTTCCCGATGGTCGAGGACCGCGGGAAGGACGCGGGCACCGAGACCTACCCCATCTCGTCGACGCGCCCGGTCGACTCGCCGGTGGGCGCGAACGTCGCCGTGACCGGTGGCGCGATGGGGGCCACCTCGGCCTTCCACGAGGGCGGCGGCCACGTCGCGGTACGGACGGGCGCCATCGCCGGGACGCTGGCCGCCCGCGGCGAGCTCGACCGGTACAACGACGCCTGGCGCGAGGTCATCGGCGACGAGGTCCGCCGGAACGTCGCGCTGGCCGAACTCGTGAGGGGCTACGGCCCGTCCGACTGGGACCGCGTCTTCCGCATCACGAACCGCGTCCTCGAGCTCGGCGCCCAGGGCGGCGTCACCCTGCGGAAGGGCGTCTCGGCGGCCGGCCCGTCGGGGCTCGCGCTCGCCGCCCGGTACAAGTGGTACAAGCGCCGCTTCGGCGGCGAGCGGCTCCCCCAGATAACCGAGTCGGACTACCGCTACTGAGCGGCCGCCGGCCGCCCGGGTCACTCACTCCCGCGGGAGCGCGAGGTCGCGCAGGTGACCGCCGCACTCCGGGCAGGGGTGGTCCCCGGACTCGGAGCGCGCGCCGCACGCCACGCACTCGTATCCTGCCATGTGTTACCATTTGCCATCAGTGGCCATCAACCTGTCGGCGGGCACCCGGGCGCGGCGCCGGATTCGGCGGACGGGGCTGGAGACGATTCCTCCTCCACGACGACGGGACCCGACCGGGGCGAGGGTTTTCCCGGCCGGCCGCGAAGGCGCGGCATGGCCCACACCTTCGACGTCTCGAACGCCGACCGGCTCGACGACGTCGGTCGCTACCGGTTCTGCTCGCGGGAGGAGCTCGTCGCCCTGGTCGGAGCCGGCGCCGACCGGGTCGTCGATCTCGGCAGCGGGACCGGCTTCTACACGAAGGACGTGGCGCCGCACGCCGGGACGTGCGTCGGCCTGGACGTGCAGGCCGCGATGCACGAGCGACACCGCGAGCACGGCGTGCCCGCGAACGTCCCCCTGGTGACCGCCGAGGTGGACGCCCTCCCGTTCGCCGACGACAGCCTCGACGCGGCGTTCACGACGATGACGTTCCACGAGGTGTGCACCGGGCGAGGCCTGGCCGAGGTCGCCCGGGCGCTCCGGCCCGGCGGCCGGTTCGTCAGCGTCGACTGGTCGGCGGCCGGCGAGGGGGCCGACGGCCCGCCGCGCGACGAGCGCCAGTCGGCCGCCTCGGCTGCCGGGCTCGTCCGCGAGGCCGGCTTCGCCGTCGAGCGCGCCGAGGAACGCCCCGAGACGTTCGTCCTCGTCGCCGTGGCACCCTGAGCCTCCGTCGTCGCCCCGGGCGCTACGTCGCGGGGCCGAGCGGGTCCTCGCCTCGGGCGTAGGCCTCGCCGAGCCGCCGCTCCCAGTCGAGGTACGCCCGCATCGCCCGCTCGTCGAAGTAGGGCTTCTCGTAGTCGTCGCGTGGCTCGACCGCCGGCGGACCCGACTCGACGGGGAGGTCCGCGGCCCGCCAGGCCACGAGGCCGCCGCGGAGCACCCGCACGTCCCGGCCGTCCGTCGCGGCCTGCATCGCGGCCGCGGCCCCGGAGCGCTCGCCGTCGCGACAGGTCAGCACCACAGCCGCGTCGGGGCCGAGCGCGTCGAGCGTCGCCTCGAGGTCGTACCGGTCGACCCACCGCGCGCCGGGGACGTGCGCCTCGGCGTACCGCTCGCTGCGGTCGACGTCGACCACCTCGGCGGCCGCCAGCTCCGCGTGGAGGGCCGGTGGCTCGACGAAGGCGACCAGCGACTCGCGCACCCCGGCGTCGGCCGGCGCCGGCTCGTCCGGGCCGGCCTCGACGTCGCCGCCGGCCTCCCGCCACGCGTCGAGGCCGCCTTCCAGCACGAGCGGACGGCCGACGCCCATCCGGTCGTACCAGGCCGCGGTGACGGTCGCACGAGTGCCCTCGTCGGAGACGAAGACCACGTCGGCGGGCCGGACGGCGACGTGCTCGTCCGCCGTCTGGACCGCCTGCCCGCCCGGGACCGACCGCGAGCCCGGCAGGTGGCCATCGGCGTACTCCGCCTCGGTGCGCACGTCGATGACGTAGACCGTCCGCGCCGCGTCCGACAGCCGCTCGCGGAGCCCGCCGACGTCGACGGTCGCCAGGTCCCGCTCCGAGCGCAGCCGGTCGGCGAACTCCCGGGCGCGCTCCCGAGCCGCCTCGCCGGGGTCCGACGGCGGGAGGTGGCGGTCGGCGCCGCGCTCGACGTCGTAGCCGGCCAGCAGCCAGCCCATCGTGCCGTCCTCGAGCTCGTAGACGTCCTCGAGGCCCATCGCCCGCAGGGTCGCCGTGCCGATGATGCTCCGGGTCCGCCCGGCGCAGTTGACCACCACCGGACGGTCGGCCTCCCGCAGCGCCTCGACGTACCGGACCAGCTCGACGCCCTCGGCGTTGACCGCGCCGGGGATGGCCCACTCGCGGTACTCCTCGGGCGTCCGGACGTCGACGACGACCGGCGGCGCGTCGCCGTCGAGCCGCTCCCGGAGCTCGTCGGGTGTCAGCGCCGGGACGTCGTCCTCGACGTGGACGCGCTCGCCGAACGCCTTGCTCGGCACGTTGAACGCGGTGTTCGGCACGTCCTCCTCGGCGCCGACGAGCCCCCGACCCGCGTCGCGCCAGGCCTCGACGCCGCCCACGAGGTGGGTCGCCGCCCCGTAGCCGAGCTCGCGCAGCCACGCCGCGTCGGCCGCCCCCCGCTCGCCGCGCTCGTCGACGAGGACGACCGTCGCCCGGCGGTTCGGGACGAGCGCGGGCAGCCGCCGCTCGAGCTCGACCCGGGGGACGGGCGTGCACTGGCGGAGGTGACCCGCGGCGTAGTCGAGGGCCGGCCGGACGTCGAGCACCGCGGTCGGCTCGCCGGCCTCGAGGCGAGCGGCCAGGGCGCCGGGGGAGAGTCCCGCTGTCATGGCGACCGGTTCGGCGGTCGCGCCTTAACGCTGTCCCCGGTACGGGCCGTGACGCTGTCTCCGGTACGGCCGTCCCCCGACCGCCCGCTCACGGCTCCCGCAGCCGGGCGTCCGCCCACGGCCGCAGCTCGGGCGAGGTGAGGATGAAGAAGACCCCGACGGTCCCGAGGACCACCTCGAGGACCAGTCCGGCGGCGAACAGCGGCAGCACGAGCCTCGCGGGCACCGCCCCGCGGGTCGCGAGCGCCAGCACCCCCAGTGACCCGGCGAGCACCACGAACGGCGCGCCGACGAGCGCCACGCCGAGGGAGAACCGCGCGGACCAGCCCCGGACCATCTCAGCGCGGGCCCCCGGCCTGCAGCCGGCGTTCCCCCGCACGACGCCGCCGGCCCGCGGGCCGACGGACGGTCGGTCGACGGACGACGGACATGGCGCCCGCCAGGGCCCGCCGGTACATAGGTTTGGGCGCCGCGGCGGCCGGGCGGGGACCGCCGACGCCGGGGGACGAGAACCACGCCGGCGACCGGGAGCCGCGGTCACCGGCCGCGAGATACTTGGGGCCCGGCCCCGGAGGGCGCTGCAGGCATGGCCTCGCTGTCCCGGCCCCCCGAGTGGCTGCCCGACCTCCCGGAGTGGGTCCCGTATCCCTACCTCGTCTGGTTCGTCGCCGAGGGACTGGTGCTCGCGCTGCTCGGCGTGCTCGTCCGGGAGCTGGCGGGGCCCTCGTTCCCCGGGGCGGTCACCCTGGGGGACGTCGTGCTGTTCGTCGGCGTCTCGACGGCCGTGCTCGGGAGCATGGCGTACTTCACGCTCGTCTCGGTCCGCCTGTACCGGTAGGCCTGCACACGGCGCTCGCCGCCGCCTTCCGGGCACGGGCCAACGGGCGGCGAGCGGCTTCGAGCGGACGAG
>CAZVOR010000001.1:46205-50505 GCA_964628745.1 uncultured Halobacteriales archaeon
GCCGCCGCCTTCCGGGCACGGGCCAACGGGCGGCGAGCGGCTTCGAGCGGACGAGCGACCCCGGCCGGACGAGGGACAGCTTCAATAGCCGGCCCCGACCTGGTACGGCCGATGATCCAATCGCTCGACGGCGTCGTGCCGAGGGTCCACGACTCGGCGTACGTCCACCCCGCCGCGACCGTCATCGGGGACGTCACCCTCGAGGCCGAGACGGGCGTCTGGCCGGGCGTCGTCCTCCGCGGCGACGCCGGCCCCATCGTGGTCCGCGAGGGGACCAACGTCCAGGACAACGCCGTCCTCCACGAGCGCGTCGACGTCGGCCCGTACGCGACGGTCGGTCACTCGGCCATCGTCCACAGCTGCGCCGTCGGCGAACGGGCGCTCGTCGGGATGAACGCCGTGGTCCTCGACGGCTCGACCGTCGGCCACCACGCCATCGTCGCGGCGGGGAGCGTCGTCACCGAGGACACCGAGGTGCCCCCGCGCTCGCTGGTCGCGGGGACGCCGGCGACCGTGCTCCGCGAGGACGTCGAGGACTCGAGCTGGTTCGCGGCGGCCGACCACTACGTGGAGCGGGCGAGGAAGTACCGGGAGGGGGCCGAGGTGGTCGAGGAGTAGGCAGGGGGAGCGGCGCCAGTCGGTTGGCTCGCCGCCAGGCGGCGCCCGGGGGCGTCGAACCGGTCTACCGCCCGGGAGGACGGGCGTGACGGACGCAACCCGATGGCACTGTGGGCTGCGTTTATGGCGGGCCGGGCCGTGGTCCCGACCGGATGTTCGACTGGCTCCAGCCCAGGCGCACGCAAGCCATCGACGACTGGGAGCGAGAGGAGGTGTACGGCGGCGACGACTCGCTCATCGACGAGTGGTACCTGCGGTGTGCGTGGTGCGACGAGGAGTTCACGTCGGACCTCTGGGTGGTGGTGGCCGCGTACGCCCTCTCGCACGCGGTCCGGGAGCACCCCGAGGAGATGAAGCGGGAGTTCGGCGGGCGGTGAGGGCGGCCGCCGCGAGGCCGGCCCGCTCCCTGCTTCGAGACGGGAGCGCCGGTCGGGACGGCGCCAGGACCCCGCTCGTCGGGGGGCTTGTTCCGGCCGAACCAGACGAAGCCGGCGGGGGGATTTGAACCCTCGACCTGTTCCTTACGAAGGAACCGCTCTGCCAGCTGAGCTACGCCGGCACACCACCGAGTACGCGCAACTCGGTGGTTAAGGATTGCGGTCCGTCTGCCGCGTCAGCTCCGGGAAACCCGCATCACTCCGCCCGCCGGAGCCGCATGTCGAGACAGACGTTGACCTGCCCCGGCGAGTACGACCGGACCACCCGGCGGTCATCGACGGTCACCGCGTACTCGGGCTCGGCCGCGGCGCGGACCGCCGCCTCGCCCGCGGCGTACGGGTCGGCCTCGGGCTGGATGTCGTAGTAGTGCAGCACGCAGTCCTCGCCGGCGACCGTGACGGCCGCGTCGAGGAACGCGTCGGCGGAGTGCGGGAGGTTCATCACGACGCGGTCGGCCCAGCCGGCGTACTCGGGCGCGACGTCGCGGACGTCCCCCTCGATGGCCCGGACGCGGTCGGCGACGCCGTTCCGCCGGGCGTTCTCCTCGAGGTAGGCGACGGCGTCCGGGTTGACGTCGACCGCGACGACCTCGGCACCGGCGGCGGCCAGGCGGACGGCGAACGGCCCCGCGCCGGCGAACATGTCGAATGCGTGCTCCCCGGGGGCCACCTGCTCGACGACGCGCTGTCGCTCGGTGGCCAGCCGCGGCGAGAAGTACACCCGCGCGATGTCGACGGCGAACTCGCAGCCGTACTCGCGGTGGACCGTCTCGGTCCGCGGGCGGGGCGGCGTCCCGCTGCGGCCCGACCCCTGCTCGGACCCGTCGCCGGCGAGCACGTCCCACTCCCGGACGCGCTCGGGGCCCTTGACCTCGGAGGCCCGGTTGACGACGGTCGCGACCGGCAGGTCGGAGGCCAGCAGCGCCTCGGCGAGCTCGCGGGCGCGGTCCGGGTCGTCCTCGTGGAGCACGGCGATGTCGCCGATGCGCTCGTACGACGCCCGCCCCTCGAGCAGGTCCTCGGGCAGCGTCTGGGTCTCGCGGGGCTCCAGGTCGCGCTCGACGAGGTCGTACTCGGCGGCGGCCGCGGCGTCCGTCACCGGGAGGTAGAGCCAGCCGTCGTCGACGGCGATCTCGAGGCCGTGGTCGAGCAGGTCGGCCTCGAGCAGGGCCCGGCGCGTCGCCTCGCCGTCCTCGACGGGCACGCGGACGCACGGCGCGCGCATGGCCGGGTAGAGCCGCCTCCGAGCGGTAAGCCTGACGCTTCGACCTCCGGCGGCGTCCGCCGGGACCGCGCCGGAAACGCCACCCGTTTAGGTCGCCGCCGAGAAGGCCGTTCGATGACCGTCGCCCGGCCGACGAGCGCGCGACTCGCCGGCCTCTCCGTCGGGCTCACCGTCGCCGGCATGCTGGCCGGTACGGTGCTGGTCCTCGCGACCGACCACGCGCCGGTCGGCTGGCTGCTGTTCGTCCTGAGCTTCGGCGGCTGGCTGGCGGCGGCGCTGCTGGCGATGCAGGAGGGCTGGCGCCGCGGCTGGTTCGACCGCTGAGGCCGCCGCCATCCCCGGCGGCTCCTGGTCCGGACCCCGCCAATTCCTCGACCCCACCTGCTCCTGGACCCCACCTATTCATACGCCGCCGCGGCGCAACCGGTCGCATGCTCACCTTCGTCGGCCTCGGGCTCTACGACGAACGCTCGGTCACCGTCGAGGGGCAGGCGGTCATCCGGGCCGCCGACCGGGTGTTCGCGGAACGCTACACCAGCCTCCTCGGGGGCGCGTCGGTCGCCGACCTCGAGGCGCACCACGACGTCGACGTCGAGCTCCGCGACCGCGACGGCGTCGAGGGCGACCCGGGGCCCATCCTCGATGCCGCGGCCGACGGCGACGCCGTCTTCCTGACCGCCGGCGACCCGATGGTCGCGACGACCCACGTCGACCTCCGGCTTCGCGCCCACGAGCGGGGCATCGAGACGCGTCTCGTCCACGGCACGAGCGCGGAGACGGCGGCGCCCGGCCTCGCGGGGCTGCAGAGCTACCGGTTCGGGAAGGCGACGACGCTGCCGTTCCCCGGCTCCCGCGGCCCGGCGGTCCCCGGGAGCGTCCTCGAGACGCTGGCCGACAACCGCGAGCGGGGTCTGCACACGCTGGTCTTCCTCGACATCGAGGCGGACGAGGATCGCTACCTGACCGCGAGCGAGGCCGCCGGCGCGCTCGCCGAGCACCACGGCGACGCGCTCGCCGTGGCCGTCGCGCGGGCGGGCAGCCCCGACCCTGGCGTCGACGCCGACCGGCTCTCCGCGCTGGCGTCGCGCGACTTCGGCGACCCGCTGCACCTGCTGGTCGTCCCCGGCGACCTGCACCACCTCGAGGCGGAGGCACTGCGGGCGTTCGCCGGCGCGCCGGCCGAACTCGTCGACGCGTCGAGCGACGGGCGCTCCGACGTCCTGGTCGGGCGCTCCGACGCCTCTGATGGCGCCGAACCGACCGGCCCGGGACCGCCGCCGAGCGCAAGACCGATGGGGGCCGCCCCCGACGGCCCGGCCGAGATGGGCGTCCCCGACCGGCCGACCGAGTGGTTCGAGGTCGCGCGCACGCGCCACCGCTATCTGGTGGGCACCGGCGCCGGGCTGGCGCTGGCCGGCGCGGTGCTGTCGGCGTGGATCGCCTGGGAGTGGTTCGTCCGCGGCGTCAGCCACGAGGTGCTCGCCGTCGGCGCCGGCTTTAGCTTCCTGCTGGGCGCGCAGCTGCTCGTCCTCTCGACGCTGACGAGCCTCCTGGTCGACCTGCACGAGCGGCGCACCGGCGGGGAGCGCTGGCCCGAGGAGTGACCGGACGCGCTACCTCGCGACGACCTCGACCTCGTGGCCGTCCGCGTCCTTCGTGAAGGCGTAGTTGTAGCCGCAGCTCTCGGGGTCGCGATAGTCCTCGGCACCGCGGGTCATGAGCGTCTCCCAGTAGCCCTCGAGGTCGTCGGTGCGGACCGCCAGGTGGCCCCAGGCGTCGCCCAGGTCGTACGACCGGCCGTCGTAGTTGTAGGTGAGCTCGACGGCCATCGCCTCGCGGGCGGCGTCCGGCGGCCGGACGAAGTAGTTGGCGAACGAGTCGGCCTCCCACCGACCGACCTCGTCGTAGCCGAGCTTGCGGACGTACCAGCCCAGCGCGGCGTCGGCGTCCTCGACGCGGATCATGGTGTGGTCGAGGCTCCAGCGGGCGCCGTAGTCGCGCTCGACGATCTCGATCTCGT
>CAZVOR010000002.1:0-48284 GCA_964628745.1 uncultured Halobacteriales archaeon
AGCCGGGCTTCCGCGGCGGGCGCTACCACTCGCTGGTCGCCACCGAGGTCCCCGAGTGCTTCGCGGTCAGCGCGACGACGGCGCACCCCGACGGCCCGCTCGTGATGGGCGTGCGGCACCGGGAGCACCCCATCGAGTGCGTCCAGTTCCACCCCGAGAGCGTGCTCACGGCGGGCGGCCGCGAGCTCGTCCGCAACTTCCTCGCGGGGGTCGACGCCGCCGCGTCGCGGCCCGCGGCCGAGGGGTGAGCGCGCGCCGCTGACGCGCCCGTCCGTGCCCCGGAGCGGCCCGCGTTCGAGGGGGCCGAACGCCGCCCGCCAGAGCGCCGAGCGCCCGCCCGTGCGGCCCCGGGTGCGGGGGCGTCTCGCGCCCGGCGGGCGCCCGTCGGACGGCCCGATTTCGGGGGTCGACCGCAACCCCCCATCGTTTCCGCTGGACCTCCGCGCGCCCCCGGTCGGTTCCCGGAGCGACAGACTCACTTTCACCGCGGTCTACGTATCATTATAACGACGGCTACCGATGATTTGGACCGGACGTGTCACGCCCCCCAGCGCCCCGAATTGCCGCCAACGAACCACCGATTTGACATCTCCGTCCGGTGTTCGTCCCGCTCGCCCACGGGCGCTTCGGCGTGGCCGAAGACAGGACATATCCAGAAAATGAAAGGAAATCTCGCACCCGAGCCCGAGGGCCTCGCCGCCCGGGGGACCGACCGATGAGCGCGCCCGAGCTCACCGCCGACGAGCTGACCATCCCCGTCAAGCGGACGACGGGCGAGACGCTCGCCGAGCGGCTGACCGCCAACGCCTACGAGAACATCCTCCCGGCGCGCTACCTCCGCCGCGACGCCGACGGCGAGCTCGTCGAGAGCCAGGAGGCGCTGTTCGAGCGCGTCGCCCGGAACGTCGCGCTGGCCGAGGCCGTCTACGAGGCCGAGCGGCTCGACCTCGAGATCGCCGTCTCCCCGGACCAGCTCAAGCCGGAGCACCCCCGCCGCGACGAGCTGGCGGCCGAGGTGTTCGGCGACGGGACGACCGTGGGCGACGACGTCGAGACGGCGCTGACCGAGCGCAACGTCGACAAGTTCGCCTGGGAGACGCTCGTGCCGGCGCTGCCCGACCCGGTCCGCGAGCACGTCGAGGGGGTCGCCGACGAGTTCCAGTCGCGGATGGAGCAGCTCTCGTTCGTGCCGAACTCGCCGACGCTGATGAACGCCGGGGACGAGCTCCAGCAGCTGTCGGCCTGCTTCGTGATGAGCCCCCACGACGACCTCACGAGCATCCACGAGACCGCGACGAAGGCCGCGCAGGTGTTCCAGAGCGGCGGCGGCTGTGGGTACGCCTTCTGGCGGCTGCGCCCGTTCGGCGACCCGGTCGGCTCGACCGGCGGCATCGCGTCGGGGCCGCTCACGTTCATGGAGACCTACGACCGCCTCTGCGAGACCATCGCCCAGGGCGGCACCCGGCGCGGGGCGCAGATGGCCATCATGCGCGTCTCGCACCCGGACGTCGTGGAGTTCATCCACGCCAAGAACAAGGACGTCTCGCTGGCCCACGCCCTGCGGCTCAACGACCCCGACGACTACACGTACACCTCGTTCAGCGAGGCGCTCGAGGAGGCTCGCGAGCTCATCGACGAGGACGGCCGGGTGCCGAGGCACCTCCGCAACGCCGTCGAGGGGCACCTCTCGAACTTCAACATCTCCGTCGGCGTCACCGACGACTTCATGGACGCCCTCCACGCGGGCGAGGCGTACACGTTCGTCAACCCGCGCACGGGCGAGCCCCACGTCGCGACCGAGCACACCGAGGAGATGTACGCCCGGTACGACCTCGGGGAGTACGTCACGCCGGGCGAGCCGCTGTCCGTGCCCGCGTCGGTCCTCTGGGAGCGCATCGTCCACGGCGCCTGGGAGAACGGCGAGCCCGGCGTAGTCTACCTCGACCGCATCAACCGGGAGCACTCCTTCCCCGTCGAGAGCACGCCGACCGGGGACGGCTCGGAGTACGAGATCCTGGCGACGAACCCCTGCGGCGAGCAGCCGCTGATGGAGTACGAGGCCTGCAACCTGGGCCACGTCAACCTCTCGACCGTCGCCGCGACGGACGGCCCGGACTGGCGCGTCTGGCACGACCGCCACGGCGACGCGCACGACGACCTCGAGGCCGCCGTGGCGGCGTTCCTCGAGGAGGCCATCGACCTCGAGGCGCTCGACGGCCGCATCGAGTGGGGCACGCGCTTCCTCGAGGACGTCGTCACGATGTCCGACTTCCCGGTCGAGCAGATCGACGAGACGGTCCACCGCAACCGGAAGATCGGGCTGGGCGTGATGGGGCTGGCGCAGCTGTACGTCCAGCTGGGCGTGCGCTACGGCTCCGAGGTCGGCAACGAGATCGTCCGCCAGCTCATGATGCGCGTCAACCACGGCTCGAAGTGGACGAGCCACGAGCTCGCCCGCGAGCGGGGCTCCTTCGCCAACTGGGCCGACTCGAAGTACGCCGACCCGGTGGCGCACCGCGAGTGGTTCGAGCACCAGACCGGCCTCGACGCCGGCGAGTGGGCCGATGGCTTCCCCATCCGGAACCACAACACGACGACCGTGGCGCCCACGGGGACCACCTCGATGGTCGGCAACACGACCGGCGGCATCGAGCCCATCTACAACGTCGCCTACTACAAGAACGTCTCCGACGACGTCCAGGGCGACGAGATGCTCGTCGAGTTCGACGACTACTTCCTGCGCGTGCTGGAGGCCAACGACGTCGACGTCGAGGCCGTCAAGGCCGAGGCGCTCGAGCAGATGCAGCGCAACGCGTTCGATGGCGTCGCCGGGCTCTCGACCGTGCCCGACGCCATCGGCGACCTCTTCGTCGTCTCCTCGGACATCCGGCCGAAGGAGCACGCGGCGGTCCAGTGCGCCGCCCAGGACGGGGTGGACAGCGCCATCTCGAAGACCTGCAACTTCCCGAACTCGGCGAGCGTCGAGGACATGCAGGCGGTCTACGAGTACATCTACGAGCACGGCGGCAAGGGCGTGACCGTCTACCGCGACGGCACCCGCAGCAAGCAGGTGCTGACGACCCGCGCCGACAACGCCGAGTTCGCCGAGATGGACGCCGACGATGCCGCCGACGCGATGCTCGAGGCCATCGAGGAGCTGTTCGGCGGCGTCGAGGGGTTCCTCGAGCACGAGGCCGTCCGCGAGACGGTCGCCGAGGACGTCGAGGCGCTCGTCGAGGCCAGCGAGTACGGCAAGGCCAGAAAGCGCCCGCGGCCGGACGTCCTCTACGGCGTCACCCAGCGCATCGAGACGGGCTACGGCAAGCTCTACGTCAACATCAACGAGGACGAGCAGGGCCGGCCGTTCGAGCTGTTCGCCAACATCGGCAACTCGGGAGGGTTCACCGCCAGCTTCACCGAGGCGCTCGCGAAGACCATCTCGACGGCGCTGCGCTCCGGCGTCGACCCGCGCGAGCTCGCCTCGGAGCTGTCGGGCATCCGCTCGCCGAAGGTGGCCTGGGACAAGGGCGAGCAGATCAACTCCATCCCCGACGCCGTCGGCGTCGCGATGCGCCGCTACCTCGACGGGGAGGTCGACAAGGCCTACCCCCAGCAGCGCAACCTCGACGAGATCGCCGACGACGGGGACGAGCGAAGCTCCGACGGTGGCGAGCCGAGCGAAGCGAGGCGAGCCTCGTCGGACGAGCAACGCGAGTCCGACGGTGGCCACGTCGCGGCCGAGCCCGACACGGCCCAGTCGCTCATCGACGCCGGCGAGAGCCCGGAGTGTCCGACCTGCGGCTCGATGTCGCTGCACTACGCCGAGGGCTGCACCACCTGCGAGTCCTGCGGCTGGAGCGAGTGCTGAGGCGGGCCGACCGGCCATGGCCGACCGTCCGGTCCGGCGAAAGCGTCAACCGCCCGCCGCGCGGAGCTGTCGCATGGGACGGGACCCGGCCGAACCGCGCTGCCCGCGCTGCGGGGCGGGCCTCCGGCCCCAGCACTGCAAGTACGTCTGCCCGAACCACGGCGTCGTCATCGACTGCTCGGACCCGTTCCGCTGAGACGAGGGCGGTGGAGGGGACGCCGCCTGCGCACCCCGCTCACTCCGCCGGCTCGGCCGCGCGTCGACGAGCCCCCAGCGTCCGGTAGGCCGGCCCGGCGAGCAGCAGCGCCGCGGCCAGCAGCCCGGCGGCGAGCAGCCAGGGGCTGACCGCGGGCGCGCCGGGCGCGAGCCGCGACAGGGAGTGCCCGGCCAGAACCGCCGCGACCGTCCACGGCAGCTCGCCGAGCGCGGTCCCGAGGACGAACGCCGGCAGCGACACGCGGCCCGCGCCGGCGGCGACGGAGACCGGCTCGGCGGGCGTCGGCGCCAGGCGGGCGGCGACGACGCCGCGCAGCCCGCCGGTCGCCCGGAAGAACCGCCGGCTGCCCTCGACGGCCCACGCGAACGGCCCCGGCCGGTCCCGGTAGTACCGCCCGACGGCGTACGGGACGAGGCTGGTCGCGACCGCGCCGACGAGCGCCAGCGGGAGGCCCACGGCGAGGCCGTACCGGTAGCCGACCAGCACCGACAGGGCGGTGATGGGCCAGGCCAGAAACGGCCGAACGAGGTAGAGCCCGACCAGCGCGAGCGGGAACCACGGGCTGGCGAGCGCGCCCGCGAGGCGCGCGAGGGCGTCGCCCGGCGGCAGCCAGAGGCCGAGCGCGAGGAGCCCGGCGGCGGCCAGCCCGGCCGCGACGTGCCGGCGGGTCGGGCGCATGGCGGGGCGTTCCACCGGCGCCGCCTTAATCGTGGCCGTCGAGCGGCCGGCGTCGCGATGGCAGCCGTCCGCCGTCGCCGCCGGCCGCGACCGTCGGCGGCCCGCGGCCGGCCATTGATGGCGCTGGGCCGGCTAGACCCCACATGGAGGAGTTCGACTTCCTGGTCGTCGGCTCCGGCTCGGGGCTCCGGGTCGCGAACGCCGCGGCGGACCGGGACCGGTCGGTGGCCGTCGTCGAGAAGGGGCCGCTCGGCGGGACCTGCCTCAACCGGGGCTGCATCCCCTCGAAGATGCTCCTGTACCACGCGGACGTCCACGAGACGGTCGAGCGGGCAGGGGAGTTCCACATCGACGCCGAGGTGACGGACGTCGGCTTCGCCGACATCGTCCGCGAGGTCAACGAGGAGGTGGCCGCCGACGCCGAGTCCATCCGACGCGGGCTGCGCTCGTCGGACCGCCACCGCCTGTTCGAGGGCGAGGGGCGGTTCGTCGACGAGCGGACGGTCGAGGTGGACGGCGGGGGCGACGACGGGACGCGGGTGCGGGCCGAGGCGGTCGTCGTCGCCGCCGGCACGCGCCCCGCGGTCCCGCCGATCGACGGCGTCGAGTCCGTCGACCACCTCACGAGCACCGAGGCGCTCCGGCTGGAGACGCCCCCGGACCACCTGGTGGTCGTCGGCGGCGGCTACGTCGCCGCCGAGCTCGCCCACTTCTTCGGCACGTTCGGCAGCGAGGTGACCATCGTCGGCCGGCAGCCGAACCTCCTCCCGGAGGCCGACGAGGCGGTGGCCGCGGCGTTCACCGAGCGGTACGCCGACCGGTTCGACGTGCACGCCGGTTACGAGGCCACGGCCGTCTCGGCGGAGGACGGCTCGGTCACCGTGGAGGCCCGGCCGTATGCCGAGGACGGCGACGAGCCGGCGGGAGAGGGCGAGGGCGGGTCGGCCGCCGATGGCGGAGACGAGTCGGACGGCGACGGCGGTCGCCTCTCCGTGACGGGGGACGAGCTCCTGCTCGCCGCCGGACGGGTCCCGAACACCGACACGCTCGCCGTCGAGGAGGCCGGCATCGCCACGGACGACCGCGGGTTCGTCGAGACCGACGAGTGCCTGCGGACGACCGCCGAGGGCGTCTGGGCGCTCGGCGACGTCGCCGGCGAGTTCATGCTGAAGCACAGCGCGAACCACGAGGCGCAGGCGGTGATCCGGAACCTCTTCGGCGACGAGCTCCGGCCGGTCGACTACTCCGCGATGCCGTTCGCCGTGTTCGCCTCGCCGGAGGTCGCCGGCGTGGGCGCGAGCGAGGGGGAGCTACGGGAGGACGGCCGCGAGTACGCGACGCGGACGTCCCGCTACGAGGACACCGCCCGCGGCAGCGCCATGAAGGTCGAGGGGTTCGTCAAGGCGCTGGTCGACCCGGAGGACGAGGAAATCCTGGGCTGCCACATCATCGGGCCGGAGGCGTCGAACCTCGTCGAGGAGGTGGTGGTGGCGATGCGGGCGGGCTCGGGGACCGTGCGGGACATCCGGGAGGCCGTGCACATCCACCCGGCGCTGTCGGAGGTCGTCCAGCGCGCCTTCGCCGGGAGCTTCACGCGCCGCGACGGCGCCGAGGGGCACCGTCACGAGGAGGAACTACGCGCCCGCGACGGTGCAGGGGACGGCCACCGTCAGGGCACGGAGCAGCGCCACGAGGGCCGGTCGGACTGAGCTGACGGTTGCGGGGGGGACGACCACGCAACGCTTTTCGCCGCGCCGTTCGCACGGTCGGTCGATGGAGGGGGACCCGGTGGAGATCGGGGTCGAGCTGCTCGCGAAGCTCGAGTACGGCGAGCTGCCGCTCGCCGAGGCGGTCGACCGGCTCGAGACCATCACCTCCGACCCCGCGCTGACGCGGCGCATCCTCGAGGCGGCCGAGGCCGAGGGCGTCATCGAGCGAGCGGACACGGCGGTCCGGCCGCAGCCGGGCGCCTACGTCCGGTTCGAGAGCGAGGTCGTCGTCCGGGAGGGCGAGTTCACCTGCCGGCGCTGCGGCGCGGGGCTGTCGACGGGCCACTTCATCGACCTGGACGCGGGCGAGCTGGGGCCGTTCGGCTCCTCGTGCATCCGGAAGGTCACGGGTCGGGCCTGACGGGCGCGTGGTCGCGCGGTCAGCGCGCCGCCCGGAGCTCCTCGATGAGCTGCTGGATGATCTCCTGCTGGGACTGCAGGCGCTCGCCCTGCCGCTCGACGGCCTCGCGAAGCGCGGCGACCTCCGCGGCGAGGTCGTCGCGGCTCTCGGCCGGGGGGGCCGGCTCGGCCGCGGGCTCCTCGCTTCGCTGCCGCAGCTCCTCGCGGGCGTCCTCGAGATCGCCGAACTCCAGCAGCGGCCCCAGCTCGTCGTCGCCGGTCGATTCGCCGGCGGCCGGCACCTCGTCGGCCCCCTCCTCGGCCGGGGGCTCCTCGTCGGGGGCGACCTTCCGGCGGAGCGCCGCCATCGAGTCGACCTCGTGGTGGGCCAGCAGCGCGGACTCGACCTCCTTGCGGATGGCGTGGGCGTCCTCGCTGGGCGTCTTGATGCGCTGGGGCCGGCCGTCGACCTCGATGACGAGCTCGGAGGAGACGCTGCCCTGCTCGAGGTCGAGGTCGGAGACCCCTTCGTAGGGGAACTCCTCGAAGTCCTCGGCGTCCCAGACGCCGGCACCGACGTGCTTTACGACCCGGCCGTCGGTGACCACCAGCGAGAGCTCGCCCAGCCGGTAGACCTGCTCGACCGACTCGCCGTCCGCGGTGACTCCCGCCGAGGCGAGCACGCCCTCGACGACCGGTCGCAGCGCCGCGTCGGCGTGCTTGGTCGGGACGGTGAACTCGTCGCCGCCCTCGTACCCGCGGTCGAGTCGGAGGGTCGTCTTGCGCCGGCCCGCCTCGAGCCCGATGGCCTCGGCCTCGAGCGGGTACTCGTCGACGGTCTCGCCGCTTATCAGGCCCTCCGCCCGGTAGACCAGCGCGCGGGTCGGGGTGACCCACAGCTCGTCGTCGCCGCCGAGTGGGACCCGCGCCACGGGCTTTTCGCCGCCGAGTCGCTCTCGAACCAGGTCCGGGACGGCCATGCAGCCGTATGGCAGGCCGTCGGTCATAAAACTACGCGCCCGCGTCTCACGCAGCGAAACGCCGGACTCGCCGCCGCTGACCGACGGTCTGCGGGGTTCTCGCCCCGGCCGCGGCCCGCCATCCGTGGGCGGCGCGCTCGCGGCCGAGCCGCCCGTCTCCGGCGAGCGATGCGTCCGGAGGAGCCCAGCCGGCGTGGGCGGTCGACTCGCCGGGCAGCGGCGAGGGATGCGAAGGTTGAAGTCCGGCCCTCGGGTAGTTTCGGGCGCGCCCGGGTGGCTTAGCTGGTCATAGCGCCGCACTCATAGGGCATCGAGCTTCGGTGCGGGCGGCTCCGCCGGGGCCCGCCGGGCCTCGAACCTGGGACATGCGGAGGTCGAGGGTTCGAACCCCTCCCCGGGCACTGTTTCCTGCGTCGCGAGCGTCGGCGAGCGACGAGCACGGACAGTGTTCGGGGAGCCGCGAGAACCCGGAGGTGGTGTGCGCGAGTGCGCGCGCAGCGCACCCCGAAACGACAGCGGCCTGCGATGGGCCGGGAGGCCCGCGTTCCGGCTCACTCGTTCGCGCCGAAGAGCCGGGGGTAGGAGTCCTCCTGGACGCCCTCCTCCGCCCGATTGCGGAGCGGTTCCCGCCAGTTGCTGCCCAGCTCCGGCAGCGAGGCCAGCTCGTCGGCCAGCGCCCTGTCGTCGGGCATGCCGAAGCGGACCTCGGTCGTCCGCTCGACGGTCCACTCCGGGTTCGGCCGGTCCACGAGGGTCAACTGCTGTCCCGCTTCGACGAACCCGTCCTGGAGCACGCGGAGGTGCCAACCGGTGTATCCGACGTCCTCGGCGTGCTTCGGCAGTTCCTTTATCCCCCACCGGCGGGCGATCTTCCAGCACGGGCCCCGGGGCTGGGTCACCTGGACCTCGGCCTCCCCGACCCCGAGCACGTCGCCGATACAGACGTCCGCCTCGGTCCGGCCGACCGTGGTGAAGTTCTCCCCGAAGGCGGGAACCTCCAGTTCGAGGTCGTACCGCTCCTCCCAGTAGCCGTAGTGGTCGTAGGGGTAGACGCAGACCGCCTTGTCGGGCCCGCCGTGGCTGGCGCTGGCCTGCTCGTCCCCCTCGAGCCCGGTCTCGCCGAGCCAGACCTCGTCCGCTACGGGTTCCTTGAAGTACGCCGTCCGAAACTGGCGGTCCAGCGGGTCGTCGGCGCCCCTCGTTCCGCGGTCCTCGACCGTCCCGACCTGGATGGAGCGGACGGTGGAGCTGGCAGGTGAATCCATTCGGAACCGGGTACGGGAGACGGGGGATAATACGTTACTGGAAACCGCCGCCGGGGCGGTGGGGTTCCCCCTCGCCCTGGCCGCGGTCCCGCGCCAGCGTGCCGGGAGACCGGCCGGACTCCCGCCCGACGACCGCGATTCGAGCAGCGCCGTGACCCGGCGAGACCGGACCGACGCCGCCCCTCACTCGAACGGCGACTCCTGCTCCAGGTGCGGCGCCCCGCCGCCCTCGGGGGCGCCACGCGCGGCGAAGTACTCGGGCGTCAGGATCGGCATCCGGCGCTCCGACCGGATCTTCCGGTCGGTGACCCGGACGATGAGGGAAAAGGAGTCGTCGAAGAAGAAGGGCGTGATGATCCCCCAGCGCAGGTAGATGGACGGCTGCAGGAGGAACGGGACGACCGGCACCTGGTCGAAGTCCCGGATGTGGACGGCCAGCTCGTACAGCTGGGCGACGTCGGCGCGCTCCTCGCCCCACACCTCGTAGCTGGTCTCGACGAGGTACTCGTCGACGGCGGCCGCCGGGATCCAGGTCTCCGCCGAGAGCGTCCGTTCGTCCCCGACGGTGGGTTCGTGCATCGAGAACGGCCGCTCCTCGCCGTCCTCGACGACGTAGAGCCGGACGGCCTCCGACGGCACCTCCTCCCCCGCCTCGTTCACCCATCGGTAGCCGTAACCTTCCTCGAGCCGGGAGCCGGTCCGTTTGTCGTAGAGCTCGCGCGTGACCGCCGACCCCGTCCGCTCGTCCCGCCTGACGACCTCCGGCTCGTCGGCGACGGGCTCGGGGGTGAGCTTCGCCGTCCGGACGTCGGCGTTGATGGCGAGGTCCTGGTGCCTGAGTCGGAGCCGGCTCTTGCGGTAGGCCATCGGTTTCGGGCGGGTGCCGAGCGCCTTAATTATAAACCCGCTACCCCGCATCGAGGCGCGGTAACGGCCGCCTGCCCGCGCGAGGCACTCCGCGGCTCCGGCTCGCGGGCGCTCGGCACTCAACGTCGGCCGCCGGCCCGCCCGGTGACGGCCAGCCAGTCGCGGAGGAACCCGACGAGGAACGGGACCATCGCGACGGTCGCGACGAGCGTCGACAGCGGGGGACGGACGACGAAGAGCAGCGCGGCGCTCACGACCACCATTTGCGCGGCCGCGAGGACCCGACGGGCCCGCGAGGGCGGGAGCGGCCGGACCGGCCGGTCGCGCCGGCGGCGGACCCACAGCCCGCCCGCGAACACGTAGCGGGCGGCCCCCACCGCCAGGTACGGGACGGGGAGCTGGCCGTACCGCACCGCGAGCAGCGGCGCCACGAGCAGCCCCAGCGCGTCGAACTCCAGGTCGAGCGTCTCGCCGAGGTCGGTGGCGTCGCCGCTGCGGCGGGCGAGCTGGCCGTCGAGGAAGTCCAGCAGGACCGACAGCGCGTAGAGTGCGCCCGGGAGCCGCGCGAGCCCGCCGGACGGCGGCGGGACGAGGAGGAAGCCCGCCAGCAGGGCGACCAGCACGCCCCGGCCTACGGTGAGTGCGTCCCCGGCGCCGAGGCGCGCCCGCGCTGGCTGACCCTCCCCGGCGCGTTCGGCCGCGAGCCCGCGCCAGACCAGCCACAGCTCGTAGCCGAGGACGGCGACGACGGGGCCCGCCCACCGCGTCGCGTCGGCCGTCGACCACCACCGGTCGACCGTCACGTAGCCGGCGGCCGCGGCGGCCACGGCGACCAGCACGACCGGGACGAACGGGCCGCGGAACCGGCGGACCGTCGGGCCGAACCCGAGGCCGTCGGTCACGGCGGCCACCCGCCGCGGCCGGCGGTCAGTCCACGAACCGCTCGACGTACGGCGGCAGCCGCTTCCTGACGAGGGCGTAGCCGAGCGCGAGCGCGAGGCCGGCCGCGGTGACGGCCCGCACGACGCCATCGAACCAGACCAGCCCGGGCAGGGAGAACACCGCCGTCAGCAGCAGGTCCTCGGGCGCGCCGTCGTACCTGACGACCCGGCGGGCGCGGAGCCAGCGACCGGTCGCGTGGAGGTAGACGGCGCGGTCGGACGTCCGTTCCCACGGCCTGAGCTCGTGTCCCGCGCCGAGCACGTCCACCGAGGAGTGCAGCGCCGCCGAGAGCAGGAAGAACGCCGGGGCCACCGACGCCGGCCCGGAGAACACCGCCGCGATCCCCAGCGCGGGAGTCGCGACCAGCCAGTAGTAGAGCGGATAGTGGAGCGTCCGCCGGTGGTCGCCGACGAACAGATCGAGGTCCGGGAAGAGCCCGCCCGCGACGGCCGCGAGCGCGGCCGGGGTCGCGAGCTCCGGGGCGAGCCACAGCAGCGTCGACGCGACGGTCAGGCCGACCGCGGCGTGCGTCGTCCCCATCACGGCGGCGACCCCCAACCGCTCCGTGCCGCGGCCGTCCGACGTTCGACGGCGGCCCCGGGAACGGGTCGATGGCGCCGGTCATGGGCGGTCACGGAGAGCGGGAGGCGTCCGACCGGACGCGGGGTCCCCCCGATCGGTCGGCTCCCCGCCGGCGGACCGGCGGATGCCGGGCGCGGCGGGCGTCGGTTCTGACCGCGTCGAACGGTGGCCGAACCATGGTCGCCTCGGGCCGCCCGGGTCATCCCTCCCGGCGGTAGAAGACGACCAGCGTCGCCACGAGGAGGGCCTGGACGACCTTGTCGACGACGCCGACCGCGTAGACGCCACCGTCGGCCAGGAACACCACGTTCGGCCAGTTGAAGGCGACGTAGAGGACGATCTGCAGCGCGGTGTAGGGGATGCCGAGCAGGTACAGCAGTCGCCGCCGGTAGCCGCGCAGGAACAGGACGATGCCGACGACGAAGCCCGCGCCGGCGAGCAGGAAGCTGACGCCCGTCGGCGTGCCGATGTCGGAGACGCCGAGCGCGAGGTGGACGAGGCCCGTCACGGCCGCCAGCACGACCGCGACCCAGTGCAGCGGCGTCAGCGCGCCGGCGTCCACCGCCGACCTCCCGGCAGCCATGGGCCGTCATTCGTTCCTCGCCAGTTAAGCGTTGCCGCAGCTGACAGGAACGCCCCGGGCGGGCCGCCCCGACGAGGCACCGTCGGCGCCGATCACGTCCTGGCCGGCGCGCGGGCAGCGTGCGGTATAAGGCCGGCGGCGGCGGAGCGGGGACACATGTGGCGGCCGGACCTCCAGTCGGCGGCCTTCTACGACCGGACCGCCCGGGTTTCGCCCTGGCTCGACCGGGCGACGGCGCTCGTCGACGGCGTCGACCCGGCGGTCGAACGCCGGCGGCTGCTCGACCGGCTCGGGGTCGAGGCGGACCACCGCGTGCTGGAGGTCGCGGTCGGGACGGGCGCGAACGGGCGGTTCGTCGACGAACGGCTCGGCCCGCGTGGCGCGTTCGTCGGCGCCGACGTCTCGCGGGCCGCGCTCCGCCGGTGCCGGCGGCGGCTGCAGCCGCTCGCGTGCCGGAGCTGTCCGGTCGAGGCCGGCGCCGCACGCCTGCCGTTCCGGGCCGACAGCTTCGACGCGGTGTTCCACTTCGGCGGGATCAACGCCTTCGCGGACCGGGCGGGGACGATAGCCGAGATGGTCCGGGTCGCCAGGCCGGGGTCGACGGTGGTCGTAAGCGACAAGAGCCTGCCGCCGGACCGGCCGCGGTCGCTCCGCCAGCGCGTCCTGCTGCGGCTGAAGCCGGAGCTCGCCCGCCCGCCGCCGGTCGACCTCGTGCCGGTTCCCCGCGAAGCGGTCGACCTGTCCTGGTACTGGGGCGGCGCGGCCTACCTGCTGTCGTTCGCGGCGCCCGAGCGGGCCGGCCCCGGCGCGGCGACCGCGGACGGGTGAGCGGCCGCTCGCCCGCCACGGCTTGCGGATTCACGGGAACCGACTTGTGGCCGAACCCGCTAGCCCGTCCATGGGAGACGGCCGCTCCCGGGCCGGACAGCGGGACGAGTACGTCGCCGTCATCGACCAAGACCGGGTCACCGACGAGGTCAGGAACCTCGCCCTGAAGTACGACCCGCTGAACCGGGCCGGACGGCGCGAGGGCTTCCACGTGACCGAGGACGGGGAGCTGCACATCGACGACGCGGCGGTCATCGAGGCGCACAAGGTCGTCGCCAACCAGGTTCCGAACGACGCGATCCGGATCGTCCGGCTCCCCGCCGAACGTGGCGAGCTCGTCCACCAGTACGGCGAGAACGGGTTCCGGCTGTACGAGCTCCCCGCCCCCGTCGAGGGTCGCGTCGTCGGGCTCCTCGGGCCGAACGGCATCGGGAAGTCGACCGCCCTCCGCATCCTCGGCGGGCTGCTGGAGCCGAACCTCGGGCGAATCGGCGAGCCGCCGGGCTGGGACGCCGTCGTCCGCGAGTTCCGCGGGACCGCCGTCCAGAACTACCTCGAGAAGCTGCGCGACGGCGCGGTGCAGACGGCGTACAAACCACAGCGGGTCGACCGGCTCGCGGACCGCTACGACGGGACCGTCCGGGAGCTGCTGGCCCAGCGGGACGAACGGGACCGGCGCGAGGAGGCCATCGAACAGCTCGACCTCGGCACCGTCGCGGACCGGCGCCTCGAGTCCCTCTCGGGGGGCGAGCTCCAGCGCGCCGCGGTCGGCGCGACGCTCGTCGCGGACGTCGACGCGTACCTGCTGGACGAGCCCTCGTCGTACCTCGACGTCGGCCAGCGGTTGACCGTCGCCCGCGCGCTCGACCGGCTGGCGGCCGGCCGGGAGGTGCTGGTCGTCGACCACGACCTCGTCGCCCTCGACGTCGTGGCGGACGACGTCCACGTCTTCTACGGCACCGCCGGCGGGTTCGGAGTGGTCTCCCGGCCGCTCTCCGCCCGGCGGGGCATCAACCAGTTCCTGGAGGGGACGCTGCGGGCCGAGAACGTCAGGATCCGGGAGACGGCCGTCGACTTCAAGCGACGGCACGGGCGGCGGGGACCCGACGGGCGCGCGGTCCTCGGGTTCCCCGCGCTTTCGAAGACGTTCGATTCGTTCTCGCTCGAGGTGGAGCCGGGGACGGTCCACGAGGAGGAGGTGCTCGGCATCCTCGGCCGGAACGGCCTCGGCAAGACGACGTTCGCGAAGCTGCTGGCGGGCGCCCTCGAGCCGGACGAAGGCGAGGTCACGGCGGACGTGAGCGTCTCGTACAAACCGCAGTACCTCGATCCGTCGTTCGACGGCACCGTGCGGCAGCTGTTCGCGGGTCGGGTCGACGGCGAGGCGCGGGAACCCGACTCGGACATCGAGGGACGCCTCGACCTCGAACCCCTGTACGACGAGACGGTCGACACGCTCTCGGGCGGCGAGCTCCAGCGCGTCAGCGTCGCGCTCGCGCTCGCCAGGGACGCCGACGTCTACCTGCTCGACGAGCCGTCGGCGTATCTCGACGTCGAGCAGCGCGCCTCGTTCGCGACAGCCCTCCGCCGGTTCGTCGAGCGGACCGGGGCCCCGTGCCTCGTGGTCGAGCACGACGTGCTGCTGCTGGAGTACGTCGCCGACCGGGCGATGGTGTTCGAGGGCGAGCCGGGCGAACGCGGCGTCGGTCGGTCGCCCGAAGCCGTCCGCTCGGGGATAAACCGGCTCCTCGCGTCCGTCGGGGTGACCTTCCGGCGGGACCCCGACACGGGTCGACCCCGGGCGAACAAGCCGGGCAGCCGGAAGGACCGCGAGCAGCGGGCGTCGGGCGACTACTACGCGGTGTAGCGCGTCGGCAGCCCGGTCACTCCACGAGTCGCCCGTGCTCGTCGATCTCGCCCTCGACGATGCGCGTCGACGAGATGGGGTCGCCGTCCTCGGCGTACTCGTACGGGACCACGACGGGGTCGAGCGGTTCCATGCCCCGCTCGCCACGGCGTCGATTGATCTCGGCCACCTCCTCGTCCGTCTCCGGCGAGACGACCAGGGCGTCCAGCGAGGGGTCGTCGTCCGCGAATCCGTGCTCGCTGTCGATCGTCCGGATCTCGACCTCGCGGCCCCACTCGTCGAGCGCGTCGAGCGTCCGCGCCACCTGCCGACGCCGCCGCTCGTACGGGGGGATCGGCCGGGGGTCCGGCTGCCGCGTCTCTCTCGCGAACTCGTCGCTGCTGAGCCCGACGACCACGCCCTCGTCCCCGCGCTCGAGCGCCGCCTCGAACAGCGCCCGATGCCCGTCGTGGATGGGGCCGAACGTCCCGGCGATGGCGACGCGCATGCCGGTGGTTCATCGGCGAGGGGTTTAGGTTCCAGCCTGACGCCAGGCGTCCGCCGACGGGCGGCTTATAGCGTTGTCGGCCGACGGATCGGTATGGGAGAGTCACCGCTCGCGGCCCGGCTCGAACGCGACGAGGCGAGCCTGACCGTCGCCGCGTTCCCCGACGGGAGCGTCGACACGTTCTACGCCGTCTCCGCCGGCGAGCGCGTCCCTACCCGCGAGGCGTTCGGCCGCGCGGTCGCGGCGGGCGGGACCGGGGTCGTCACGCTCCACCGGGACGCGACCGAACCGGGGGGCCACGCGGTCAACGTCGCCGCGCAGGCTCACCGGCTGGGAGACGACGTGACGCTCGCCGGCCACCTCGACGCCCCGGCGTTCGCCGACCTCCCGTTCGAGACCGTCTCGATGGGCGAGCCGGCGTCGGTGGCCGTCCTCGAGTTCGACGACGGCGATCTACTCGCCGTCGAGAACTCGGCCGCGCTCGAGGCGTGGACGCTCGCCGACCTCGAAGGCGCGCTGGGCGGCGCGGGCGAGCTCGAGGCCTTCCTCGCGGCCGACGCGGTCTGCTGTGTCAACTGGACCTCGATAGCGGGGCTGCCGGGCGCCCTGGCGTCGCTGGCGTCGGTCGACGCCGAGGGCGGCTGGCTCGTCGTCGACCCCGGCGCCCCCGTCGGCCGCTCCGGGGACGACGTCGTCGAGCTGCTGGACGCGCTGGGCGGATGGACGGCCGGGTATCGCGTCGTCCTCGCCGGCAACCCGCGCGAGCTGGAGGCGATGGCGGCCGGCATCGGCGGGCCGACCGACGACGTCGACGCGGCACTCGGCGCGCTCCGCCGTCGGGCGGGGGTGGCCGCCGTCGTCGTCCACGGCGAGTCGCGCGCCGCGGCCGCGACCGCCGACGGGCTCGTGACCGACGAGAACTTCGAGGTCGAGGCGACCAGACACACCGGCGGCGGCGACCGGTTCGACGCGGGGCTGGCGCACGCGCTCGCCCGGGGCTGGGGCTTCGCCGACGCGCTCCGGCTGGGCAACGCCGCGGCGTCGTGGTACGTGGCGAACGGCGAATCGGGAACCCCCGGGGAGCTGGCCGGCTTGCTCCGGGACCGGAGGTGAGCCGGTCGCGTCCGCGGGCCGCCGGGAGAAGCCGGTCGCTCGGGTCGGTCGACCGGGGATGGTCGATCCGTCGGTTAGCCGGAGATGGTCGGACGGGGGAGGTCTTCCGGACGAATCAGGCGACCGCGGCCCGCTCCTCGGCGTCGAGCAGCTCCTGGTACCGGTTCCGAATGGTGACCTCGCTGATGTCCGCGACCTCGCTGACCTCGCTCTGGGTGACCTTCTCGTTGGTCAGCAGGGCCGCAGCGTAGACGGCCGCGGCGGCCAGCCCGACGGGGCTCTTGCCCACGTGGACGGTCGCGCGTTCGCCGGTCGCGAGCAGCTCGCGGGCGCGGCGCTCGGTCTCGGCCGACAGGTCGAGCGCCGACGCGAACCGGCCGACGTAGCTCTTCGGGTCGGCGGGTTCGATCTCGAGCCCGAGCTCGCGGACCAGGTAGCGGTACGTCCGCTTGAACTCCATGTCGTCGATCCGGCTCACGTTCACGACCTCGTCGATGCTGCGGGGCGTGCCGGCCTGGCGCGCCGCCGCGTAGACGGCCGCCGAGGCGACCCCCTCGATGGACCGGCCGGGAAGCAGGTCGTCCTCGAGGGCCCGGCGGTAGATGACCGAGGCGGTCTCGCGGACGGTCTTCGACAGGCCGAGGGCGCTGCCCATGCGCTCGATCTCGCCGAGCGCCTGCTTCAGGTTCCGCTCCTGGTGGTCGCGCGTGCGGAACCGCTCGTCCCAGGTGCGCAGCCGCTGCATCTTCTCGCGCTGGCGGGGCGACAGCGTCCGACCGGAGGCGTCGCGGTCCTGCCAGTCGATGACGCTCGACAGCCCCTTGTCGTGCATCAGCTTCGTCGTCGGGGCGCCGACGCGGCTCTTCTCGTCCTTCTCCTGCGGGTTGAAGGCGCGCCACTCGGGGCCGCGGTCGACCTCGTCCTCGGCGACGACGAGGCCACACTCGTCGCAGACGGTCTCGCCGCGCCGCTCGTCGGCGACGAGCGAGCCGCCGCACTCGGGGCACGTGCGCTCCGCTCGTTCGGCCTCGCTTTGCGTTTCCGGACTCGTCGTCCGGGTCTGTTCGTCGGTGGGTCGGATACGTGCTTCTGCCATGGTTGAATCACCGCGATGGAGGGCGGGGGCGCTGGCGGGGACTGCCGGAGTGGAAAGCTCGAAGAAGCCCACCCGCCGCCGTTCCTAACCTCCGGTAATGGCCGAACGTATTTAAGTGCTTCGGGGGACGCGCGGCGGTTCGACCCGCAGCCCTCGGGCGATATTCGCGCCGGGAGGACCCGGCCGAGCGGTGGCAGGGGCGAAGCGCCGCCGCATCGAGCCTCGGGGTTCCGCGGACGGCGGGGGCCCCACTACCGGATGCGCCCGAGGTCGGTCGTCGGTCCCCCGGCGGCCGTCACCGCTCGTCGAGGTACGCCATGGCCGCCTCGTCGGACACCTGCTCGAATACCTCGTAGAACTGCCCGACGGCGCCGAAGTGCGGCGGGGTCTCGACGGCGACGACCTCGTCGGCCTCGGCGTCGAGGGCTTCTATCTCGTCGGGCGGGCCGACCGGGACGGCGAGCACCACGTGCGCCGCGCCGGCGCCGCGAAGCTGCCTGAGACACGCCCTGGCCGTCGCCCCCGTGGCGATGCCGTCGTCGACGACCACCGCGCGCTTGCCGGCCAGCTCCAGCGGGCCGCGGCCCGCGCGGTACCGTTCGGCCTTCCGGCGGGCCTGCTCGGCCTCGCGGTCGCCCTCGCGCTCCACGTACGCATCGGGGACGTTCAGCCGTTCGATGAGCTCGTCGTTGAGCCAGCGGCTCCCGTCGCTGGCGACGGCCCCGATGGCGAGCTCCGGGTTGTCCGGGGCGCCGATCTTCGAGGCGACGACGACGTCCAGCGGCACGCCGTACGCGTCGGCTACGGGCCGGGCGACGGGGAGCGCGCCGCGGGGGATGCCGAGGACGACGTCGGCCTCGATGCCCTCCTTTCCCAGGAGCTCCGCGAGCTGCTCGCCGGCGTCCGCCCGGTCGCGGAACAAGGCCGTCTCACCTGCCGTCGCTTCGGCCCGCGAACACTAGTGGTTGACGCCCGACGCCGTCGCGTTCGACGACCGCCACCCGGCGGATGGCCGGACCGACGGCGGCCACGGCACGGCGGGCGCCCGCTAGTCGTAGTCGGAGATACCGAGGACGGAGTCGCACTCCGGACAGGTCCACACCTTCGGGGAGCTGGCGGCCGGGGCCCGCTCGAGCCGTTCCGCCCAAATCGTGATGTCGGCCTCGCAGTGGGGACAGGTCGCCATGCGCCCCATAGCCCCATGGGGCACTTGACTGTGGCGCCCGAGGGCGGGCCCCGCGCGGCGCGAGGCGGGTCGGCCGCGACGCCGGAGCCGGCCACTGGACCGGATGACGCCGGGAGCCGGGCCCCTCGCCGGCGGCCGGCCCGCAACGGTCATAAACGGCGGCCCGCCAACCGTCTCCCGTCGTGGCCGACCTGTCCGACCCCCCATCCCGCCGATGACGGCTGACTATCCCGCCGATGACGGCTGACCGAGACGACCGGGACGCCGACGGGGCCGTCCGGCCCGGCACTGACCGGCTGCTGTGCGACCTCATGCTCGGCAAGCTGGCGGTATACCTCCGGCTGTGCGGCTTCGACGCGGCCTACGCCGGCGACCGCGGCGTCGAGGACGACGACCGCCTCCGTCGGCTCGCCCGCGAGGAGGGGCGCATCCTGCTCTCCCGCGACGCGGAACTGGTCGCCCGCACGGCCGACGCGATACGGCTGACCGAGCTGGACGTCGCGGGCCAGCTGGCGGAGCTCCGGGCGGCCGGCGTCGAGCTGACCGTCGCCGACCGGCCGTCCCGCTGCGGGCGGTGCAACGCCCCCGTCGAACCCGTCCCGGACGGAGCCAGCCGGCCGGACTACGCGCCGGCGCCCGGGGAATTCGACTGCTGGCGCTGCACGGCGTGCGGGCAGCACTTCTGGAAGGGGAGCCACTGGGACCGGATGCGGGAGCTGCTCTGAGCCCCGGCGCTCGGCGACGGGTCCCCTCACTCGGGCCGGCCCGACGCGAGCCGGTCCACCAGCTCGACGGCCAGCCCCTTCTCGAGCGTCGCGTTCGCGTTCCCGCAGTGCGGCGACTGGATGCAGGACGGGCATCCGGCCTCGCACGGGCACGCGGCGATCATGTCGCGGGTCTCCCCGAGCAGCGAGCCGATGGCCGCGAAGCCGCCGCGGGCGAGCCCGACGCCGCCCGGGTGGCCGTCGTGGATGAAGACGGTGCTGCGGCCGGTGTGGGGGTGCCGGTCGGTCGAGAGGCCCCCGACGTCCCGGCGGTCGCAGAGCAGCTCGAGCGGGAACAGGGAGATGAGCCCGTGCTCGACGGCGTGGAGCGCGCCGAGCAGGCCGTCCTCCTCGTCGCCCGCGGCCCGGACGGCTCGCTCGACGGACCGCGGGAGGGCGAAGAACAGCGCCTGCGTCCGCATCGTCGTCTCGGGGAGGGGCGTCGGGAGCGCGACCCGCTCGCCGTCGTCGTCGGGGCCGCGGTAGCGGACGTAGCTGTCGATCTGCTCCCGGATGGTCACCTCGGCGAGGGTGACCGGGAGCTCCGAGTACGGGTCGACGACCCGCTCGACCAGTTCCCGCTCGACCGCGACGTCCTTGGCCCGGATGGCGCGGGTGTGATACGTCGCGTCGGTCTCCCGCAGCCGGGCCCGACCGCGGTCTGGCTGGAGGTCGACCACCTCGTACGTTCGCCCCTGGTGGTAGTAGATGGCGCCCGGATGGGCGTCCCGGAGCGCGTCGGAGAACGGGAGCGTGGCGAGGAGCTCGTCCCGCGCCCCGTCGACCAGCCGGACCTCCCCCTCCTCGATGGTGCGGAGGTTCGTCGACAGCTGCGGGTTCCCGCCGCCGTCGTAGGTCCACCGGACGCCGTTCCGCGTGGACCGGCGCTCGAGCTCGCCGCGCTCGCAGAGCGTCGAGACGACCTCGGCGAACCCGTCGCCGAAGTGGGCCTCGTCGTCGGTGGAGAGCCAGTTCTCCCGGGCCGCACACCGGACGTGGTCGGGCAGCAGCTCCTCGTTGGTCGGATTGACGATGGCCCGCTCGGGTCGCTCCTCGAAGAACGCCGCCGGGTTGGCCATGAGGTACTGGTCGAGCTGGTCCGGCCCGCCCACGAGCCCGACGAGGCTGGGCTCGGTTCCCCGGCCGGCGCGGCCGGCCCGCTGGTGGGTCTCCATCCGGGTCCCGGGGTAGCCGTCGAGCAGCACCGCGTCCAGGCTGCCGACGTCGATGCCCAGCTCGAGGGCGTTGGTGCTCCAGACGCCGCGGAGGCTGCCGTTCTTCAACCGTCCCTCCAGCTCCTCGCGCCGGTCCTGCCCCAGCGCGGCCTGGTAGGCGCCGATCACGCCCGCGAGGTCGTGTTCGCCCCGCCGGCCGAGCAGCGTCGCCGTGCGGTCGGCGTACCGCTCGGCGGTCTGCCGGGCGTTCGTGAAGACGAGGGTCTGGTAGCCCCGCTGGACGAGGTCGGCCAGCAGCCGCGCCGTCTCCGGGTGGGGCGAGCGTCGGTTCCCCCCGGCCGGCATCCCGGTGGTCGGGTCGGGGCTCTCGCCGGCCGTCGCCCCGCCGTCCGGACGCGTCGCCGACTGCTTCGGCGGCGGGTTCCAGAACAGCCAGTGCCGCGGTCCGGCGGCGCTCGTGTCCTCGTCGACGAGCGCGAACGTCCCCTCGGGCTGGCCCGTGACGGCGCCGGCGTGCTCGACCGGGTTCCCGATGGTGGCCGAACAGCAGACGTATCGCGGGCTGGCCTCGAAGCGCTCGCAGATGCGGGCGAGCCGCCGGAGGACCAGCGAGACGTGGCTGCCGAAGACGCCGCGGTACTCGTGGACCTCGTCGACCACGACCAGGTCCAGCGACCGAAAGAAGCGCTCCCAGAGCCGGTGGGCGTGGGGGAGGATGCCGAGGTGGAGCATGTCCGGCGTGGTCAGGAGGACGTGCGGCTGGTCCGCCCGGATCCGTCGCTTCTCCGAGGACGACTGCTGGCCCGTGTACTGGGCGACGGTCACCCGCGGGCCGAAGCCCAGCGAGCCCACGAACGCCTCGAGGGCGGCCTCCTGGTCGTTGATGAGGGCGCGCATCGGGGCGACGTAGAGCGTGCGACGGCCGGCCTCGAGCGCGCCCTCGACGGCCGGGACGGTGTAGACCAGGCTCTTGCCCGAGGCCGTGGCCGTCGCCACGACGACGTTCCGGCCGTCGCGGACGGCGTCGATGGCGTCGGTCTGGTGCCGGTAGAGCCGGTCGATGCCGCGGGCCGCGAGGGCGGCCTCGACCCGCGGGTGGAGCTCGATATCGCCGTACGTGGCGTCCCGGCCGGGCTCGCGCCGACGGTGCCGGATGCGGCCGTCGGCGTCCCGGCTGGCGGCGAGCTGGTCGACGAACGCGTCCACGGAGCCGGGCCTACGGGCGGGGGCCGGAAAACTGCCCGCCATCCGGGCTGAAAGTGTCGGCGCGGCCGGCCGAGCCATAACGCTCGGTTAAGGCCGTGAACGGTTCCCTGAACGGTTCGAACGCGGCTGGATGGTCGGCGGGGTTGAAACGGTCGTCGGCAGTCCGGGAGAGCCATGGACCGACCCGACGGGCGGTCCCGACGCTCGCCTGCGGCGGACGCCGAGGAGCCGGCCGGGGACGTGGCCCGCTCCCGGGACGCCCGCGAGGAGTCCGTCTGGGGCGACCGGCTTCCCTCGAACGCGGTCGCCCTGGCCATCGCCAGCCGGGAGCACGTGGTCGTCGCGGAGCTGCCGCCCATCTACGAGTCGGTCGACTCCGACGGGCTGGACGCGTTCCTCCGGAGCGCGCCCGGCGCCAGCGTCACGTTCACCCACTGCGGCTACGAGGTGACGGTGACCGGCCGGGGCAAGGTGGAGCTCCGGCCGCTCGAGGAGCCCTGACGGGGCGGTCCCGGGGTGGGCGGCAGGTCACCGACCGTCCCCCCCGTCCGCCGCCCGTTCGGCGGCGAGCACGACGTTCTCGAGCAGCGCGGCGATGGTGACCGGGCCCACCCCGCCGGGGACCGGCGTGATGGCGCTCGCCCGCTCGAGCGCGCTCTCGAACTCGACGTCGCCGACCACCTCGTAGCCCCGCTCGGCGTCGGCGTCACCCGCGCCGGCTGCCGGCCGGCGCGTGGCGCTGATGTCGACGACGACGGCACCGTCGGCGAGCATCGACCCGTCGACGAGTCCCGGGACGCCGGCCGCGGTCACGACGACGTCGGCCCGCCGCGTGTGGGCGGCCAGGTCGCGCGTCCGGGAGTGACAGACGGTCACCGTCGCGTCGCCCGACGGGGCGTCGGCCAGCAGGAGGTTCGCGAGCGGCGCGCCGATGACGGGCGACCGGCCGACGACGGTGACGTCCCGGCCCGCCACCGACACGCCGTACGACTCGAGCAGCCGGCGGACGGCGCCGGGCGTCGCCGGCACGTACCGCGGGTCGCCCGCCACGAGGCGGCCGAGGTTCTCGGGATGGAAGCAGTCGACGTCCTTGGCCGGGTCCAGGCGACTCCTGACGTCGAGCGTCGCGACGCGGTCCGGCAGGGGAGCCTGGACGAACACCCCGTGGACGTCCGGGTCGGCGCTCAGCCCGGCCACGGTGGAGAGGAGGCGCTCGGCGGGTGCGTCCGGGTCGACGCGGCGGTCCCGGCCCTCGATGCCGACGTCGTCGCAAGCGGCGTGTTTGAGCTCCACGAACCGCCGGTCCCCCGGGTCGTCGCTGGCGAGCACCGTCCCGAGCGTCGGGACGACACCCCGCTCCTCGAGGCGGCGGACGCGGTCGCGCACCGACGCCCGCATCTCGGCCGCGACCGGCTCGCCGAGCAGTCGTTCGGCGGGGGACACACGCCGGCCATCGGCGGGGAGGGACATGAGTCTGTTTCCCGCCGACGCCGCCAGGGTGAAACGCCCGCTAGTCCGTTCGCAAGGCGTTTATGACGGCCGGCTGACCCATCGGACAGCGATGCCGGTCCACCACGACGAGGACCTCCCCGCTGCGCTCGGGATGCTACTCGCGGGGATGCTCGTGCCGGCCCTCGTCGCGGCCGTCGGCCGGGACCTCCTGTCGATGTACCTGTCCGCCCGCGGGTTCGTCCACGTCTCCGCGGTCGTGTTCGGGGTCGTCGCGTGGGGGCTCATCGAGCGGCTGGACCTCGACCGGACGACTGTCCTCCTCGTCTCCATCGTGGCGCCGTGGCCCGTCCTGCTCGCGAGCCTCTTCGGCGTCCTCCTGCTCCACCAGGGGGAGCAGGTGCTCGCCGGCCCCGTCGCCGACGTCTTCACCTACCTCGCCGGGCGGTCCTTCGCCTCGCTCTTCGGCTACGGGGCCGACTTCGCGCTCGCGGGGGTCGGCGCGGTCGCCCTCTCGAAGTGGGCCGACGACCTGGCCGAGCGCCACGAGCGGGTCCCCGAGCCGCGGACCGTCCTCGCCGCCCTCGGGCTGGCCGCGGTCCTCGTCGGCCTCCTCGTCGGCGGCGCCAACCACGCCGGCGCGAGCTCGGCCGCGGTCTCGGCGGTCGCGCCCGGGCTCGACGACCGGCGACCGACGCTCGACGTGACGGTCGAGGGCCGCCCGGCCGAACTGCGGGTGACGGCCGTCGCCCCGGACGGCACGAGCGCGACGAGGCGACTCTCGCGGGCCGACATGCGAGGAGGCACCGGGACGGCCCGCTTTCCCGTCCGGTTCGGCGACGGGACGCCGCCCGGGTACCTGCCCGTCCGGTCCGGGACCTACCGGGTCCGGGTGACCTCGCTCGCCGGGGTGACCGTCGGCGCCGCGGCGCTCGTGGCGGACGGGCCGGCCGTGTCGATAACGGAGACCGTCGCCGCCTCGGGGCCCCTCACCTGGGACGACCCGCCCCGGGACGTCCACGAGCGGGGGCGGGACGACACGAAGGTCGGCATCGTCGTCGAGAACGGCGGGTCGTTCCACCGGGTCGTCGACGTGACGCTCGACGTGCCGGGTGGCGGCCACCGCCTGCGCGACGTCGTCCTGGCCCCCGGGGAACGGACCGGTGTCGTCTTCTCCCTCCCGGACGGCGCCGTCGAAGCGGTTCGGACGGAACGCGGCGGGACCGTGACGGCCAGCGTGGAACCGGTCGACGACCCCGACGGGCCGGTCTCGACCGTGGAGATCGAGCTCCCCGCAGAGTGACACCCGCGACCGGCGAGCGGCGGTCTCCGGACCGACGCCCCTGCGGCCGGCTCCGGGGCGACTCGATGCTCAAGGGTTTTCCCGGTGGGCCGTGAGGCCCCGGCATCGGATGGCATCGGGACGGCGGACGGCGGCCGCGCTGGAGCTGGGCGGACTCCGGGACCGACCGGTCGACTGGCTCCTGCTGACGGGCAGCCGCCTCTGGGTCGCAACCGGCCTCCTCGTGGTCGTCGCCACCGTCGTGTGGGGCACCGTCCTCACGGGGCTGGCGCCACTGACGGAGCGGACGCCGCTACTGTTCCTGCTCTTCGCGCTCGTAAGCGGCAACGTCACGCTCATCACCATCGTCGTCTCCATCAGCCAGTTCGTTCTCTCGCGCCACCTGGAGTCACCGGGGGAGATCCGCGAGCAGCTGCGCGAGCTGGTCGGCTACCGGGAGGAGGTGGTCGAGGCCACGGGCGCGCGGGTCCTCCCCGTGACGCCCGGCGGCTTCCTGACGCTGCTGTTCCGGAGCGTCGAGGACGACGTGGACGCCCTGCGGGGCCACGAGTGGCAGGCCACCGAGGGACTCCTTCGCGAGGACCTGGAGCCGCTCGTCTCGGACCTCGCGGTGCACGTCCGGGACGTGGCCCGGCTGCTGGAGCACGGCGACACGGGGGTCCGGTACGCCCTGTTCGCGACCCTCGATACGAACTACTCCCGGTACTTCTACGGCATCTACCGCGTTCGAGCGGCCCACGGGGAGGACCTGCCCCCGTCGGTCGAGACCACCCTGGCCCGGCTGGAGCGCCACGTCGAGCAGGTGGACGTCGCGCGGCGGTACTTCAAGACCGTCCTCATCCAGTCCGAGCTGGCGTCGCTGTCGCGGACGCTGCTCTACATCGGCCTCCCGGTGCTGGTCGCGACGGTGGTGCTCACCCTGCTGTTCACCAACCCCGCCGAGCCGCCCGTCTCCCGGCCGGTGCTCGCGGTCGTCATCCCGGCGGTGGTGACGGCGGGCTTCGCCCCGCTGGTGCTGCTCGCCGCCTACATCGTCCGGCTGGCGACGGTCGTCGAACGGACCGCCGCGATGTACCCCTTCACCACCCGGTACGAGCCGTGAGCCGCCGGCGCGGCTGCGTCACACGCCACCACCCCACACAGAACCGTTATGGGTCAGCGAACTGTCGTTACACCCAATGTCAGGCAACGAGCCGCCAGAAGCCGAGGGGCGCGCCCACCCGAACCATCCGAACGTCGACCAGTCGGACCGAATCGTCCCGCGGAACCTGCGCCAGTCTGGCGACCCGGGCATCCAGATGCTCGTCTCGACCCGGGTCCGCAAGTCCCCGTTCTTCCACAAGTCCTTCGTGGAGAACGAGGCCTGGCGGTGCACGGTCTACAACCGCATCTACCACCCGCGGGGGTTCGTCAAGCCCGAGGACGGCGGGGCGATGGCCGAGTACGACCCGCTGGTCAACAAGGTGACCATCTGGGACGTCGCCGTCGAGCGCCAGATCCGCGTCGCGGGGCCCGACGCCGAGGACCTGGTGAACTACGTCATCACCCGCGACGCCACCGACATCGAGCCGATGCACGGCCGGTACGTCATCCTCTGTAACGAGCGGGGTGGCATCCTCAACGACCCCATCCTGCTGCGGCCCTCCGAGGACGAGTTCTGGTTCTCCATCTCCGACTCCACGCTGATGCAGTGGCTGCAGGGCGTCAACGTCGGCATGGACTTCGACGTGGAGATAGACGAGATCGACGTCGCGCCGATGCAGATCCAGGGCCCGCTGTCCGAGGACGTCATGGTCGACGTGGTGGGCGAGGCGGTCAGCGAGATCCCCTACTACGGGCTGATGGAGGCCGAGATCGACGGCTGCGAGGTGCTCGTCAGCCAGACCGGCTTCTCGGGCGAGAAGGGCTTCGAGATCTACGTCATCGACGCGATGGAGAACGCCGAGCGGGTCTGGGACCCGGTCCACGAGAAGGTGGTCGAGTACGGCGGGATGCAGATCGCCCCCGGTCACCACCGGCGCATCGCCGCCGGCATCCTCTCGTGGGGCCAGGACATGGACCACGAGACCTCCCCGTTCCAGGTCAACCTCGGCTACCAGGTGCCCGACGACAAGGACGCCGACTACGTCGGCAAGGAGGCGCTCGAGGCCCAGCAGGAGCGCATCGAGGACGGCGAGTACCCGTTCGTCCACAAGCTCGTCGGCCTGAAGTTCGCCGGCGCGCCGGTCACCGACTACGCGCCGGACTTCTGGCTCGTCTCCGACCCGGAGACGGGCGAGGAGTGCGGCTACATGACCTCCCCGTGGTACAACCCCGACCTCGACACCAACATCGGGCTGGCGTTCGTGCCGGCGGCGAAGCTGCAGGCCGCGACGGACGCGCCGCTCGACGACGACGTCTTCGACGAGGAGCTCGACCTCGAGTTCGCGGTCCACCTGCCCGACGAGTACGCCGAGGCGCCCGGCGAGCCCGTCTACGCCACCGTGTCCAAGGTGCCGTTCAAGGAGTCCGTCAACCCGAGCGCCCGCGAGCAGGCCAAGCTCCACGCCAGGGACGAGGCGAACGAGTAGCGCGGCGACGGTTCCGGAGCCGTACCAGTGCGGTCGGACCCGCCGGGCGGTGAACTGGCCGTCGTGCGACGTCGGAGCGGTGCTGGCGGTGGGTCGTCGTGGGCGAACGAAACGATGCAGCCGTAGCGCTGTCGGGAGAGCAGCCCCCGGGGCTGCTACTTCGCGGGGACGGGCATCGCGTCGAGCTGCTCGAGGAGCGCGAGATTGTCGGACTCGAGCCACCGTTCGACGATCTGCTCGTCTTCGATGCGGTAGAACGCCATGTTGGAGCCCGAGACACGGTTGCCGGTGGGTTCGATCCCGCCGAATCGGCCCTCGTGGGTTCCCTCGAACGTGAACCGAACCGCCACCTCGTCCCCCTCGGCGATCATGTCGTCTATCGTCACCGTCGCGTCGGGGAACGCCTCGTGGGCGACCTGGACGTGGCGTCGGAACCCTTCGAACCCCCGCGCCTCCTCGGCGGTCAGCGTCTCGTCCGACAGCGGGTCGTGGTTGACGACGTCTTCCGCGATCAGCTCCTCGAGGAGGTCCATCCGCTCCTCGTTGAACGCCTCCTCGTAGTATCGGCGCACTATCTCCTTGTTCTCGGCTGGTGAGGTCATGGGTCTGTCCGCGCTCTGTACGCGCTCCATTGGGATAAGCTAGCAATCACCAATGCTATCACGGGTGCCGGGACGCCCCGGCGTCCGACGACGGTGTTCGCTCGCGAGGCCGCGACGTGGCTGGAAGGACGGCCCGCGAGACCCACCACGTCACTCCTCGAGCCGTCCCAGCCGCCAGTCCTCGGTGTCGGGCACCTGGTTGAACGTGTAGATGTGCACGCCGGCGATGCAGTACTCGGGGTCGTCGGCGTACGGCGCGAGGCCGTTGACGAGCTCGTCGGGCTTGTACTGGCCCCGGGAGCCCACCAGCTGGCGGACGAAGCCGAGGACGCCGGACGTCTTCCGCAGGAACTTGACCGAGTCACCGACGCCGACCTTCTGGGAGATGCCGAGCAGGCGCTGGTACTTCAGCACGCCGGGGATGCCGACCTCGACGGGGAGGTCTACCCCCCGGTCCCGTCGGATCGTCTCGAGCCAGCCCACGACGGCGGCCGGGTCGTAACACAGCTGCGTGACGATGTAGGTAGCGTACGGCGCCTTCTTGGCCATCGCCTCCTCGAGCGTCGCCTCGGAGAGGAACTCGTGGCCCTCGGGGTAGCCGGTGATGCCGACCTCGTCGAACGCGTAGCCGAGGTCGTCGAGGGTCGAGAGCAGGTCGTAGGCCGACTCGAACTCGCCGGCCGGCTCCTCGCGGTCGCCGCCGGGGACGAAGAGGTCCGTGACGCCGGCGTTGACGAGCCGGTCGGCGACGGACGAGAGGTGCTCCTCGTCCCGCACGTACCGCGCCGCGACGTGGGGGATCACCTCGTACCCCTCGGCCGACGCTCGCTCCGTCCACTCGAGGGTCGCCTCGAGGCCGAGCGTCGGCGAGGTGGTGATGGCGATCGCCGCGCCGTCGGGGAGGTGGCCCATCTGCTCGCCGAAGCTGTCGAACGGCATCAGCTCGAATCTCGGCTCGGCGAGCAGCGCGCGCACTCCGGCGTCCGTCGAGGCCGACCGCGTTCCGCGTGCCATGGCGTGGTCCCGTGCGCCGAGCGAGGCGACCCCCGGTCACGGCTCTTTCGGAATCCGCCCGCGGACCGGACGGAGCCCCCCCGGCCCGTGGATTGATTACCTCTCCCGGGTACCGTTCGCCCGACGCCGGCGGCCGCGGGGCACCACCCCGGTCGAGAGGGCCGCCCGGGGGTCCGCCGGACCCGGGGGACGAACGACCATGACAACGACGCACGTCGGAACGGCGGGGAAATGACGCCGCAGGACGGCCGGACGGACGGGAACGTCGGCAGGGCCGCGAACGCCATCACGGCCGCGACCGCAGACGCGGCGGCCGTCCCGACCCGGAGGGCCGCCCCGTGACGCGCGTCCTGGACGGCAACGAGATCGGCGGCCGGATCCGCGACGAGCTCCGGGCGTGCCTCGACGAGCTCGGGGACGCCGGCGTCCGGCCGGGGCTGGCCACGGTGCTGATGAGCGACGACCCCGCCAGCGAGACCTACGTCTCGATGAAGCAGCGCGCGTGCGAGGAGCTCGGCATCGAGAGCGTCCACCGCGAGCTGGAGCCGGACGCCCCCGCGTCGGCGCTGTTCGAGGCCGTCGAATCCCTGAACGCCGACGACGGGGTCCACGGCATCCTCGTCCAGATGCCCGTCCCCGACCACGTGGACGAGCGCGAGGTCCTGCGGAGCATCGACCCCGCGAAGGACGTCGACGGCTTCCATCCCGAGAACGTCGGCCGGCTCGTCGCGGGCGAGCCGCGCTTCAAGCCGTGCACGCCCCACGGCGTCCAGAGGCTGCTGGCGGCCGCGGACGTCGAGACCGAGGGGGCCGAGGCCGTCGTCGTCGGCCGGTCCGACATCGTCGGCAAGCCGATGGCGAACCTCCTCGTCCAGAAGGCGCCGGGGGGCAATGCGACGACGACGGTCTGTCACTCGCGGACGGCCGACCTGGCCGAGCACACCCGGCGGGCCGACGTCCTGATCGCCGCGGCCGGCCGCCCGGAGCTCATCGACGGCTCGATGATCGCCGAGGGCGCGGCGGTCGTCGACGTGGGCGTCAACCGGGTCGACGCGGACACCGAGAAGGGCTACGAGCTCGTCGGCGACGTCGAGTTCGAGAGCGCCAGGGAGAGGGCCGCCGTCATCACCCCCGTGCCGGGGGGCGTCGGCCCGATGACCATCACCATGCTCATGTACAACACGGTGAAGGCCGCCGGCCTGCAGGCGGGCGTTCTCCTCGACCTGCCATGAGCCCGGACGGGACGCCGGCCGTCGGGTTCGCCGACGTCGAGGCCGCGCTCGAACGGCTCGACGACGACACGGTGGTCAAGCGGACGCCCGTCGAGCGGAGCACCTCGCTCGAGGCGCTCTCGGGCGCGGCGGCGGTGCACCTGAAGCTCGAGCACCTCCAGTGGACGGGGTCGTTCAAGCCCCGCGGGGCCTACAACCGGATCCGGGCCGCCCTCGAGGACGGGCCGGTCGACCGGGTCATCGCCGCGAGCGCCGGCAACCACGCCCAGGGCGTGTCGCTCGCGGCGACGAAGCTCGGCGTGGACGCGACCGTCATCATGCCGCGGAACGCCCCGCAGGCGAAGATCGACGCCACCCGGAGCTACGGGGCGTCGGTCGACCTCGTCGGCCAGGACTTCCAGGCGGCGATGCGCCACGCGAAGGAGCTGGCGGCCGGCTCCGACGCGCTGTTCGTCCACGCGTTCGACGACCCGGCCATCGTCGCCGGGCAGGGCACCCTCGGCGTGGAGCTGTACGAGGACCGCCCCGCGGTCGACACCGTCGTCGTCCCGGTCGGCGGGGGCGGGCTCGTCGGCGGCATCGGGGTGGCGCTCGGGGAGCTCAGCCCGGAGACGCGACTCGTCGGCGTCCAGGCCGAGGCCGCGGCGACGGTCCCCGAGAGCCTCGCCACGGGGACGCCGCAGACCCTGGCGTCGGTCGACACCGTCGCCGACGGCATCGCGACGGGGGGCATCTCCGAGCTGACGCTCTCGCTCATCGAGCGGTACGTCGACGAGGTCGTCACCGTCAGCGACGCCGCGGTCGCCGAGGCCATCCTCCTGCTGATGGAGCGGGGAAAGCAGGTCGTCGAGGGCGGCGGCGCGGCGCCGGTCGCCGCCATCCTGGACGACGACCTGGACGTCGCGGGCGAGACGGTGATGCCCGTGATAAGCGGCGGGAACCTCGACATGACGACCCTCCAGGCCGTGCTGGTCAACGCCCTGACCCAGCGAAAGCAGATCCTGCACCTCCGCGTGCACATCAACGACCGGCCGGGGCGGATGGCGGAGATCTCCGGCGCCATCGCGAACCACGGGGCGAACATCCAGACGGTCCGCCACGACCGGGCGCTCGAGGACCTCGACGTCGGCGAGGCGTACCTCACCTTCCAGCTCGAGACCAGCGGGATCGAACACGCCGAGCGCATCATCGAGTCCGTCACCGAGCTGGGCTACGAGGTCGACGTGGTCACGGCGGGCCGGGCCGGTCGAGCCGGGTAGCCGGCGACCGGGCGTCGCGAACCGGAGGCTCCCTGACAGTATCCGGTCAACAGGTTCGAACGCGTGAACGGCCTCCCCCGCCGCTCGCTCCGGTTGGCGGGGGAACGTCTAACCGACCCGACACAAACATTTATACCACAACTTCAACAAAGTTCAGGAGGATTCGCCGTATGGCAGCCGATGACAGAGAAGTTCCTCGTTCACGCAGGGGGACGGCGGGGCGTCGAGACAGGGAATCCACCGGTCCGGTGGACGGAAGCAGTGTGGACCGGGCCGGTCGACGTGACGGCGGGCGGAGAGACGAACGAGGAGGGAGCCAACCCGCCGGACGGCGGCGTCGTCAGGCCGCCGCGCCGGCGCGGGGCGATGGCAGTCTGCCGGGCTCCCGGGGGAAGCAGCGCGGGGCGACGGACGAGCGGTGGACGGTCGCGAACCGATACCACGATACCAATGAGCGAATCACCTGACTATCGGCCGAGGGGTAACGAGGGGACGGAAACGACGGAGGGGAACCCATGACAGACGGACAAGCGGACCAGACGGTCGGTGAAACGTCGGAGGGGCTCCAGGTGGAGCTGTTCCATCCGGAGTCGGAGCGGAAGCCGGGGGACACGAACATCGAGCGGTTCGGGTTCGACGTCCACCCGGTCGTCTTCCCGCTCGCCGCGTTGATGATCGTGCTGTTCGTCGCGGCGACCATCCTGCTTGGCGAGGGGGCGGCGGAGGTGTACAGCGGCATCTTCGACTTCATCAACGTCTACTTCGGCTGGTTCTACGTCCTCGCGGTGAACGTGTTCATCGGCGCGCTGCTCTTTTTCGCCTTCAGCAAGTACGGCAAGATTCGGATCGGCGGCGTCGAGGCGGAGACCGAGTTCAGCACGTTCGCGTGGGTCGCCATGCTGTTCTCCGCTGGCATGGGGATCGGCCTGATGTTCTGGAGCGTCGCCGAGCCGATGTGGCACCTCGGCAGCGGCGGCGGGAACCTCTTCCCGGCCGAACCGATGTCCGGGGCCGGCGCCCAGGCCGCCATGGGCGTCACCTTCTTCCACTGGGGCTTTCACCCGTGGGCGATCTACGGCCTGGTCGCCCTGGGGCTCGCCTTCTTCTCCTTCAACCGCGGGCTGCCGCTGACCTTCCGGTCGGTGTTCTACCCGCTGCTGGGTGACCGCATCTACGGCTGGCCGGGACACGTCATCGACCTGGTGACGGTCTTCGCGACGATCTTCGGGCTGGGCACGTCGCTGGGCCTCGGGGCCCAGCAGATAAACGCCGGGCTCGGCCTCACGACGGAGACCCTGACGGGCGCGAACCTGCTCCCGCAGGGGACCGGGTCGCAGGTGGCGATCATCGCGGTCATCACCGCCATCGCGACCATCTCCGTCGCGGCCGGCCTGCAGCGCGGGGTCAAGCGTCTGAGCACGATCAACGTCTACATCATGTTGATCTTCCTGGCGTTCATCCTCGTCGTCGGCCCGACGCTGAACCTGCTCGACGGCATCGTCCAGAACGTCGGCTTCTACCTGCAGAACCTGCTGTACATGTCCTTTTTCACCGAGAGCTTCCTCGGCGAGGGCGTGACGGGCGGTTACGAGAACTGGGCGCACTTCTGGACGGTGTTCTACTGGGGCTGGTGGATCGCGTGGTCGCCGTTCGTCGGCCTGTTCATCGCCCGCATCTCGAAGGGGCGGACCATCCGGCAGATGGTGCTGGGCGTGCTGCTGCTGCCGACGGCGTTCTCGTTCGTGTGGCTCGGCGCCTTCGGCGGCGCGGGCATCTACGCCCAGCAGGTGCTCGGCTCGGACATCTACACGGTCACCACGGAGACGGGGACCGCGTACGCCATGTTCGCGATGCTCGAGAGCTTCCCCCTGACGACGCTCACGTCGCTCGTCGCCGTGCTCCTGGTCACGACGTTCTTCGTGACGTCCTCCGACTCGGGGTCGCTGGTCATCGACCACCTGACCTCCGGCGGCAAGCACGACGTCCCGCGGACCCAGCGCATCTTCTGGGCGGTCACCGAGGGCGCCGTCGCGGCCGCGCTCCTGGTCGGCGGCGGACTCGAGGCGCTACAGACGGCGTCGATCACCACCGGCCTGCCGTTCGCCGCCATCCTGCTGCTGATGGTGTACACGGTCTACCTGGGGCTCTCGCGCGAGTACGAGATCCTGCAGTCCGAGGAGTTCCGCGAGCGCATCGGCGAGATCAGCGAGCGGGGTGACGCCGAAGTCACCACCACCGGCGGCGACGTCGTCACCGGCGTGCGGGAAGGCACCGACCCGAGCGACTGACCGGCGGTCCCGCTTCTTTATTCGCGTCCGGGCGGACAGCCGCTGGTGAGTGACCGGGATGGACGCCGGCCGGCGAGCCGACGGAACGGACGCCCGCCGGCGGGAGCCGCGGCCGGGTGGGCGGGGCCGCCGACGCCGCTCAGTAGTAGTCCCACTCGTCGTCCTGCCCGCCCTCGCGGACGCCGTCGTCGTCCTCCGGTCGGTCCTCGGGCCACTCGATGCCGCCGGTCAAGTGCTTGTAGGCGATGCCGCCCAGCGCGACGAGCATCAGCACGAGGACCAGCGTGCCGGCGAACCCGACCAGGTCGGGGACGAACTCGGGGAGGCCGAGCTGGAGCGCGGTCGTCGTGGTGAGCGCCATGGGAGGCCTTGGGACGCCACACGATTGAGTGTTGCCCGTGCGGCGGCCGGACGGGAGGACGCGGCGGAATCAGAGGTCGGCCTTCCACGTCGCGTGGAACCACCGACGGACCGGCCCCCCGATGCCCATCGAGACCGCAGTCAGCCAGACGACGACCCCCACGAGCGGGTCGGAGACCGCCGCGCCGGCGGCGATGAGCCCCCCGGCGACGAGGCCGGGCCATCGGCGCTGGACGCCGCCGAGCGCCACGAGGGCCGAGCCGACCACGGTGAAGCCGACCGCGCCGGCGGCCAGCCAGAGGGCGAGCCCGGCCACCACGCCCAGGACGCCGGGGTTCCCTCCGGCGACCGAGACCTGTCCGAGCTGGTTGGCCAGGTACAGCCCGCCGAAGGCGATGACGGCGTGGGCCAGCAGGCCGTAGCCCATCGAGGCCAGGGGTCGCGCGGTCGACGCCTCGACGGACCGGTCGACGAACGGCCCGTAGCGCCAGCAGACCATCCCGCCGAGAGACACCACCGCCACGAACACGACCGCGGCACGCAGAGGGCCGGGAGCCTCGGCGACGGCGACGGGAACCGCCGTCGCGAGCGACGCCGCGGCGGGCGCGGGCCCGGCCAGCGCGGCGTCGCGCGTCAGCACGGCGACCAGCACCCGGCGACTCCAGTCACACCGCCCGGTAGCGGGGGGACGGACGAATAGCTATCGCCACGCGTGGGCGACGCGACCCGCCGGCCGGTGGCTCCGCGGGGCGGGCGTCCGCGCGGCCTTCCCCGGGCGGGGAGCTTATTGCCGCCGTCGACCAACCTCGACCAGGATGGGCAGCGCCCTGGCGGTCTATCGGGCCCTCAAACAACTCCTCGTGAAGCTCGTCGAGCCGCTGCGCGCCGACGAGTCGATCACGCACTTCACGCTCGCCATCCCCGAGGCGCAGACGACAACCGTCGACAGCGTGCAGGGCTGGCAGCGCCGCCCCCCGGCCGTGCTCCGGTGTGCTGGCTGCGGGACCGAGGTCTCCCAGCGCCGCGCGACGAGCGCCATCGACTGTACGAACTGCTACCGGACGTTCCCGGCCGACGAGTTCGCCGACCTCGAGCTCCTCGCGATGGTCTGCCCGCGCTGCGACGCGGAGATGGACCACGGGATCCGGCACCCGATGCTGTTCGACCACCCGGAGTGGGCGACCTGTCCGGACTGCCAGTACCACTGGGACCTCGACCACTGGTTCTGACCCGCCGGGGGCCCTGGCTCCGACCGGCCGGGGGACCAACGTATAAGCTCGCGCAGGACGAACGCCGGGACCGTCCCGTGGTGACCTAACCGTGATCGACCGCTCGAGGGTGCTGGCCGGGCTCGCCGTCGGACTGGTGGTCGTCGCGCTCCTGGCGGTCGTCGGCGGGGAGCCCATGCTGGCGGGCCTTTGCTTCATCGGCGTGGCCTTCACCATCTTCCTCCGGGAGACGCGGACGTGACCGTCCCGCGTTCCGGTTCGACAGCACGCGGTCGAGCCCGTGCGCATCCACCGGCCGAACTGGCACGACCGCCGACGCCGTAGCCGGGCGGTCGCGCTACCCGTCGTCGCCGCGACCGAGCACCGTGACCGGGACGGCCGCCGTGCGGACGACCCGCTCGGCGGTGCTTCCCAGCAGGCCGCCGAGCTTGCCGCGGTAGCCGGCCCCCATCACGATGGCGTCGATGCCCTCCTCCTCGACGTAGTCGTTGATCCGTTCGTAGACGGCTGGGCCGACCGTCGTCGCGGTGACGCACTCGACGCCGGCCGCCTCGGCCAGCTCCGCCACCTCGGCGGTGACGCCCGCCCCGTACTCCCGGGCCCGGTCGAGCTGGTCGTCCATCGATTCGGTCATCCAGGGGTTACCCCCCTCCTCGACGACGTACAGTGCGTGGACCGTCGCGCCCAAGGCGGCCGCGAGGTCGACGCCGTGACGGGCGCCCCGCTCGGCGTCGACGCTCCCGTCCGTGGGAACGAGGATTCGCTCGTACATTCCGGTCGAAACGACGTTCCGAACCGTGATAAATTGGCGACACGGTTTCCGGCCGGCGGAAGCGCCCGACGGACGGCGGTCACTCGTTTCCGGGCGGTTCGACGTCGAAGTGCGCGCCCGCGGCGGGCAACCGGTCGGACGCCCGGCGGAGCAGCGACGCGTGCCCGCCCTCGTGGCGACGGAACGTGAGCGTCAGGCCCCCGAGCGCCACCAGCGACAGGACGGCGAACGGGCCGCCGGTGAGCACCGCGAGCGCCTGCAGGGTCGCGCCGCCGCCGACCAGCAGCACCGCCACGGCGACGGCGCCCTGGAAGACGCCCCAGAAGGCGATGCTGGCGGAGGTGGGCGCGCGGCCCCGTTCCGTCGCGAGGATGGAGACGACGAGCGTCGAGGTGTCGGCCGACGTCGTGATGAACACGACGATGAGGGCCAGGAACAGGAAGACGAGCAGGTCGCTGAGCGGCAGTGCGGCGAAGAGGGGGAAGCCGGAGACCGCCTCCGAACCGCCGTGCTCGGCGATGGCGCCGAGGATGTCGGCGCCGCCCGCGTGCTGCAGCGACAGCGACGTCCCCCCGAGCAGGAGGAACCAGACCATGGTGGCCGCCGAGGTGGCGACGACGCCCGTGAACACCACGGTCCGGACCCGCCGGCCCCGCGAGAGCGCGGCCAGGAACAGGCCGGCGAAGGGGGCCCACGAGAACCACCACGACCAGTTCCAGACCGTCCAGTCGGCGACCCAGGCCGGCCCCACGTACAGGCTCATCGGCACGAAGTGCAGGGCGTAGCTGCCGAGGGCCGCCGCCCCGCGGTCGACCACGAACGAGAGCGGGCCGACGGCGGCCAGGATGACCGCGAACAGCCCGAAGAGGACGACGTTGAGCCCGGCGATGCGCCGGATGCCGCGGTGGATGCCCGTCGTGGCGGAGAGGATGTAGATGAGGGTCAGCCCGCCGACGAACACCACCGGGCCGACCCCGCCCGCGGTCACGCCCCACTGGTAGCCGATGCCGGTGAGGAACTGCTGGCTGACGAGCGCGACCGAGGTGGCGATGCCGCCGATGGTGGCGAAGACGGCCAGCGTGTCGACGAGCTTCCCCCAGGCGGAATCGAGACCGTCGACGCCGAGGAAGGGCGTCAGGATGGTCGAGACCCGCAGGGGTGCGCCGCGCTGGTAGACGAAGTAGGCGATGGGGACGGCGATGACGGTGTAGGCGCTCCAGGCCGAGACGCCCCAGTGGAACAGCGCGTAGGTCAGCGCGCCCAGGAAGGCGCCCCCGGTCCGGGCCTCGGCGCCGAAGTACGGCGGCGGGGTCTGGTAGTGATAGAGCGCCTCGGCCGGGCCCCAGAAGACGATGCCGGCCGCGATGCCCGCGGTGAACACCAGCGAGAAGTACGTCGGGTAGGTGTAGCCCGGCTCGGCGTCCGGGCCGCCGAGCTTTACCGCCCCCCACGGCCCGAGCAGGAGGAACAGACAGTAGCAAACGGCGAGGAACATCGCCCCGAGGAAGAGCCAGCCGACGTCGTACAGCAGGACGTCCCGGACGGCGTTGACCGCCCCGACCGTGGTCGCGGGCGCCACCAGCTGCAGTCCGAAGAACAGTCCGAACACCGCCACGGGCACCCCGAAGGTGACCGCGTCCTGACGGTCGAGGAACTGTCCGAGGGCACCCCGCCAGGTGAGCCGTCGGATCCGGAGCAGGTACTCGGCCCCGGAGGGCGAGTCGCCGTCGTCGTCCCCGGCGGGCAGCACCGAGAGGTAGCCCAGGCCCGACCCGAAGAACAGCAGGGCGACGACCAGCCAGGTCTCGCCGCCGACCACCGAGCCGACGGCCGACGGGAAGAAGAAGCCCGACAAGACGACGGCCCCCGAGGCCATGCCGAGCGGCACCAGCGCCCGCTGGAGGAACCGCTCGATGGCGGTGGTGCCCTCGACGCCCATGGCCCGTGTCAGAGCGGCGAAACGTATAGCCCTACCGCCGGCCTGCCGGCCGGCTCGCCGGGCGGCGGACAGGCGAGCGGTCGGGGCCGACCCCGTCGGCCTCAGTCGGCGCCGCCCGCCTCGGCCCCGGTCGGCGCCGCTGGCATCAGCCTCGGTCGGCGCCGCCCGCGTCGGCGTCGCCCTCGTGCCGGACCGGGACCTGGTCGTCGGGGTCGGCGTCGTCGACGAGGGGGGCCGCCTCCTCGAGCAGCGACTCGGCGGTGGCCTCCTCGAGGACGGACCGTCCGAGCAGCCGGCCGGCGATGGCCATCGGGCTGACGACCTGGTCGGCGCCGACCCGCTCGAGCTTGCCGACGTGCTTGGGGTGGTTCGCCGCCGCGACGACGTGGACGGCGGGGTTCGCCTCCCGGGCCGCGAGGACCGCCAGCACGTCCCGGGCGTCGTCCCGGGTGGCGACGACGACCCCGCGAGCGGCGTCGATGCGCGCGTCGAGCAGCGCCCGCTCGTCGGTCGGGTCGTCCGTCAGGACGTTGACCTCGTCGTCCGAGAGCCGCGAGGCGACCTCGGAGTCGGGGGTCACCACGACCACGTCGACCTCCTCGGCCAGTTCTTCGAGCAGCGATTCCGTGATGTCGCCGTAGCCGAGGACGAGCACGTGGTCCTCGAGCAGTTTGAGTTCCGATGCGGTCATGTTTCCGAACGCGGCCGCCATCCGCGACTCTATCGCCGGGACGACCAGCGCGCCGATGGCGGCCGTGAACGCGCCGGTCCCGAGGAGGATGACCGAGAGCGAGAACCACCTCGCCTCCGGGGACAGGGGCGTGATGTCGCCGTAGCCGACCGTCGCGATGGTGACGACGACGTAGTACACCGCGTCGCTCAGCGAGCCGACTCCGGCGAACTCCTCCTGGAGGGCGTAGGTTCCGACCGCGCCGTAGGCGACCACCCCGACGATGGAGAGCATCGACGCGACCTGCAGCGGCGACAGGCCGAGCGACTGGTCGAACCGGTCGCGGTTCCACGCGAGCAGCGGCAGGGTGACGAGGACCAGCAACAGCAGCGGGACGTCGGTCGTCTGGAACGTCGTCAGGGGAAGCAAGGCCAGAAGCGGCAGGACCGCGACGGCCCCGTACCAGGCGATTCGCTTGCGCCGCTGCAGGAGCACGGTGAGGATGCCGAGCACGAAGGCGAACAGGACGCCGGCGAACCGGGCGTAGGTCTCGGCGGCCGGCAGCACGCCGGCCATCGGCCCGTCGAGGGGCGGCGTCTGGCCGAGGTTCGACAGCCCGGCGACGAACGACAGGACGGTGACCACGCCGGTCAGGAGGACCGTCGGCTTCGCCCCCGAGAACTGCCGCCAGTAGACGAGCCGGACGTTGTCGGTGTGGTAGAACAGCTGCTCGAGCGCCGACTGCTGCGGCGCGTCCGACGCGTCACCCGACACGGTCGGTGCTCGGTGGCGGCTCGGCATAAAGCTGTGCGGCGGGGCGCGACGCGGCCGACTCGAGGCCCCGGCCGCGGAGCGCCCCTCGGCGGTCGGCGCTAGAACAGCCCGGTGACGGTGCCGTCCTCGTCGACGTCCATCCCGGCCGCGGCGGGCTCCGCGGGGAGGCCGGGCAGCGTCAGCACGTCGCCGGTGAGGACGACGAGGAAGCCGGCGCCCGCGGAGGGGTAGACCTCCTTGACCTCCAGGGTCCAGCCCTCGGGAACGCCCTTCAGGCTCGGGTCGTCGCTGAGCGAGTGGAACGTCTTCGACATGCAGATCGGGACCTCGTCGAGGCCGAGCCCGGTGAGCCGCTGGATGTCGTCCTCGGCGTCGCCGTGGTACTCGACGCCGTCGGCGCCGTAGATCTCGGTCGCGACGGTCTCGATCTTCGACTCGATGGGGGCGTCCACGGCGTAGAGCGGCGCGAACGTGCTCTCCGACTCGGCGGCCTCGGTGAGCCGCTCCGCGAGGTCGACGCCACCCTCGCCGCCGTCGCTGAAGACGTTCGACTCGGCGGCCCGGACGCCGAGCTCCTCCTCGCAGTGCTCGATCACCGCGGCGATCTCCGCGTCGGTGTCGCCGGGGAAGCGGTTGACGGCGACGACGACCGGGACCCCGAACTTGGCGAGGTTCTCGGCGTGCTTCTCGAGGTTCGGCAGGCCCGCGCGGACGGCCTCGACGTCCTCCGCCTCGAGCGCGTCGAGGTCCGGCGGCCACATGTCCTGGCCGTGGTACTTGAGCGCCCGTACCGACGCGACGAGCGCGACCGCGTCGGGTTCCATCCCCCCGAACCGGCAGACGATGTTCATGAACTTCTCGGCGCCGAGGTCCGAGCCGAAGCCGGCCTCGGTGACGACGTAGTCGGCGAGGTGGGCGGCGACCCCGTCGGCCATCAGCGAGTTGGTGCCGTGGGCGATGTTGGCGAACGGGCCGCCGTGGACGAACGCGGGCGTGCCCTCGATGGTCTGGACGACGTTCGGCTTGAGCGCCTCCTTCAGCAGGATAGTGACGGCGCCAGTCGCCTGGATGTCGTCGGCCGTGACCGGCTCGCCGTCCTCGTCGTAGGCGACGATGATGCGGGAGACGCGTTCCTTTAAGTCCGCGATGCTGTCGGCCAGACACAGCACCGCCATCAGCTCCGAGGCGGCCGTGAGGATGAAGCCGTCCTCGCGGGGCACGCCCGTTATCTCGCCCCCCAGGCCGATGACCGTCTCCCGGAGCACGCGGTCGTTCATGTCGATCGCGCGGGGCCAGTTGACCCAGTTGACCGCGATGTCGAGGTCGTTGCCCTGCTTGATGTGGTTGTCCAGCATCGTCGAGACGAGGTTGTGCGCGGCGGTCAGCGCGTGGATGTCGCCCGTGAAGTGGAGGTTGATGTCCTCCATCGGGAGCACCTGGGAGTAGCCGCCGCCGGCGGCGCCGCCCTTCACGCCGAAGACCGGGCCGAGCGAGGGCTCGCGGATGGCCACGAGCGCCCGCGTGCCGATCTGGGCGAAGGCCTGGCCGAGCCCGACCGTCGTCACCGTCTTCCCCTCGCCCATCGGCGTCGGCGTCATCCCGGTGACGAGGACGAGCTTGCTGTCCGGCTCCCCGGCCGCGCGGATGCGCTCGATGGCGTCGAACGTCACCTTGGCCTTGTACTCCCCGAACTGCTCGAGGTCGTCCGCGGACAGGCCGTAGGGTTCGACCACGTCGACGATGGAGGCCTTCTCGGCGGCCCGGGCGATCTCGTAGTCGGTCGGCATCGAGGCCTCCTCGGAGGAGTTCATCTACGGGAGACGTTCTCGGCGGAGGTTATGAATCTTCACGTAACTGGGACGTTCCGGCGCGCCAGCGAGGACGATGCAGCGTCGGGGCGACGGCGGTTCCCCCGGTCGCGCGCGACGCCGCGCACGTCCAGTAACCGTTCTGCCAGGAGGGGTATTTTAATAACCGACGGGAGTCCTTCTAACGAACGTACATGAGAACCGCAGCGACGCGCGCGGCGTCGGCGACCGGTCGTCGGTCGGTCCTCGGCGGGAGCGGCGGGCGATGAGCGGTCGAGAGCTCCCCCCGTCCGCCGGCACGGTCGTCATCGGCGCGGGCATCGTCGGCAACAGCCTGACCTACCACCTCGCCCGGATGGGCCGGGACGACATCCTCCTGCTCGACAAGGGGCCGCTTCCCGACCCGGGCGGCTCGACCGGGCACGCCTCGAACTTCCTGATGCCCGTCGAGCACAGCAAGGAGATGACCCACCTCACCCGGCGGTCCATCGAGATGTACGACGAGATGGACACGTTCAACGAGTCCGGCGGGATCGAGGTCGCCCGGACCGAGGAGCGGATGCAGGAGCTCCACCGGCGGATGCAGTCGGCGAAGGCCTGGGGAGAACGCGCGTCGATGCTCACGCCCGAGGAGGTCAAGGAGCTCGTGCCGTACATCAACGAGGACCTCATCCTCGGCGGCTTCCACTCGGAGGGCGCCGGGGTCTGTGACCCGCTCCGCGCGGGCGAGATCATGCGCGAGCGCTCGGACGACATGATGGACGGCGGCCTGACGGTCTCGCCGAACACCGAGGTGCTCGACCTCCACGTCGAGGACGGGGCGATCGCCGCCGTCGAGACCGACCGCGGTACGGTGGAGTGTAACGAGGTCGCCATCTGCTGTGGCCTCTGGAGCCCGAAGATCGCGAAGATGGCCGGGGTCGAGATCCCGCTGACGCCCGCCGTCCACCAGATGATATCGGTGGGGCCCATCGAGTTCTTCGAGCAGTTCGAAGGCGAGATCAACCACCCGGTCGTCCGCGACATGGACACCCAGATGTACGAGCGGCCGAGCGGGAACGACCTCGAGGTCGGCTCGTACCAGCACCGGCCCATCCTCTGGGACGTCGAGGACGTCCCGTCCATCGACGAGGCGCCGCTGTCGCCGACGCAGCCGCCGCTCACCGAGGACGCCTTCGAGCAATCCATGGCGGACGCCCTCGAGCTGATGCCGGAGGTGCTCGACGACCCGAGCGCCGGCGTGCGGCTCGAGATCGACGGCCTGCTCTCGGAGGCCCCCGACGGCGCGCCGCTGCTCGGGCCGCTCCAGGACGTCGAGGGGCTCTGGTCGGTGGCGGCCGTCTGGATCAAGGAGGCGCCGGCCATCGGCGAGGCCGTCGCCCAGCAGATGACCCGCGGCTGGTCGGACATCGACATCCACGAGTCGAACGTCAACCGGTTCTACGAGTACGGCACGCCCCGGGAGTGGGTGAAGGCCCGGGCCCACGAGCTCTACCAGGAGATCTACGGCATCATCCACCCGTCCGAGCAGTGGCAGTCCGGGCGGCCGCTCAGGAAGAGCGCGTTCTACGACGCCCAGGACGACCTCGACGCCCGCTGGTTCGAGACCGCCGGCTGGGAGCGCCCGCAGTGGTTCGAGTCCAACCGCGACCTGCTGACGAACTACGGCAGCGAGCTGGCCCACCTGATGCGGCCCAACGAGTGGGACTCGCGGTGGTGGTCGCCCATCATCCTCGCCGAGCACCTCCACATGCGCGACCACGTGGCGATGGTCGGCGACATGGGCTTCACGATCTTCGATCTCGTCGGGCCCGGCGCCACCGAGTACGCCGAGAAGATGGCCGTCGGCCGGATGGACGTCGACGTCGGCAAGTCCGTCTACACGCCCGTCCTCGCGGAGAACGGCGGCTTCGTCTCGGACCTCACCGTCGTCCGCGTCGGCGAGGACCGCTACCGCGTCATCACCGGCGGCGGGATGGGCGGCCCGGACAAGGCCTGGTTCAGGAGCCACCTGCCCGACGACGGCTCGGTCCACCTGGTCGACCAGACGTCGGCGCTCTGCACGCTCGGCGTCTGGGGCCCCGACGCCAGGAACCTCGTGCAGTCGGTCGCCGAGGAGGACCTCTCCCACGAGGCGTTCGCGCCCTACACGGCCCAGGACGTCACCATCGGCGACGTCGACTGCTGGGCGCTTCGCCTCTCGTACGTCGGCGAGCTGGGCTGGGAGATATACGCGCCCATGGACCGGGGGGCCCGGCTCTGGGACACCCTCTGGGAGGCGGGGCAGGAGTACGACGTCCGGCCCGTCGGCATGGGCGTCTACGGGACGACGGGCCGCATGGAGAAGGGCTACCGGCTGTACGGCCACGAGCTCGAGCTCGACTACACGCCGGCCGAGGCCGGGCTCACCTTCCACGGCGTCAAGGACGCGGACTTCGTCGGCAAGGAGGCCTACGCGGCGGCCATCGACGGGGAGAACGCGGCGACGCTGTGCACGCTCTCGGTGGACGACCACCTGTCCTCGGCGGGCGAGCGCCGGTTCATGCTCGGCAGCGAGCCCATCCTGGACGGGTCCGGCGAGGTCCTCGTCGACGAGGAGGGCCGGCGGTCGTACGTCACGAGCGCCGGGACCGGCCCCTCCGTAGGCAAGCACCTCCTGCTCGGCTACCTGCCGGCGGACCACGCCGAGGAGGGCCGGAGCCTCCAGGTCGAGTACATGGGCGAGCAGTACCCGGTCACCGTCGAGGTCGTCGGCAGCCGCCCGCTGTTCGACCCCGACAACGAGCGGATCCGGAGCTGAGCGCCCGGCCCGCGGGCGAACCTCCCCGGACCGGGGTGACCGGTCGCATTACAACCACGGCGGACGAACCCACACACGAATGGTAGACGTACTGGCGTGCATCAAGCGCGTCCCGGACACGGGAGCGAAGATCGTACTGACCGACGACCGGCAGGGCATCGACGCGAGCAACCTCGGCTTCACGATGAGCCCCCACGAGGAGTGCGCCATCGAGGAGGCCGTCCAGCTCGTCGAGGAGCACGGGGGCGCCTCGACGGTGCTGACGCTCGGTTCGGACGAGGCGACCGAGCAGCTCCGCACGGGGCTGGCCATGCAGGCCGACGAGGCGGTCCTTCTGGAGACCGACGGCGAGGAGTGGGAGCCCCGGGCGACCGCGCACGCCATCGCCTCGGAGGTCGCCGACGGCGACGCCGTGCCGTTCGACCTCCTGCTGTTCGGCAACGAGTCGGCCGACCAGGAGAACTACCAGGTCGGCGTCCGCGTGGCGCGGCGCCTCGGCCTGCCCTGCGTGACGGGCATCAAGGGCCTCGAGCTACGGGACGGCACCGCCGTCGCGAGCCGCGAGGTGACGGGCGGTCGGGAGGTCTACGAGCTCGAGCTGCCGGCGGTCGTCACCGTCAAGGAGGGCATCAACTCGCCGCGGTACGCGTCGATGCGGGCCCGGATGCAGGCGCGCAAACAGGAGGTCGCGCGGTCGACGCCCGACCCCGGCGAGCACGCCGGGTCCTTCGAGAGGGTCCGCCTCGAGGCGCCTGCCGAGGACGAGGGCGGGGCCGAGGTGCTCGGCGAGGGGCCGGAGGCCGCCCCCGAGGTCGTCCGCGTCCTCCGGGACGAGGTGGAGGTGCTCTGACGTGGTCCTCGCGTTCGTCGAACACGACGAGGGGGAACCGGACGAGGCCTCCCTGGAGACGCTCACGCTGGCCCGGGAGCTCGCCGCCGCGGCCGACGAGGCCGTGTCGGCGGCCGTCTTCGGGGCCGGCGGCGGGGCCACGGCCGGCGAGCTGGGCACCTACGGCGTCGACGTCGTCTACCACGTGACGCCGGCGGAGCTGGACGGGTACGCGCCGGCCGCCTGGGGCGAGAGCCTCGTCCTGCTCGCCGCGGAGCTCGAGCCGGCGGCGGTCGTCGCGCCCGGCAGCGACCGCGGCCACGAGGTCCTGACCCACGTCGGGGCCACCCTCGGCCTCCCGTTGGCGGCCAACTGCGTCGCGGTCGACCCCGGCGAGGCGTACGAGGTGACCCGGCAGCGCTGGGGGGGCAGCCTCCTCGAGCACGCCCGGCTCGACGCGGAGCCGAAGCTGCTGACGGCCGCCGAGCACGAGGTCGGGCTCGAGGCGGCCGCCGAGGCGACCGACCCCGGGGTCGAGCCGTTCGAGCCGGCGCTCGACGACGCCCACCGGCGGGTCCGCGTCGACCGGTTCGAGGAGGCCGACGTCGAGGGGGTCCCGCTCGGCGAGGCCCGCGTCGTGGTCAGCGGCGGCCGCGGGGTCGGCGGTCCGGAGGGCTACGACAAGCTCGAGGAGCTGGCCGACCTGCTCGGCGGGACCGTCGGCGCCTCGCGGGCCGCGGTCAACGAGGGCTGGCGGCCCCACGACGACCAGGTCGGGCTCACGGGGGCGAAGATCAGCCCGGACATCTACATCGCCTGCGGTATCAGCGGCGCCATCCAGCACATGGTCGGCTGCAAGGGCGCGAAGAACATCCTGGCCATCAACACGGACCCGGAGGCGGCCATCATGGGCAAGGCCGAGTACGCGGTCGTCGGCGACCTGCACGAGGTCGTGCCCGCCATCATCGAGGAGATCGAGCAGTCGGAGTGACGAGCGGCTCGGCGCCGGCGTTCCCGGGACTCGGGCCCCGTCCCGACACCGGACCGACCGCCTCCGGAGGCAACCAGCATTCGATCCGGATATCGCTCACCGAAGAGGCGCGGGCTGCCGGTTTCGAGAGTCCCGGGTCATCGGCGTTCGGGCGCGGGCATCGACCGAGATGCCATCCCGTTGGACGGTAACGTTCCCGCTCACGGCACGGCACGCCTCTCACGTGATGAGACAGGGTTCACGGGCGAGGACGCGTACGGACGGGTAAGGCCAACACGTCTGCCCGCCGATAGGGTGTATGGCCCGACAGCCCATCGAGGCCGAACTGGTCGGTCGGTTCGGGGCGGCTCGACACGGCTCGTTGATCCGACCGCGTGATCCGAGGGACGGCACTCGAGCCGTCGCGGACGGGACGGCTGCCGAGTATCCCGCCCTGATCGCCCGGTGTGCCGGTGTCGCAGACGTCCGTTCCCGGCGTGGCAGGGGTCGAAAGGCGGTGAAGGGCGATGGGTGAGCAGCTACCGGACGTCAGCGAGCGGATCGAGGCCGCCGGGTTGGAAGCGCTGCACGCGGCGGCCAGCGACGAACTGCGTGCCCGGCTGGGGCTGCGGCTCGAGCGGATCGAAGGGACGCTGGTCTCCATGGCGGCCAACGACCCGTCCATCCTGCTCAATCGGGCAGTCGGGCTCGGGCTGACCCGGCCGGCGACCCGGGAGGGAATCGAGCGGATCTGTGCGACCTACAGCGAGCACGGGGTCGAACGCTTTTACCTCGGGGTCCATCCCGCGGCTCGCCCCGATGGTGTCGAGCAATGGCTGGACGACGCGGGACTCGAGACGGGTCGGCGGTGGATGAAATTCGAGCGGGGACCCGACCAGGCGCCGACGGCCGAATCGAGTCTCGAGGTACGGGAGATCGGCGAGGAACACGTCGACGCGTTCGGCCGTATCGCGGCGTCGGGGTTCGGTCTGACGCCAGCAGCCGCGCCGTTGTTCCGGGGGCTCATCGACCGCTCGGGGTTCCACCTGTACATGACCTTCGACGGCGACACGCCCGCCGGCACCGGTCTGGTGTACATCGACGGAGAGTGCGCGTGGTTCGACTGGGCCGCGACGGACCCGGCGTCTCGCCGGCGGGGGAGCCAGCGGTCCGTCCTGGCGCGACGCATCGAAGACGCCCTGGACGCCGGTTGCACGCGGTTGCTGACCTGTACCGGCGAGGCCGTCCCCGGCGATCCGCAGCACTCGTACCACAACATCGAATGGGCGGGGTTCGAGCCGAAGTTCCTGCGCGAAAACTGGAGGCCGACGTAACGCACCCTGTCATCCGGATTGGCGTTCCCCGACGTTCGCCGTCGGCGATCGGACCGGTTCGCGGAACGGCGCATTGCTGACGCGGCTCGACGCCGGATCCGACCATGTCCGCTCGCCGCGTGGAACCCCACGATCGACGGCGCTGCGGGCCAACGATCGACCGGATGGGATGCGGGGCGCAGAATGTCCCACCACCACGCGCCACGATCAGTCGCTTGCCGCTCGACGGGGCGAGAGCGGGCGTCGAGTCCACGGAGCACGGCCCCCGGATGACACGCCCCACGCCCGCTATTCACCGCCGCGACGGTCCCGAGGGCACTCGTGAACGAGGCTCGCGCCGACGGTCGCTCCACGAATCACCTGGCGACCACCCGGTGGCGGTGCTTTTGGTCCCGGCGACCCAACCGGCGACCCATGGCAGCGGAGGACCGGCGGTCCGCCGGGTTCAAGGACGTCACGCGGCTCGCCGACGCCCGCGAGCGGCTGCTCGACGCCGTCGAGCCCCACGGCCGGACCGAGGCCGTCCCGCTCCTCGAGGCAGACGGCCGGGCCGTGGCCGAGCCGGTGGCGGCGAGCCGCCCCGTGCCACACTACGCCCGGGCGGCCATGGACGGCTACGCCGTCCGCGCCGAGGACACGTTCGGGGCGTCGGCCCGCTCGCCGGTCGTCCTCGAACCGGCCGACGCGGCGGGACCCCGACGGGCGGTCCGGGTCCACACCGGCAGCGAGCTCCCCGACGGCGCGGACGCGGTCGTCATGGTCGAGCAGGTCGAGGCGGTCGGGGCCGAGCTCGAGGTGTTCGACGCCGTCGCCGAGGGCGAGAACGTCGGCGCCGTCGGCGAGGACGTCGAGGCCGGCCGGTCGCTCTACGAGCCGCCGCACGAGCTGCGGCCGTCGGACCTCGGCCTGCTGAAGTCGGTGGGGCTCGCGACGATACCGGTGTACGAGCGCCCGCGCGTCGCCGTCGTCCCGACCGGCGAGGAGCTGGTCCAGGCCGACCCCGCGCCCGGCGAGATAATCGAGACGAACGGCCAGACGGTCGCCCAGCTGGTCGCCCGCTGGGGCGGCGACCCGAGCTACCGGGACGTCGTGACCGACGACCGGGACGCACTGCGCGAGGCCGTCGAGGCCGACCTCGACCACGACGCCGTCGTGACGACGGGTGGCTCCTCCGTGGGCGAGCGCGACCTCGTCCCCGAGATCGTCGCCGACCTAGGCGAGGTGCTGGTCCACGGCGTCGCGCTGAAGCCGGGCCACCCCGTCGCGCTCG
>CAZVOR010000003.1:0-41158 GCA_964628745.1 uncultured Halobacteriales archaeon
GGTCGAGCGCGCCGGCCCAGACGCCGCTGCCCTGCATGGCGGGCTGGAACCGCGATCCCTCCTCGTTCGTCCAGTTGACGATTTCCACGGGGCGTCGCGTGTCGATCCCCCCGTCCTCGAGCGTCCGGAGGAGCTCCAGCGCGGCGACGACGCCGAGCGCCCCGTCGTAGATGCCGCCGAACGGCTGGGAGTCGAGGTGCGACCCGACGAGCACCGGCTCGGCGTCGGGGTCGCTGCCCTCGCGACGGCCGAACATGTTGCCGAACTCGTCGACCCGGACGTCGATTCCGAGCGCGCCGAGCTGGTCGCCGAACCAGTCGCGCACCTCGCGGTCCGCGTCCGACAGCGTCAGCCGGTGGAGCCCGCCGCCCTCCGTCGCGCCGATGGCTGCCTGTTCCCGCATCGTCCCGACGAACCGGTCCCGGTCGAGGTCGACTCGCATGCGCCCCCAATGCCCCGGACGGCGCTTAAAGGTCCGACCCGTCGCGGCGCCAGCTCCGGAGCCCCGGAGGCAGGGCGGACCGGGGACGCGGAGCCAGAGCGTCCACGTCGGCTGGCGGTGGAATCGACGAGGGCGGCCGACGCGGGACGAACGGTACATTATTACCCGCCGGAGGAACAATCGGCAGGCCATGGAGCCCGCGGCCCTCGTCGAACGGCTGGTCGACGCCGGCGTGTTCGAGCCGGTCGGCGCCGGCGAGGAGTTCGTCCTCCGGCCCGAGGTGCGCCGGCGGATCGAGGACCACCGCCGCGCCATCGAGGGAGCCGACCCGGACGACGTTCGCGAGCGCCTCGCGACGTTCGTCGACGACCCGGAGCGCCGGTCGGTGCTGGCGGGGCGGGCCGGGGACGCGCCCGGGCTGGTCGCCCGCTACCTGGCGCTCCGGGAGGCGTTCGACGACCTCGGCCACGCCGAGTGCCTGCAGGTCGCGCTCGCCCTCGAGGGGTTCGGCGCCGACCCGCCCCGGGACGACGGCGCCCCGCGGCCGTTCCTCCCGGTCGGGGCCGGGGACCTCGGCGCGATCGCGGCGCTCTCCGGGCGGTGCATCGCCTACGTCTGGCGGGAGCGGTGCCCCTCGTGCGACGACGTCCGGACGATGTTCGAGGACATCTTCGCGGACGGGTCGCCCGCGGACCTGACGCTGCTCGCGGTCTACGGCCCGGACGACCCGCGATACCTCCGGGAGGCGTTCGACGTCGGCGGCGGCCCCACGACGCTGTTCATGCTGGACGGCCGCGTCGACGCCCGGTTCGCCGGCGCGCCGGACCGGAGCGCGCTCGAACGGGAGGTCGAGCGCCTCCGGGAGCTGCCCGGCTGACGGCCGGCGGCGGTCGCGCCCGGCCGGCTACTCGGTGACCAGGACGGTGCCCGTCATCCCGGCCCCCTCCTGGGGGATCGAGAAGTACCCGTAGGTGCCGGGCACCGCGAAGGTGTGGCCGTACCGCTCGCCGGCGCGGACGCCGCCGCGAAGCGGATAGGCGATGCGGGCCGAGACCTCCCGACCGAACCCGCCGCTGGCGAAGTACGCCTGCAGCGACGGCACCCGGTCTTCGTAGGCCGTGACGGTCTGCGGCCGGCTGCCCGCGTTCCGCCAGACGACGCGCTCGCCGGTCGCCACCTCGAGGTGGTCGGGGTCGAACGCCGGCTCGTCGGTCATCCTGACGTCGACGTCGCCGGTGGCGCCGGCCGGGTCCTCCCGGCTCGTGTCGAGACAGCCCGAGAGAGCGACCGCCCCCGCGACGCCCAGCCGACGGAGCGTCGCACGCCGCGTTCGACCGGCCGTCATCGCCGGTGGTTGAGGGAGCCCGCGTACTTGACTGTGGCTCTCCGCCGCGCGGCGGTCGTTCCGGACGAGTGGCTACCGGCGGGTCGGACGCGAATGACAGCGGACGCGAGCGCGACCGCGATGGCGATGCCGGAGACGTGTCCGCGTGGGGACGTCGGACGGCCGCTATCCCGTCACCCGCGCAGCTCGCTCAGGCACGGGAAGTCGTCCTCGGAGGGGACCTCGCCCTGCGCCCACAGCGGCTCCAGGTCGGCGTCCGCCGGGTAGCGCAGGTTCCCGTTGTCGTCCCAGCCCCACCCCGCCTCCTCGAGGAAACCCCGCCCCATCTCCGGGCTGCCGGTCGGGTCGTCTGCCTGGGGCTCCAAGACGTCCTCGGACGGGTAGAACGGGTGGTTCTGCGAGATGTAGGTGCCGTACATCTCCGGCTCGACCGCGCCGTCGAACGCGATGGCGATCATCTCCTGGCGGTTAAGCACGGCGTTGACGGCCCGGCGGAACGGCCGGAACTTCGACGGCGCGATGTGGCACACCGGCTGGAGGATGTAGGTGGTGTGCGCGCCGGCGAACGCGGCCTCGGCGTTCTCGATCTGGTCGTTGATGCGCTGGGCGTTCGGCGGGGAAATCTCGGGCAGGACGTCCGCCTCGCCGGCCTGCAGCGCCTGGATGGCCGACTCCTCGTTCCGGTAGGCGTTGAAGATGATGCCCTGGTTGGGCTCGAAGACCGAGTGGTTGTCCCGGGCCTCGACGACGACCCGCTGGCCCTGCTGGAAGTCGGTGACCTCGAACGGCCCGGAGGTGACGAGTGGCAGCTCGAACTGTGCGCCGGCGGGGTCGTCGACGGCCCCTGCGGCCTCGAACGACTCCTTGTGGAGGACCCCCCACCGCATCAGCGTCGTCTGCGCGAACGGGAGGTACGGCTCGGAGAACGAGAACTGCACCGTCTGCTCGTCGACGATGGAGATGCCCTCCTGGGGCGAGCCGCCCTCGTAGGGGACCGGCGCCGCGCCCGGGTACGCGCCCGCCTCGCCGCCGCGGATGATCTGCTCGAACGTGAACTTCACGTCCTCGGCCGTGACGGGGTCCCCGTTCGTGAACGCGGCGTCGTCGTACAGCTCGACCGTGACCTCCTGCGCGGAGGTCTCGACGTCGCCGAGCAGCCCGCGCAGCTCGAAGTTGTGGTCGTACTTCTGCACCGGGGAGCTGATCATGTGCTGCCACATCGCCTCCGGCATGGAGGCGTGGTGGGTCAGCCAGTTCAGCGTCTCCGTGGCGATGGGGTCGATGGCGACCACGAGGTCCTCGCCGGACATCGACTCGGACAGCATCGCCCACTCGGCGTTCGAGCGGACGATGCCGCCGTTGCCGATGCCCTGCATGTCGACGCGGTCGGTCCGCCAGGCGCCGATGTTCGCCACGGGGCAGAGGTCGCCGAAGATGCCCTGGTCGGAGGCGTAGGCGAGCAGCTCGTCGATCCTGTTCTGGCGCTCGTCCTGCGTGCCCGCATTGGACTGCTGGATGAGCAGGTCCGTGTACTGGCAGTCGGCGTAGTTCCAGTAGTTGCTGTTCCCGTTGGCCCCGGCCCACTCGATGCGGAGGTTGTTAAACAGCTCCTGGGGGTCGAGCCGGTCCATGGTCGGCACCCACCACCCGAAGGTGATGTCGACGGTGCGGTTCTCGTCGGCCGCCAGCTGCCCGAGCTGGGTCGAGATGTCGACCGGGACGATCTCGACGTCCACGCCGAGGTGCTCCTCGATGCCCCGGCGGATGACCGGGAGCATCTGCTCCTGGGTGGTGGTGAAGCCGCCGTAGTCCGACCAGTACTCGATCTGGATGGTCGGGACGCGCTCGCCGAGGTCGGCGCTGCCCCCCGAGCCGCCGCTTCCAGTGTCGCCGCCGCCGGTGTCGCCACCGCCGGTATCGCCACCGCCGGTGTCACCGCCACCGTCACCTCCGTCTCCCCCGCTGCCACCGCAGCCGGCGAGCCCCGCGGCGGAGGCCGCGCCGATCGCCTGGATCAACCGCCGCCGGTTGATGGGTTCGCCGACTGGTTCGTTTTCATCTGGCATCTCGCGTTGGCGTTGATGACCCGGTCACATATACGTTACCGTCAGGCAAGGTCGTTGCTAGCAGACGGCAGCGCCTCGCCCGGCCGTCGCGAGACGGGTGACGGCCGGCTACCGAACGGGCCGCCTACTCCTCGACCCGGATGCGCGGGTCGATGACGCCGTACAACAGATCCACCAGGAAGTTCGAGATGATGACGAAGGCGGCGACGATGAAGAAGACGAACTGGACGACCGGGTAGTCGCGCGCGAGCACCGACTCGACGAGCGTGAAGCCGATGCCGGGCCAGTTGAACACCGTCTCGACCAGCACCAGCCCGCCGAGCGCCCGGGTCATCGAGGCCGGGTAGATGGTGATCAGCGGGAGGCTGGCGTGCTTGGCGATGTGCCGGAGCTGGTTGCCCATCGGGAGGCCGGTCAGCCGGTGGAACTCAGTGAAGTCCTCGCCCATCACCTCGACCACGCTGGTCCGCATGACGAGCGACGGGATGAACAGGTACCGGCAGACGATGGCGGTGAACGGCAGGATGTAGTGGTGCGCGAAGGCCGCGGTGAGGTACTGCTCCCACCAGGCGTCGTACTGCTGGGCGACCCGGGCCGGCACCATCCCCGACGTCGGGAACAGGTTCAACCAGTTGGCGAACACCACGATGAGCACGATGGAGATGAAGAAGGCGGGGAACGAGCCGGCCCCGATGACGGGGACGATGCCGAGCTTCTCGAGCCTCGACCCCCGGCGGCTGCCCGTGATGGTCCCGATCAGCGCGCCGAGGAGGTAGGTGAAGGTGATGCCGGGCGCGACCAGGATGAACGTGTTGAAGATGCGGTGCTTGGTGAACTCCCAGACGTCGATGCGGTAGACCGGCGAGGTGCCCATGTCCAGCGTGACGATGTTCGTCAGGTACCGCCAGTACTGGACGTGCAGCGGGTCGTTGAGCCCCCACTGGTCCCGGATCCGCTCGAGCACCTCCGCGTCGGCGCCCGAGACGGCCATCTGGGCGGTGAAGTCGCCGGGCATCAGCCGGAACAGGAAGAACAGCGCGGTCATCACCAGCCAGAGCAGGAAGACCGTCTGGACCGTCCGGAAGACGAAGTACCGCTTCAGCGAGGTCATTGGCTCGCTCCGTCGGGGCGTTCCCCGTCGAGGATCTCGCCGGCCGGCCGGACGCGAGCTCGCCCGGTCGGGCGAGGCGCGGGCACCACCGGCCGGGGCTCAGTCCGTCGGCGCGGCATGGGCCTCCTCGAGATGCGCCTCGTGGTCGTAGTGCAGGTGGCAGGCGACGAAGCGGTCGTCCGCGACCTCGAGGTACGCCGGGGTCCGCTCGCAGACGCTCTCGAACCGGTCGCGGAGCGTCTCGACCGCCCCCGCGCGGTCGCCCTCGACGAGCCGACCGAGCGCGTCGTCGACCGCCGCGGCGGCCTCCCCCCCGACCGACAGGTCGAACTCGTCGCGCAGCCACCCGTGCACCTGCTCGGGCGACGGCTCCTCGACGTCGAGCCCGGCCGCGGCCTGCGTCCGGGCGGCCTCGGCGGTCAGCTCGCCGGCCTCCAGCCGCTCCCGCAGGTCCATGACCTCGCGGTAGGCCGGCTGCTCGACGTCCAGCCCTGCCGGCGGGATGACCGCCGGGCACCGGTCGCGGAACCGGCAGCCCTCGCCGATGTCGATGGGGTCCCGCGGGGCGCCCGACATCTGCGTCCGCTCGCGGCCGTGGTGCGGGTCCGGCACGGGGATGGCCGAGACGAGCGCCTCCGTGTACGGGTGCTTCGGCTCGGCGAGGAGCCGCTCGGTGGGCGCGGACTCGACGATCCGCCCGAGGTACATCACGTTCACCAGGTCGGAGATGTAGGAGACCGTCGACAGGTCGTGGGAGATGTAGATCATCGCCACGTCGAACTCGTCGACCAGGTTCCGCATCGTGTTCAACACGGCGGCCTGCGTCGAGACGTCGAGCATCGAGACCGGCTCGTCGGCGAGGATGACCTCGGGCTCGAGGACGAGCGCCCGGCCGATGGACACCCGCTGCTTCTCGCCGCCGCTTAAGTTCACCGGCTTCCGGTCGAGGTACTTGTCGGGCGGGCTGAGCTCGACCGCCTCCAGGACCTCCCGGACGCGGCGGTCGTGGTCGCCCATCCCGTGGATCTTGAGGGGCTCGACCAGGGACTCGCGGACGGTGAGCTTCGGGTCCAGCGAGTTGAAGGGGTCCTGGAAGATGACCTGGACGTTGCTCCGGTACTCCTTCCAGTCGGCTCGCGTGAACGCCGAGAACGGCGTGCCCTTGTAGTAGACGTCGCCCTCGGTGACGCCGTGCAGCCCGACAAGCGTGAGCAGCAGCGTCGTCTTCCCGCAGCCGCTCTCGCCGATGACGGAGATGGACTGGTTGCGCCGCAGCTCGAACGTCACGTCGTCGACCGCCTGGATCTCCGGGATCTCCCGACGGAGCAGCACGTCGATGATGTTGCTGCTCTGCTCGAAGTACTTCTTGAGGTTGCGGACTTCGAGCAGCGGCGCGTCGTCGGCGTCAGTCATCGACCTGGAGTTGCCCCCGCGTCCCGCTTTTCGACCGCTCGGCCCGGTACAGCTCGTACGCCTCGTCCTTCCGGAAGCAGCCCGCCGTGTGGCTGGCGTCGTCGTCATCGACGGACTCGTGTGCGGGCGCGGCGGCGCGGCACTCCTCGACCGCCCAGGGGCAGCGGTCGGCGAAGCTACAGAAGTCCACCTCGCCCATCAGCTCGGGCGGGTGTCCCTCGATGATCTCGAGGTCCTTGTCCGGCTCGCGGACGTCCGGGAACGCCTCCTTGAAGAGGAAGGCGTAGGGGTGCCGCGGGTTGTCGTGGACCGCCACGGTCGTCCCCTTCTCGGCGATCTGGCTGGCGTGCATGATGGCGACGCTGTCGCAGGACTCGAAGATGACGCTGATGTCGTGCGTGATGAGCAGCAGGCTGGTGTCCATCTCCGCCTTCATCCGGTCGACGTACTTGAAGATCTGGTCCTGCATGATGACGTCGAGGGCGGTCGTCGGCTCGTCGGCGATGACCAGCGAGGGCTCGAGGAACAGCGCCAGCGCGATAATCGCCCGCTGCTGCATGCCGCCCGAGAACTGGTGGGGGTAGTCGTCGATGCGGCCCTCCTGCAGGCCCACGATGTCGAACATCTCCTTCAACCGGTCGCGGATGGCCTCGTCGGCGAGGTCGGTGTGCACCCGGCCGATCTCGAGGGCCTGCTCGCTGACCCGCTGCAGCGGGTCGAGGCTGTTCATCGAGCTCTGGGGGATCCACGAGATCTCCTTCCAGCGGACCTGCTGGCTGAGCTGCTTTTCGGAGTAGTCCTGGATCTCCTCGCCCTTGTACCGGATCGTGCCCGACTCGATCCGGCCGTTGTCGTCCAGCCCGCCGACGATGGCCTTGGCGATCGTGCTCTTGCCGGAGCCCGACTCGCCGGCGAGGCCGTACAGCTCGCCCCGGTCGATGGTGAACGAGGCGTCGGAGACGGCCGTCAGCGGGCCGGCCCGCGTCCGGTACTGGACGGTGAGGTCGTCGATCTCAAGTAGCGGCGCCGCCATGGTTCACCCGCTCACCAGGTCCGCCTCCATCGACTCGGTGTCCTGGCTGATCAGGTCCTCGTAGCCGCGGCCGAACATGAACGTCGACAGGACGGTGATGCCGATGAGCAGGCCGGGCGTCAGCGACCACCACCAGGCCGTCGACATGTAGCCCGAGTTGAAGGCGTTGCGAATCATGACGCCCCAGGAGGGCACGAACGGGTTGGCCACGCCCAGGAACGTCAGGCTCGCCTGGAGCATGATGGCGTAGCCGACGCCCAGGGCCATGAAGAAGATGGCCATCGGCGCGACGTTCGGCAGGATGTGCTTTAAGATGATCCGGGGGGTGCTCGCGCCCGTCGCCTTCGCGACCATGACGAAGGGGTACTGCTTGATCTGGAGCGTCTGCGCGCGGATGACGCGCGCGCCGCTGCGCCAGAGGATGAGGCCGATGACGAGGATGGAGGAGATGAACCCGACCCCGAGGAAGGTGATGAGCACGATGCCGAAGGGGATCAGCGGCACGCCGTAGACGAAGTCGGTGAAGCGCATGAGGACCGTCTCCGTCCGGCCGCCGACGTAGCCGGCGATGATGCCGATGGTGGTCCCGATGCCGACGATCATCCCGCCGCCGAGCAGCCCCGTTATCACCGTCGGCCGGGCGCCGACGAGCACCCGCGAGAACACGTCGTAGCCGGAGAACGTCGTCCCGAGCGGATGCGCCATCGATGGGGGCTCCGCCCGCTTGACCCCGCCGTCGTCCGTGTACTGCGTCGTCTCGATCTCGTAGGGCGCCAGCATCGGGCCGAACACCCCCATGAGGAAGACGATGACGAGGATGCTGAAGTAAAACGCCGTCGTCCGGTCGCGGAGCATCACCCGTAGCCCGCCGACGAAGTTCCGAACGTAGGGGACGTCCAGGGCGCGTCGGAGCCAAGGCAGTTCGACGATCCGGGCGCTCCTGGCCATATAGGCCACCCCTTCGAAGCCAGGGAGATAAAGCGACGAATACCGGAATATGTTGCCGGGGATAGGCCGCGAGTGGCGTCGGCGGTGGACGGACTCCGTCGCGGGGTCGGACGACACTCTGGCGGCGTGGGGGACCACGTCGACGGACACGTGCTACGCCACCGGCCCGCCGGCCGAGTGCCTCCCCGGGAGACGAGCGCACGGGCTAGGCTTTCGGGATCACGTGAACGGCTGACGGTCGTGTCCGGGCCGACACAGGCAGCCGACGGAGGGGCAGTCCTCCGGACCGTTTGCTCGGTTCTCTGGCGCGGGTCGGAGGGGAGAACTGCTACAGTTCCCGCTCGAGGCTCGCAGCGATTCGGAAAAGCGTTCGTTCGTCGAAGCGTCGGCCGAGCAGGTGAAGCCCGACGGGCAGGCCGTCGACAGTTCCACAGGGGACGGTGAAACCAGGCTGCTCGGTCACGTTGGCGAGCCGCGTGTTGGCGGTGATACCGAAGCCCGGATCGTCGGCGTCCACGTGGCGAGGAGCGATGCCGGGGACGGTCGGGCACACGAGCGCGTCCGCGCCGAGCTCGTCCAACTCGTCGGCAGTCTTCTCACGGACGACGCGCCGGGCCGCGAGCGCGCGAGAGTAGTGGCGGCCGTCGTGGGCCGTCAACAATCGAGCGCCAGTGAGGATGCGACCGCGGAAGAACTGGTTGAGTTCGCCGCTGGCTGCCCTCGTCCGGCGGGCGAATCCGACCTGATCTCGTGATTCGCCGCCCCCGCCGCGGCGGAGCGGAACGCCACCGTCGCGCCAGTACTGGGCCAGTTCGGGACAGGTGATGCAGTTCTTGAGGCTGTCGACGAGCTCCGACTCCGGGAGGGACACGTCGACCACGGCGACGCCCGCGTCATCGAGCCCGTCGAGGACAGCGTCGACGTGGGAGATGACGTCGGGCTGGCCGCCGTCGAACGCCTCGATCAGCAGCCCGACGGTCAACTCTTCGAGCGGAATCGGATTCTCGGCGGCCTCGACGTAACCACCCACCCGGTAGCTGTCGGAGCCGGCAGCCGCCATGCTGGCCGGGTCCCGCTCGTCCTTTCCCACGATCGCCTCGAGACAGGCTCCGGCTTCGGCCACTGTCTCGGTGATGACGCCGACGTGGTCCAACGAGTAGGTGTTCTCGATGACCCCGGTCAGCGGAACGAGCCCGTACGTCGGCTTGACGCCCACCAGCCCGCAGAGGGCAGCCGGCGCACGGACCGATCCGCCGGTGTCCGTCCCGAGAGCGACGTCGACGTGGTCAGCGAGGACGGCTGCGGCCGACCCGCCCGAGGAACCGCCGGGGTAGCGCTCGATGTCCGCCGGGTGGAGAATCGAGCCGTCGTGGGCCGATCCGCGCGCGCCGGCTGCGAACTCGTCGAGATTGGTTTTCGCGGTGATCGTGGCGCCGGCCGCCCGCAATCTCGGCACGACGGTCGCATCTTCGAGCGGGACGAATCCCTCCATCGCTGCCGAGCCACAGCTCATCGGCACCCCCGCGACGGCGATGTTATCTTTCAGCCCGACGGTCAGCCCGGAGAGGGGCCCGTCCCCGGCCGGGGGAACCTCGCAGCGGGTCACTATCGCGTTGTACTGGTTCTCCTCGTCCGCCGGCTCGTCCCAGGCCCTGGAACCGGATACTTCGGGACCAGGAACCGTGATCTCGTAGATGTCGTCCAGCCCATCGAGGCGGTCATTCACGTCTTCGCGGATGGCTGCCGCATCCCGTTCGTCGACGTCGACGTTCCATCCAGCCGCCAAATCCCGCGTCTCGGCCTCCGATAGCCCTCGGACCGTCCGTCGCATGGCCGACCCAAAGGTCGACCGTTCCATAAGGCTACTTGCAGCCGTTCCGAATGCACTCCGTTCCGGGAGACAGCACCGCTCGAGGTTCCTTTGGCGCCTTCGAGAAGTTACCGACCAGCAGGCCATCCGGACGGTAGGTGCTCGACGCGGACCGGAGGTCGCCGGCGCCATCGCCGTGCGATTACCGATTCGAGACGAACGGGTCCCCGTGAGCGATGAAGGCGAGCGTGTTGCTACGATGTCGCGTCAACGCTGGCGGGGGCCTGCCCCCATCCCCTCGAGCGCCTCCGCTAGCCGGTCGGTCGAAGCGATGCGATAGTCGAGCGCCGTGACGTAGCTCTCGTACCCGCTATCGAGGTGTCGGTCGCCGACGGCCAACGCTCCCGCCTCGTACGCTCCCGCTGCAGCCGCGTGTTCTTCGGCGGACGCTCGCATGTGTTCGCAGTAGTCTCGCGCGGCCGAACAGATGTCACGTCCACGCTGTAGGCCGGCATCTTCGCAGCCCGAACGCGCCTGGTCGAACCGCCGACCGGCCGCCCCGAACCGGTCCTCGGCTCGGGACCAGTGGGTCGCGGCGCTTCCGAAGAAATTGCGCTCCCAGGCGTCGTTTCCTCGAATCCAGAACCGGGAGGCCTCGCGGCGGGCTTCCTGACCGGCCGCGTAATCGTCGAGGATGCTCCGCCGAGCGCCGTCACTGACGCCGTCCGCCGGGGATGAGCTCGCGGTTTGCCCGTCGACGCATCCGGCCACGAGCGCTGCGGCGACCGCCAGGACTGACCGGCGAGCCAGACAGCAGTCGCGATGCGACGCGCGCTCGTTGGCGGTCATCGATCGATTACCCGGTCTAGGGGCCTCGAGGCTTAAGTCCCGGCGCCCGCGTGTTGGCGGGGCGGGGGGGGCTACCCCCGGATCAGGATCAGCCCGAGGATGGCGGTGATGATGGCGATCGCGAGCAGGACCATGAAGACGTTGAGCGCGTAGACGTTCGAGTTGAGCCCGACAGACCCGTAGATGCTCACGATGACGGCAGAGATCGTCTCGTATCTACCCCCGAGCACGCTCGCCCGAGGCGCTTCGTTGATCGAGAGGAGGAACGACACCAGGAAACCCGAGACGACGCCCTCGAAGACGAGGGGGAGCTCGACATCGACGAACGCGCGGAACTCGCTGGCTCCGAGGTCCTTCGCCGCCGCGACGAGGTTCTGCGGGAGTCCGGCCATCGTCGCGAGCACCATCAGGAAGGCGAACGGGTAGACGTAGAAGACGTGCCCGGCGGCTAGCGTCCAGAACGAGAGCCGCACGTCGATCATATTGGCGAAGACGGCCAGGGCGGTGGCGTGAGTGTCGCCCGGCACGAACAGCGGGAGCGTCATGAACAGGATGTAGAAGTTCTTGTGCCGCACGTACCGGTAGAAGCGCGCGGCGATCGTGGACAACACCGTGGCGATGACCGCCACGGTGAGGCCGAGCTCGAACGAGTTGATGATCGCCTCGACGTACAGGTCCTGGGTCAGGGCGCCGAGGTTGGCGTTGGACGCTGCCGGAACCGTGTAGAGGACTGGCGCGAGGACGGCGAGGAAGACGAGCGCCAGGTATCCATAGAGAAATCTCGAACGCCAGTCCTCGGGGATCTCGATCGTCTCGAGCGTCGTTCGGAAGCGTGTCGACATCGGTTACTCCTCCAGGAAGGACGTGAACAGCTCGCCCAGGTTGACGTACTTCGCGACGACGGCGAGCCCGAAGACGTACAACGTGAGGGAGACCACGGTCACCGCTGAGGCGAACGGGACGTCGAGCTGCGTGAACGCGCGCTGGGTCATCAGGCCGATGGAGATGGCGTCGGTCCCGCCGAGGACCCGCGGGAAGATCGCCTCCCCCATCGTCGCCGCGATGACGAACAGGACGCCGACGAGGATACCGGGCAGCGCGAGCGGCACGATAACGGTTCGAACCGACGTCAACGGTCGAGCGCCCAGGTCCGCCGCCGCGAGGTTCAGTTCCTTGTCCATCATCTCCATCGAGAGCCATCCGGTGAAGATGACGAACGGCATGAACGTGACGAGCGCACCGATGATGACCCCGGTGTTCGTATAGAGGAGAAACTCGAGCGGTCCGTCGATAAGCCCGAGCGCGATGAGTGTATCGTTGATGACGCCGTTCCGTCCGAGAATCGGGACGAGCAGGAGGATCCGGACGAACGGGCTGACGAAGAACGGCACCGCGAACACGCTCAGAAACACCATCCGCTGGAAGTCCGACGAGACGAAGGTCACGAGGTAGGCGACCGGGAACGCCAGCACCAGGGCGGCTACCCCGGTGACGATCCCGATGCCGATGGACTGGCTCAGCTGGCCGACGTTCCTGGTGAAGAGGTGGTCGTAGGCCCTGAGGGTGAACGCCGGTTCCATCCACAGTCCGGTCCGTTCCCAGAAGCTGAACACGAACAGCGACAGCAGCGGCACATAGAAGCCGAGTATCAACACGGCGATGGGAAGGCGGTACCCGAGGTAGCCCGCGACCCGTCGAACGGCATCCTGGTTCACCATCTCAAGCCTCCACATCGAAGGTCGAGCAGGCCTCCTGCGACCAGCCGACCGTGACCGAGTCGCCGACGTCGTGGGAATAGAGTTCGGACGCCAGGACCTCGATGAGACCGTCGCCCTCCACGTCGACCAGGAGCTTCGTATTCAGGCCGCGATACGAGATGCGCTTGATGGTGCCGCGCAGTTGGTTCGAGTGGTCCTCGGGGTTCTCGATGTCGAAGTCCTCGAGCTTCACGATGCCGCTCACCCTGGATCCCTCTTCGATCTCATCGATTCGCATCCCCTGGACCGTCCGGTCGCTCCCATCGAGTCGGAACGAGACCGTCTCGCCGTAGACCGATTCGGCCGTTCCCTCCAGGCGGTTCGAGTCACCGATGAAGCTGGCGACGAACTCGGTCTGGGGTTGCTCGTAGAGCTCGTACGGTTCGCCGACCTGCTCGATGCCGGCCGCTTTCATCACGGCGACGCGGTCCGAGATGGAGAGCGCCACGTTCTGGTCGTGGGTGACGTAGATCGCTGTCTGGTCGAGCTGTCGTTGGAGATCGTACAACTCGTTCTGCAGCTGGACCCGGAGCTGCTGGTCGAGCGAGGCTAGCGGCTCGTCCAGAAGCAGGAGTTTCGGCTGGACGACCAGCGAACGGGCTAGCGCCACTCGCTGCTGTTCGCCCCCCGACAGCTGAGTGATCTCCCGGCCCCCGTATCCCTGGAGATCGACTAGCTCGAGATACTCCTCGACGCGCTGCTGTCGGTCTTCCTCCTCGACGTCGTGCCGTTTCAAACCGTATACGATGTTCTCCTCGACGGTGAGATGCGGGAACAGCGCCAGGTTCTGGAACACGGTCGAGGTGTCCCGCTCGTAGGCGGCCTGGTCGGTGACGTCCTCGCCGTCGAGCCAGACCTGGCCCGACTCGGGGGCCTCGAGCCCCCCGATGCAGCGGAGGAGCGTCGACTTTCCGGATCCGCTCGGCCCGACGATGGAGAAGAGTTCGCCGTCTTCCACGGAGAGAGAGACGTCGTCCACGGCGACGATGTCCCCGTATCGCTTCGTCAACCCCCTCACCTCGAGCATGTTTCTTGTGTCCATATCGCATCGCCAATTAACATTGTCGTTCCGGTAAACCGCATGCGGGGAGGCTCGCAGTTACGCCCGCCACGGCCGGGGGGTTCGCGTCGGTGGCTCCGGCTTTCAGGCGTTCAGGAGCCGGTTCCACTCCTCGAGGTACAGGTCGAGGTTCGTCGGGTTCGGGTTGTTCCACGCGTGGACCGGACCGTTCGCGTCGAACCGTTCCTGGCGTGCCGCGAACAACTCCCTGTTCCGCTGGACCCGCTCGTCCGACCAGTTCTCCTCGGCGTACTCCATGCACATGTCCTCGGGGACACCCGTCATGAAGCCGCGAGTGTCGTTCATCATCGCCCCGTACTGGGGAGTGAGGCTGTACGTCCCCAGCCGGTAGTAGCCCTCCTCGTCGCCTCGGTCCGCCGCGCCGGAGGTCATGTACCAGTGGTCGTCCCACTCGAAATTGCCCTCGCGCATCGCGGGGTAGCCGAGCTCGAGCCCCTCGTTCTGCAGGGCGACGACCGACGGCTCGTACGCGTAGGAGGCGACGAGCTCCTGGTTCTGGAGCAGGTTCGAGACGTTCCCGAAGGACGTCCAGATGGTCCGGAACTGACCCATCTGTTTCTTGCCGATGAGGTAATCGACGACGGCCCGCAGCTGGTCCTCGTTCAGGTCGTTTATCTGGTCGCCCTCGATCCCGTTTATGGCGTCCCACTGCTCGTCCGAGAGGATATCGGCGTCGTGGACATCGGACCGGTCGTTCTCACGGAGATACAGCGCCGTCCAGTGTGGGGTGTTCGCGTAGTCGTCGACGATGGCGGTCTGTCCCTCGTACTGCGGGTCGAAGACGACCCCCCACGAATCGGGTTCCTCTATCTGGTCCGATAGGTACGCGATGCTGTCCGCGTTCCGGGAGCTCGGCACGCCGTAGAGCTCGCCGTCGTGGGTCATCGTGTCCCGGAGGTACCCCCCCTCCTGGAACGGCTCGTCGAGGTTCTCCCAGGTCGGGACCTGGTCGGGGTCGATCACCGACAGCGCATCCCGGCTCCCGAGGAGCTCCTCCATCCCCCCGCCGTTGTCCCAGATCGCGTCGAACTGCTCCTGGCCGTCCCCCGCCACGAACAGTTGTATCATCTCCTGGGGGGTCGCCGGGACCGACCGCAGGTCCATGTCCACGTTGTACTGTTCCATGAAGCTGCTGCCGATCGGATCTTCGACGGGGAACCCGATGGTCGGCGAGGCGACGCTCAGGGGCACCTCTTCGCTGTACGGATCGCCGCCCCCTCCCGGGGTGCCCGCGGGGCCCTCCCCGCTGCCGCCCCCGCCGAGACAACCCGCCAGCGCACCGACCCCGACGGCCGCGCCATATCTGAGCACTCTACGTCGCCGCATCGACTGCCGGTACATCCTCCTCTTTTCGGATCGCTTCATGGTATGACCTTGTTACGGGGTAACACAGGAGTGGACTCATTTATAAGTTTACCCCCGGACTGGCGGCGGACCCAGGGGAGCGCTGCGGGACGAACCAGCGGTGGAGCGGTGAATCGAGAACGGGTTGGTCGATACCGGGTTGGCGACCGCCGTGTCGGAAACAGAGGGAACTCCGAGCCGGTCCCGGCCCAATCGGGGATCGGGTTCGGCGGCGTCCGCCCGCGACGGTTATGTGCCTGGTCCCGGTGGTACGGCCATGAGCGGGCTTCTCGCGGACACCCGTGCCGTCGTAACGGGCGGTGCAAGCGGCATCGGCAGGGAGATAGCGGTCCGGTATGCCGACCACGGCGCGGACGTGATCGTCGCCGACGTCCGCCAGCAACCTCGCGAGGGAGGCAAGACGACTGTCGAACGGATCGGGGACGAAACCGACGCGGACGCGACCTTCGTACACTGCGACGTCACCGACCGCCAGGACGTCGAGGCTGCAGTCGAGGCCGCGGAGGCCCTCGGGGGCATCGACGTAATGGTCAACAACGCCGGCGTCCTGGTCCAAGAACCGTTCCTCGCATGCGACGAGGAGACCTACGATCGGACGATGGACGTGAACGTCAAAGGAACGTTCTTCGGCGCGCAGGTCGCGGCCGAGCGGATGGTCGCGGGCGGCGGCGGCGTCATCATCAACATGTCGAGCGTCTCCGGCTTGGAGGGGGCGGGCGGACGAGCCGTCTACTGTGCCTCGAAAGGCGCCGTCCGCCTGCTGACGTATGCGCTCGCCGACGCCCTCGGCCCCGAAGGAGTGCGCGTGAACGCCATCCACCCGGGTGCCATCGACACGGCACAGGCCAGGGAGGATTCCGGGGTGATCGGCCGGGACGAGTTCCTCGCGCGTGTCCCCATGGGCCGGTTCGGTGTTCCCGGCGACATCGCGGACGCGGCCCTCTACCTCGCAAGCGACCTCGCCGGCTATGTCAATGGCGAGTCGCTGGTCGTCGACGGCGGGCGGTACTCCTCCGGCTGAGCCGCTATCCTTTCGCGGGGAGTAGTTCCGACAGCGGTGCCTTCGCCGGTCCGTCGGTCCCGGGTATGACGACATCCACGCCCGGTGCGAAAGCGTAGAAGAGTTCCCGGCAGTCTCCGCAGGCGGAGACCACCCGCATCGGATTGCTCGCATCGTCGTCCTCGTAGATGACCGCGACGCTGGTCTCGATGTCCGCATCGCCCGCCATCACCGCCCGTCCGAGCGCGACGGGCTCGGAGTGGACGTCAGCCCGTCCGCCCGTGATGAGGTTGATGCCGGCGTATGTCGCGCCCGACGACGTTCGAAGCGCCGCGCTACACCGGTGTCGTCCGGGTTCGTGGCGTTCGCGCAGCAGTTCCTCGGCCTCGGTTATCAGCTCCCGGTCGGCAGCCGTCAACGGTTCGGTACGCATGGCGTCCGTACGTCGTGCTACCGACATCAACCTGTGGTCCGGTCCAAATCTGCCATCGGACACGGTCGTGAACCCGGCGGAAGAGCGAGGGTCGGCCATCGGGGTGACCCGCAGAACGGGTCCGGTAGCACCGCTGAAGCGCGGCCACGACGTCAGGTCGACGGCTGTCCCGCGGCACTCCAGATGTGAGCGCCCGCGTCCGTCCCGCGAAGGCCCTACGGGCGCTCCACGTACATTTAATAACGGTGATGATGAATCCTCGGCGCCAATGCAGATTCGAGACTTGAGTATCCCGGTCGACGAGGATACCATCGTTCCGCCAGGACTCCCCAGCTTTCGCCAGGGTGGCGTGCGCCGGAACGACGAAACCGACGGGTACGAAAGCGACTACATCACCTCGACAATCCACGTCGGCACGCACGTGGATGCCCCGTTCCACTTCGACCCGGACGGGGAGTTCATCGGCGACGTGGAACTGGCGTCGCTCATCCGCCCGACCGTCCGGGCCGACGTGCGTGGCGCGACCGAACCGGACAAGGAGTTATCGCTCGACGAGATCCGTGCCGGCCTGCCGCGTGAACCCGAGCCGGACGAGTATCTCTTCATCCACACCGGATGGGCGGACGAGCACATCTACGAGAAGTCGTACTACCTCGACAGCCCGTACTACGCCCCGGAGGTGTCCCAGTTCGTCGTCGACTCGGACTGCCGCGGGCTCATCACCGACACGGCCATCGACAAGGGCCACGGCTATCCGAATCACTTCACGCTCTGCGAGGGCGGGAAGGTCATCGTCGAGAACGTCGCTGACCTCGAGGGCCTCCCAGACGAGTTCACGACGTGGGTCGTCCCCATCAAGCTCGCCCGCGGCGAAGGCGCGCCCGCACGGGTGTTCCTCGTCGAGGAAGGTCCGTAGTCCGGTCAACGATAGCGTCTACGGGAGCCAAGTGCATCGATGGACATCGAACTCGCAGCCATCGACCACGTCGGGACGCCGACGTGGGACGCGAGAGCCGCGGCGAGCTTCTTCACGCGTGCCGGCGTCCCGGTGGTGCACGAGGAGACCGTCGCCGACTACAACATCGAGGCCGTGTTCCTGGACTTCGACGGCGTCTATCTCGAGTTCCTCGAACCGACGGGTCCCGGGCCGACGAAAACGTTCCTCGAGCGCCACGGCCCCGGGTTCCAGCACCTCGCCTACCGGGTGGACGATCTCGACGATGCCATCACGGAACTCCGAGCGCACGGCGTCCGGTTCCAGACCGAGGAGCCGATCGATGGGGTCGGCGGCGCCCGAGTGATCTTCGTCGAAGAGGCGGATACGGCCGGGTTCCAGACCGAGCTCGTCGAGCGAGACGGGACGCTCTAAGCGTGCTCGTCGGCACCGGCGCCCGGCGAACGATGGAGCGTGGCGGAAAGAGTGAAGAGCGGTCGCTTCGACGTCCGCGAGGAGCCATATGGAAGCCTACGTGCTCCCGGAGTTCGGCGGCCCCGAAGTCTTCGAGCGTCGGGACGTGCCGGTGCCGACTGCTGGGCCAAACGAGGTTCGCGTCCGGGTGGTGGCCACGTCCGTCAATCCGCTGGATACGCGCGTCCGTGCGGCCGGCGAAGGGCTGGTCGAGCCGCCCGCCATCCTCGGCTACGACGTCTCCGGCGTGGTCGACGAGGTCGGGCCGGGCGTCGAACAGTTCGAGGTCGGTGACGCCGTCTTCTACACGCCGACGCTGTTCGAGCAGGGAAGCTACGCCGAGTACAACGTCGAACGGGCCGACATCGTCGCCCACCGGCCACCGAGCCTCACACACGAGGAGGCGGCGAGCCTTCCCGTCGTGGCCAGCACGGCGCTGGAGGCTGTCGTGGACCGCCTCGACGTCGGGCTCGGTGAGACGATGCTTGTCCACGGAGGCGGCGGCGTGGGGTCACAGGCCGTCCAGATAGCCGACGCGCTGGGGGCCCGCGTCTTCTGCGTCACCGGACCACGGACCGTCGACGTCGTCGAGCGTCTCGGCGCCGTCCGGGCGATGAACTACCGCGAGGAGGACTTCACGGACGCCTTGGCCGACGACCCCGAGGGAGTCGACGCCGTGTTCACGACGGTTGGTGGGGATTCGATCGAGCGTTCGTTGGCGGTCACGAACTCCCACGGTCGTATCGTCGACGTGGTCGGCGAGGTCGGGGACGTCGGAGGGGCGGCCAAACTCAAGAACGTCAGCGTCGATTTCATGGCGCTGACCCGGACTCGAAGTGTCCTCGATCGGGTCGCTCGACTGGTCGAACGCGGTCACCTCGAACCGGTCATCGACACGGTGCTCCCGTTGTCGGACGTCGGCGAAGCTCACCAGCGGTTGGAGGACGGCGGGCTAGCGGGCAAGATCGTCCTGCGGGTCGGGGAGTAGGCAGGAACGCGTTGGCGGTGAGAACCTGGTCCGAATTCCTCTCTCGGCACCCACCGTGAAATCGTGGGGCGAGTACCCGCAGCTATATTCCCGGACCGCGTTAACCTGTCGTCATGGATACCCGCGCCGACGCCGCCTTCACGCTCGCGGCGACCGGCGATTCGATCATCACGCGGCCGGTGCTCGACCGCGGCGACGACCCTGCCTTCGACGCCATCGTCGACCGGCTCCGGGCGGCGGACGCGACGGTGACCAACCTGGAGGCCGTCGCCACGGACGGGCGCAGCTACGCGACTCCGCCGCGGACGGTCCGGGACCAGTACCAGTACCTCGGGTCGTTCCCGGGGCTGGTCCTCCGGTGTCCCCCGGCGCTGCTCGACGAGCTCGGGGCGATGGGGATCGACCTGTTCGCCACGGCTTCCAACCACTCGTACGACTTCGGCCGACGGGGGATGCTGTCGACGATGCGGGCGCTCGAGGAGCGGGGGCTCGCCTACGCCGGGCTCGGTCGCGACCTCCCCGGGGCCCGGTCGCCGACGTTCGTCGCCACGCCGGGCGGGCGGGTCGGGCTGGTCAACGCCTGCACGAGCGTCGCCCCCGGCAGCGAGGCCGGACGGCCCTCGTCGCTGCTGCCCGGCCGACCGGGGATCAGCCCACTGCACGTCAACTGGACGTACCGGGTCACCGAGGAGCGGCTCGCCCACCTGGAGTCCGTCGGTGCGGCGACGGGCATCGACGCGGTCAAGGACACGTGGCTCGGCCGCGAAGACGTCGCGACGAGCGACGCCGACGGCTACCGGTTCATGCACATGCAGTTCGAGCCGGTCGGCGACGCGGACGAGGAGGGCATCGAGCTCTCGCTTTTCGAGCCCGACCGCGAGGCGGTGCTCGCCAACGTCCGCGAGGCCGCCTCGACGGCCGACCGGGTCGTCGTCTCGGTCCACGCCCACCAGGGGCCGGGCGGCACCCGGAACGTGCCCGGGACGCCGGCCGTCCTCGAGCGGTTCGCCCGGGACTGCGTCGACGCGGGGGCCGACGCGTTCGTCGGGACGGGTCCGCACGTCCTCCGGGGGATCGAGGTGTACGACGGCAAGCCCGTGTTCTACTCGCTGGGGAACCTCTTCGCGCAGTTCGAGAGCCTCGACCGGCTGCCGGCGGAGAGCTTCGAGTACTACGGCATCGGGGACGACCGGTTCCCCTCTGCCGTCTTCGACGCCCGCTACCACGACGAGGACGGCGAGCCGACCGGGAGCCTCGCCAACCCCGCGTACTGGCAGACGGTCGTCCCGACCTGCGAGTTCGACGAGGACGGGACCCTCGACCGGATCGAGCTGCTGCCCTGCTCGCTCGGCCGCGAGCGGCCGCGGTCGGAGCGAGGGACTCCAGTGCGGGCGACGGGGGCGGAAGCCGAGGAGATCCTCGACGGGCTCGCGGAGCTGAGCGAGCCGTACGGGACGACGATCTTTCGGGAGGGAGAGGTCGGGGTCATCGAGCCGGCGGGGTGATCGAGTGGCCAGGTTCGGGCTCGCACCGGCAGGGTCGTCGACGGCATCGACGGGGCGTCGACGGCGTCGACGTGTGAGGATCGTACCGGCCAGTTCTTACGGAACGAGGTGATTGGAGGCCGGTTTCGAACACTCCCGTTTTCCTCGCCGACCGATGCGTGCGCGCTTCGACAGCTGCGCGACGGGCTGCTCGGGGAGGCGTCGGCGAGTGCCTGATTCGTCGAAAAACGACGTTTGCGAAGGGAAACGGCGTATAACGTCCGTGATGCAGATTTCTCGACGAGCCCCTCACCCAAAATTATAAATGACGGTCAAGCAAACCCTTGCTATGCCAAGGCGTGGCAAGACGAGACGGCGCGAGGTGCTGAAGTGGCTCGGGGGGTCGAGCCTCGCTGGGTCGGTTGCGCTGGCGGGATGTACCGGCACGGGGGATCCGACACCTGATGAGTCGACGCCGGGCGGTTCGACACCGGGGGGATCGACACCGAGTGGTCCGTCGCCCACCCCGAGTGGAGAGGTCGACGAGGAGCAGTGGCCGGACCTTAGCGGACAGTCGGTCCACCTCCTCATCGACGAGACCGCGAAGCCCTTCCGGGACCTGTTCAACCAGATGGCCGTAGATTTCACCTCGGCCACGGGCGCGCAGGTCAACAACGAGTTCGCCGGCATCGGGTCGTCCAGTCAGGAGCGGATGACGCAGCTGCTCCAGGCCGGCGATCCCCCGGAACTGTTCTTCACCGCCGTCGGACAGTCGACCGACCTCGTCCACGCCGGGGTACTCTACCCCGTCGACGAGGCGCTGAACTACTGGGAGGACAAGTTCGGGCAGGTCGAACAATCGGCGATCATGCCCATAGAGGGGAGCAATTACCACCTCCCGATTTCGGCGAAGGGAGGAGTCATGTGGTATCGCTCTGACGTGGGCGGTGAAGCTCCGTCAGAGTGGGATCCCTTCCTCGACTGGTGCAGCGAGATCGACGACCCGGATGGGCTGCGCGGCACGTACGTGCCCCGGAACCAGGGCCAGAACCCCGACTGGTATCATCTCGGCCTCGGCTGGTCGAACGGTGCGAGATGGATGGAGCGCGACGAGAACGACGAGATTCAGATCGCGATCGACTCCGGCGGGTCTCGGGACCGATGGATCGAGTACATGGAGTACCTCCAGCAATTGACCGAGTACTCCCCGCCTGGGACGGGTAGTGGAGCCGGCGGCATGGTCGAATCGATGCCGGCCGAGATAACCGCGTCGACCGTCTACTACGTCGTCCGCCCGAAGAATCAGTCGGTGGTGCGCGAACGTCCGTTCGCTGCCGACGTCCGCGGTACCAACCCACCGTACAACCGACAGCAGATCCACACCGGCAACTCCGAGGGGTTCGTCCTGTTCGATACGGAGAACACCGAGGCGGGACTGGAGTGGCTGAAGTTCCTCAGCCAACCCCAGTACAACATCCCGTTGTACCAGATTGCGCCGTTCCAGATCCAGCCTATCTACGACGGAATCCGGGATACCACCGAGTACCAGGAATGGATCGACAGCCTCCCCGAGACGTGGAGCCAGGAGGACATCGAGATATCCCAGCACGACGACTTCCAGATCATGCCGAACGAGACAGACCCACCGAACCCCTATACGGGCGCGGTCCACGCGTCGTACGACCTCTCCCAGATGGCCTACGACGTGACCATCGAGGGGATGAGCCCTGGAGACGCCGTCGACAAGGCCGCGGACAACGCGCGCGATGTGCTCGAGAGCGCAAAGCGATAGTCACCTGCGCGTATCGAAGCCCGCCGAGTTACCTCCCTGAATTCACGCCCGCCTCGCATGTCGTTCGCCCCAATCAAGAAATTCGTCGCCGGTTCGAACCAGGCTCGCGGGTTCAGGGATGGACTCTACGAGCGACTGTCCCGAAAGCGCGTCCTCGCAGCATTGACTATCTTCCCGGCGCTGTTCCTCTTCCTCTTCCTGAACATGGTCCCGATCCTGTGGGCTATCGCCGCCGGGTTCTTCAAGATCAACGCGCTCAATCCAGTCTGGACCTGGGTCGGCTTGGAGAACTACGAGATCATCCTCACCGACGACCGGTTCTGGGCGTCCGCGTGGCGCGGCGTGGTGTTCACCGGGGGCTCGATCGCGATACAGCTCGGCGTCGGGGTCGGGCTCGCGCTCCTCATCAATGAGGATTACAAGTACAAGTACGCCGCCCGGACCATCGTGATGTTCCCGTACCTGGTTCCGACCGCCGTGCTGGGATTCATCGCCATCTGGATGAACAACGGCACCTTCGGAATCACCAACCAGCTGCTGGTGCAGCTCGGGTTCATCACCGACTACGTCGCGTGGTACGGAACGCCGGATGTCGTGATGGCGGCGCTCGTCGCGACCTTCAGCTGGAAGTTCACGATCTTCGTGACGATCATGGTGCTGGCGAAGCTCCAGAGTATTCCGGACAGCTTCTACGAGGCAGCAGAGGTTTCCGGCGCGTCGGCGTGGGACAAGTTCCGGGATATCACGCTCCCGCACCTGAAGGGCGTCATCTTCATCGTCCTGCTGCTGCGCGGCGTGTGGACGCTGAACAAGTTCGACATCATCTGGGTATTGACCCGCGGCGGACCCGGTGACGAGACGACGACGCCGCCCGTCTACGTGTTCGAGACGGCGTTCCAGGCGAACAACCTCGGGATCGCGGCGTCGGTGTCCGTGCTGCTCTTCGTCGTGGTCGGATTCGTGGCGGTCCTCTACTTCGCGATACTGAACCCCGAGGAGGAGGTCAGGGTGGAATGAGCGACAGCAACCCGTCGGAGGCGGCCGCGTCCGCCTCGACCTACCAGTGGAAGCAGCACCGGTTCCAGGACCGCATCCCGGTCTGGAAGGACGTGAGTTTCCGCCGGCGACGGAAGATCAAGAGGCTGGCGATGAACGGCCTGCTGCTGTTGGCCCTCTTCGTGATTCTCTTCCCGGTATTCTGGATGTTCAGCACGGCGCTCCGCACCGAGAACCTGATGTTCACCCGGCCGACGCCGTATCTCCCGTGGGATCTGACGCTTGACCACTACAGGGCCGTCCTCTTCGAGAAGGACATCCCGCTGTACTACTTCAACAGCTTGGTCATCGCGCTGGGCGTCGTGGTGATCACGGTGACGGCGGCCACGCTGAGCGGGTACGGGCTGAGCCGGATCGACATCCCGTACAAGGGCGCCTTCGCGAAGGGAATCCTGTTCGGCTACATGTTCCCGTCGATTCTGCTCGCGATCCCCATGTTCATCTTCTGGAAAGAGCTCGGGATCATCAACAGCCGCATCGGGATCATCCTCGCCGAGTCGGCGAAGACGCTGCCGTTCTCGATCTGGCTGATGTGGAAGTTCTTCCAGGCGGTCCCGCAGTCGCTCGAGGAATCCGCGATGATGGCCGGTGCGACGCGGTTCCGGGCCTTCTATGAAATCGCCCTGCCCCAGGCGAAACCGGGGATGATCGCGGTGGCCATCCTGGCCTACGCGGTATCCTGGGACGAGTACACCATCCCGAAGGTCCTGGGACCGAATCAGGAGATGTGGGTGCTGACGGTCGGTCTCGACGCGCTGGTGCAACAGCGGACGGTGCTCTGGGGACAGGTGATGGCCGCCAACAGCCTGATACTGATCCCGTCGATCCTGTTCATCTTCTTCCTCCAGAAGTACATGCTCACCGGCTTCCGCCTGTAGTCAGTCCCCGACATCCCCTTCATCTGTCCCGTCCGCACGGGAGACGGACGCGCCCGGAATAGTGACGATGGCCCGAGATACCCCGCGGTGGAGGAGCTGACCGGCTGTTCGGGGGCTCGGAGTCCGCGAACGAACCGAAGACGGTCGGTCGAAACAGGGACCCAGAATAGTCCGATGACGGGGACCTACCGGTCCCACCGCACCATCCGTCAGGTTTCGGCTGACGGGTACCGGTCGACGAGATACTCGCGCGAGTCGAGCATCTCGTCTCGCGTGCCGAACTTCAGCATGTAGTGACCCCGATAGCCGTTGTCCTCCAGAAGTCCGAACAGCCACTCGAAGTCCATCGTCCCCTCGCCGGGGGGGAGATGTTCTTCGACCTCCCCGTCGTTGTCGTTGAGTCGGACCTGTCCGCACCGTTCGACGCCCAGTCCTTCGAGATACCCTTCGATGCCCTCCGGGAACAGGCGGGCGTGCGGAGGATTGAACGCCCAGCCGAGCGCATCCGAGTCGAGGTCACCGAAGAAATCCTTACACTCGTCGAGCGTGACGGGCATGAAGTGCATCTCCGAATCCTCGGGCTCGTGGTTGTGGTTTTCCAGGAGGAGCGTCACGGCCTTGGACTCGGCGTAGTCGAGCACCTCCTGCAGTCTCGTTTTGGCGGCCCGTTTCCGCTCTTCGACGTCATCGGTGAAGTGGTAGCCCCCGTGGACGATGACGCGTTCGGCGCCAACTTTCGCCCCGATATCCACGTAGGCGGTCAGGTAATCGGTGACGGCGTCACTGACGTGCGCTGACGTTTCGGCTACGTTCACCGCCGAGAGCGTGTGCAGACCGAGGTGGATGTCGTGTTCCTCGCAGTGGTCGATGATCATGTCGGCCCTCTCTGCCGGGTACTCCTCGGTGTCTATCGGGCCATCGTCGAGACAGAAGTCGACGTAGTGGACATCGTTGCGAGCGGCCCATTCGATACCCTCCGGGATGGACAGTTCGGTCCCGACATCGATGCCGATCCGGTCGCGTATTCGCATTGGAAATACTCGAACTATCTTCCTAACGTCCTCACTTAAAACCCGTCGTCAGCGCGCTCTAGTCGAACACGGTCGAGCCGCGAATCGGCAGTCATTCATCGGCTGATCGATGCGGTGGCCGGCTCCGTTATCGACCGGCCTTCGCTCCGTCGACGAATCGGATGGCCAAGAGATGGGAAATCGCGACTCGGATCATCGCCTCCGCCGAATCGGGCTCCGCGTCGCTGGATGAACCCCGACGGAGCCACACGCCCCGGCCGCGTCGAACCGATGACAAACCGACACATTCGGGCGGAGGCTGTCAAGTTAGAGTTTTATAGGTCTAGGTTATCTGCATGCGTGTGCATGGGTGTCACGATTGACTCGCTGAGAAAGGAGTTTTCCGTTCCAGGCGGGACCGAGGTGGCCGTTGATGACGTCGGTCTGGAAATCAACTCTGGAGAGTTCATGACACTGGTCGGCCCGTCCGGGTGCGGGAAGACCACGACGCTTCGCTGCGTGGCCGGCCTCGAGACGCCCACGTCGGGGAGGATTCTGCTGGATGGCGAGGACGTCACCGATATTCCAGCGAACCGTCGGAACATCGCCATGATGTTCCAGAACATCGCGCTTTACCCGCACATGACCATCCGTGCGAACATCGCGTATCCGTTGAAGGTCCGGGATATCGACAAGGAGACGAGACACGAACAGGCGCGTGAGTCCGCCGCTGTCCTGCAGATCGAGGAACTTCTGGACAAGTATCCAGGCGAACTGAGCGGCGGGCAGCGTCAGCGGGCCGCGCTGGCCCGGACGCTGGTTCAGGAACCGGTCGCGTTCCTCATGGACGAGCCGTTGAGTGACCTCGACGCGAAGCTCAAGATCGAGATTCGAAAGGAGATCCAGCGCATCCACTCCCGGGTCGAGAAACCGACCCTGTACGTCACGCACGACCAGGAGGAGGCGATGACGATGAGCGACCGTATCGCCGTGATGAACGACGGTTCGCTAGAGCAGGTCGGTACGCCAACCGAGTTGTATTACTCGCCCGTGAACCGGTTCGTCGCCGAGTTCATCGGGAGCCCGAGCATCAACTTTCTCGACGCCGAGCTGGTTTCGTTGGACGACGACGCCGCTAGTTTCGCGATCGACGGAACGTCGTTCGAGTTCGTCCCCGACGATATCGAGAGACGGCCAGCCGGAAACGGTGTCGTCGTCGGGTTCAGACCCGAGTCGATCAGGCTGGGTCAGGACGTGACGAAGACCGACTACCGACCGCGGGTGAATCTGATCGAGCAGGTCGGCAACCAGGTGATCGTCACGCTGGACGACCCCGTCGGTGAAGGGGAGCTACGCGCGATATCCGGGGTCGGAAACGACTTGGTGGAGGACGAGACGACGGCGATGGAGGTCGACCGGAACCAGCTGTTCCTGTTCGACGCCACCACTGGTAGGCAGGTCACCAAGAGCCGGCAGCTCATTCAGGAGGTCAAGCTCGAAGCTTGAGCGCGACGGAGCGACACCCGATCGCAGTTCCCCGGGTAGCCGCCCCCGGACGCCGGCGACCGGCTCGGATGCCCGGTGCTGGTAGAGCGCGACCATCGTCCGACGCTGCGGAGAACGGCCACGACGACGTGAGCGACGAGAACGTGGCCGTGGCGATTCCCGCGACCACCACGGCGACCTTTCGTGCTCGATACCGGAACGAGGTCGACCATTCATCACGGTTCCCAGCGGCATTTCCGATGGGGACGCCGGGTGACAGGTTGTCACGGACGCGCGACGGCCTCCGTAGGCCCGCGTCCTGTCAGAGAAGCCATCCGGAAGCTCCGGGCGAACGACCGTGAAGTGACCACCAGGGGGCGGGCCACGTCGACGCCCAGTCGCCCGACGCGCGACCGGTCGAGGGGGCAGCAGACGAACTCGCGAGGGGCACCGAGGGACCGTAGCAGACACGGTGCAAGGTCGTGGGCCCGCCGCCTCTCGGTCGACGGTGACGGGCGAAATCGCCGGTCGATTCCAGCGCTGCTCGACAGCACCAGCCAATTCACCGAAGGAGAGTTTAAGAGGCAACCAGGGGAGTGTGGGGCATGCTGGAACTCGTTGCGGGACCGGCCACGGGCCGCTCGGCCGCAGCCAGACGGGCTCGGGTTCGAGATGGAGTCGGAAGCAGTGACGGGCGGTCCGCTTCCGACCCGGAGCGTCCGGGCCGACCCGTCGCAGTCGACGACGCGTCGAGCGAGGGCGCGGTGACCGGACAGCGGACCGACTGACTCACATGGCCGACTTCGACGTCCTCGTCGCCGGCGACGTGTGGGACGCCGACAGTGGGTTGCGGACCGACAGGTGGCTCGCCGTCGACGGGGGTCACATCGAGGGCGAGTACCAGTCGAGGCCGGGCACGGCCGACGCGGAGTACGACGTCTCGACGGTCACGCCGGGGCTCGTCGACATGCACGTCCACCTCGTCTGGGACGGGTCGGACGACCCCGTCGTGACACTCCGGGACGAGTCGGTCCAGGAGCTCGTCGTCCGCGCGATCGAGAACGCGGCGGCACAGCTCCGGGGCGGGGTCACCACCGTCCGCGACCTCGGGAGCGTCGACGACGTGGCCATCACGGTCGCGGCCGCCGTGCGGACCGGCAGGATCGAGGGGCCGACCGTCCACGCCAGCGGCCGGACGATCATCATCACCCGCGGGCACGACCCGTTCTGGGGCATCGAGAGCGACGGCGTGGACGCGTGCCGACAATCGGTTCGGGAGCTGCGGGGGGCCGGAGCGGACCTGATCAAGGTCAGCGCGACCGGGGGCGTCTACGGGCAGGCGGTCGGCGAGGCGCCCGGCGCCTCGGAGCTCTCCCGGGCGGAGATGGAGGCCATCGTCGACGAGGCCGACCGGTTCGGGCTGCCGGTGGCGGCGCACGCCGTCGGGACCGACGGCATCGCCACCGCGATCGACGCGGGCGTCGACACCGTCGAGCACGGGAACCTGATGGACGAGCGCTCCCTCGAGCAGCTGGTCGCGCGGGACATCGCGTACGACCCCACGCTGTACGTCTACCGCGAGATCGCCAGCGAGTCGGGAGGCGCCCCGGCGTACGCCCGGGAGAACGCGGCGGGGGTGTACGAGGAGCACTGGGAGGTCTTCCGGCGGGCCCTCGAGCGCGGAGCGAGGGTCATCGCCGGCAGCGACGCGGGCTCGCCGGGGACGCCGCACCCGAGCCTCCACCGCGAGCTGGCCTGCCTGGTGGAGGCCGGGATGGCGACCGAGGAGGCGTTGACCGCCGCGACGCGGACGGCCGCGCGCGAGCTGGGGGACGAGGGACGCGGCGTGCTGGCGCCGGGAACGCCCGCCGACCTGGTCGGGTTCGGGTCCGACCCCCTCGACGACGTCGCCGCGCTCGAACGGCCCGAGCTGGTCGTGAAGGGCGGCTCGGTCGTGGCCGGGCCGGGTTGAGGTGCCGGGACGAGCGGAGCCTCGTCCGACCTCCGAAACCGGCCGGAATCGAGCAGTACTTCGCGGCTCGAACGAACCCATCGCGGCGGCTTCCGCGGCGGTCCACGACCCCGCCTCGCCCTCACTTCTCGCGCTGGTCGAGGTGCCGGCTCCAGGCGAACCCGCGCAGCACGTCGAACGCCCACCGGCCCGCGGCGACCAGCTGCTGCCGCCAGCGGCGCCACCGGCCGGCCGCCACCTCGCTCGACCCCTCCTCCGCCATGCCAGCCCGTTCGAGGCCCGCCGGTAAAGCTTCGTCACCGCCCGGCCGGACCCTCGGAACCTCTCCGACGGCTCGCCTCCGGCCACCGGCTCGCGTCACTCGATGTCGACGCGCGTTCCGAACTCCTCGAAATCCGCCCCGGGGCCGGCCGACAGGTCCGACAGCGCGAGCCGGACGTTGCGCCGGTTGGCCTTCCAGGCCGCGTCGAACAGGTCGCCGAGGTAGGGCACGGAGCCGCCGGCGACGTCGATGGCGACGTTCGCGACCATCTTCGCCAGCGTCCCGGGGGACACCCCGAGCCGGGCCGCCTCGACGACGATGTACAGCGAGAGGATCCCGGTGACCGTGTCGCCCGCGACGGGGAGGAGCCCGACCAGCGGGTCGATGCCGATGCGGTAGCGGGTGCCCGGGACGCGGAGGCTCTCGTCGAGGAGGTACGCCGCCGTGCGCATGCGCGATATCGCCGCGCGGTCGACCGAGGCGGGCAGCGCCGCCTCGAGGTCGGCGTCGAGCCCGGTCGGCCGCTCGGACGTGGTGTCTTCGGTCACGCCCCGGCTTGCGTCCGACGGGGGTTAACGCCTGCGCCGGCGTGAGCAAGCGGTCCCGGACGGCGGCGGCCCTTGCGTTAGCCGGGCGTCCCCTTATCGGCCCGCGGCGGCCACCAAGGGACGCGCGATGTCCCACCGCCGGCCACCCGCCGCCGAAGGGCCGTGCTCGCGCCGACGGGTCCTCCGTGCCGCGACGCTGGCGGCCGCGACCGCCCTGGCGGGCTGTCCGGTCGGCCCGTTCGGCGGCCCGCCGGACCCCGCCGGCGGGCTCTTCGTCGAGAACCGGACCGAGTCCGCAAAGCGCATCCAGCTGTCGGTGACCGGGCCCGACGGTGACCGGCTCGTCCACGACGAGTACCGCGTCCCGGCCGAGCACGCGCTGCAGTTCCAGGGCGTCCTCGAGCCTCGACGGACCTACGACATCCGGGCCTACCAGCCCGACGCGCCGGAGACGGCCAACGAGCACCTCGTGCTGGAGGTCGAGACGTGCGATGAGGCCGACCCGGCGGGCCGGATGGACGTCGTCATCCTGGCCGGCTCCAACGGGCCGGACATCCTCACCTTCGGCTGCGACTCGTCGTACGGCGAGACGGGGTACCTGACCTACGTCGACCCGGCCGAGCACGAGCTCGGGGAGATCACCGGCACCGTCCCGACGCCGACGCCGTCGTCGACCCGCGGCGCTGCCGGCCGGCGGGCTGGCAGCCGGCTGTGACGCGTCGCGAGCTACCGGCCGTCCGGCCGTCGTCGGCCCGCCATCGACTCCCCATGGCCCGCCATCACACAAGCGGCCGTTTGCCCCATCAGAACGCCTATTACCCGCTCGCCAGTGCCACCGTCGTATGCCCGACTGGTCCCGACGTGACGCCCTCCGCTCCGTCGCCGCCGCCGGCGCGCTCGCGCTGGCCGGCTGCTCCGGCGAGGCGAGCCACTCCCGCGAGGTTCCCCGACGGCACGGCGAACGGGTCCCCGACCCCGAGGTGGTGTTCGTCCGCGACACGGACGGTGCGCCGCTGTTCTGGCGCGGCGACGACGGCGACGACCCGGACCGGGCGCCGGGCGCGGCCGCGTACCTGACCGACGCCGACGACGTCGAGGCGCTCGCCTTCGGCGACTCGGCGCCGGTCGCCGAGCTGCGGGACTTCGTCGACGCGACCGACCTCGAGTCGGGGTCCGTCTACCTGCTCGAGCGGCCCATCGGCGAGTGTTACGAGCTGGCGCTGACCGGCGTCTTCCGCGAGGACGACGGCGTCGACGCGGACTTCTGCCGGCTGCTCCGTCCGGCGGACGTCGACTGCGCGGCGGACGCGGAGGACACGGTCGGCGTCGCCATCCGCCTGCCGTTCCCCGGCGACGACTTCAACAGTCGCGGCAGCGGCATGAGCAGCGACTGCCGTCACCGGCCCATCGTCGCCCGCGAGGGGGTCGACGAGCGATGACGTCGCGACGGCCCGAGGCCGGGGTGCCGACCGGGCGCCCGACGCGGCGGGCCGTGCTGGCCGCCTGCGGCGCGGGACTGACCGCGCTGGCGGGCTGCGCCTCGGTCGACGTCGGCGGACGCGACGACGACCGCGAGTACGACGCCGGCCGCCTGGCCGCCATCGCCGAGCGGGGGTCCCCGGCGCCCCCGGACGCGTTCCCCGTCGGGGTCACGGCCGCGATGCTCGACCGCCACCGCGGCCGCGCCCGCGAGCTGGTCGCGGCCGTCCCCGAGCGCCCGGCCGTCCCCAACGGCGCGGTGGTCCACCGGCTCCGGACCGACCGCGAGCGCGTGCGCGACGACCTGGCTGGCGACGGCGAGAAGAGCGAGGGCGGCGACGAGGAGCGGAGCGGCCTCGAGCGGCTGGCGGACGCCCGGCGCGTCCGGGCCGACGCCGCCGAGGTCGCGGGCGCGTACCGCGCCGCGACGGGGGCCATCCACCGCCGGGCGGTCGAGGCGCGACGGGAGGCGCTCCGGGCGGACCGCCGCGCCTTCGAGGCCGAGTGGGCGTACCGCGGCGAAGGCGCGGCGGGCGCGCTGGTCGTCGGCGCCGCGCTTGAGGACCTGCGCGAGCGCGCCCGCGAGGGCGCGGAGGCGTGGCCGCCCTTCCCCGACGACCCGGCGGACGACGTCTTCCGCGTCGGCGAGATCACCCGGACCCTCGAGGCCGGCCGGGCGGCGCTCGCCGACGCCGAGGACCTCCGGACGCGGTACCTCGCGGGGGCGGCCGACGCCCCGTCCCACCGCGGCGCCATCGCCGCCGCGGCCCACCGGCTCCGCGACCGCACCCTGTGGGACCGGCGGGTCATCCACGAGCACCTCGACGCGGAGGCCGCCGACCTCCCGTTCGACCGACGGGTCGAGGGCACGCCCGCCGCCGAGCTGTACCGCCGGGCCCGGCTCCGCGCGGAGGACGCCCTGCGGGGGCCAGACCGGGCGCGCCGGGCGGGCGACCACGCCACGGCGACGCTGCAGGGCGCGCGGGGGCTCGCGTCCCTCCGGGCGTTCGAGGCCGTCGTCGAGAGCCTCGAGGCGGGCGAGTACGGCCCGCCGGAGGACGCCGAGCGCGTGGCGACGGCCCACGAGGCGGCCGTCGACGCCCTCGGGGCCGCGTGGCGGACGGCGCCGGCGGCGGTCAGCGCCGAGGTCGCCGAACCGGCAGGGTGGGCGGTCGACCGCGGCCTCGACGGGCTGGAGCGGTCGGACGGGCACCATCGCGAGGTCGACCGGGCGGTCGCGAGCTTCGCGTACGCCCGGCTGTACGCCGAGGCGGTGCCCGCCGTCGTCGGGACGGTCGTCGAGGTGCTCGAGGACGGGCGGTAGGCGGTCGCGACGGCGGCGGGAGAGGCCCGGCTGCGTCCGGCGAGGCTGCCCGCTACTCCGTCCCGGTGACGGTCAGTCCGCGCCGGCCGGCTCCCCGGCTTCCGGCGGCGACCGCTCGCGGACCGCCGGCAGGCTCGGGTCGCGGAAGGGCGCCCGTCCGAGGACGGCGTCGCGCAGCCCCTGCTCGTCGAGCTGCTCGCGGAGCAGCCGGGTCAGCCGGTTGACGCTCGTCGCGTCGAGGTCGTACGCCGCCATGAGCTCGCGGTAGCGGCCGTCCTCGGTCAGCGAGTCGAACCGGTCGTAGAGCGCCTCGAGCGTCTCCGGGTCCCGGGACCGCACCCAGTCGGCGTCGTGCAGGCCGAGCCGCCGCTTGCGCTCCTCGTCGACGACGTGCCGGATGACGACCAGGGCGACCTTGGGGACGCCCCGCTGGCTGCCGAAGGCGGTCAGGTCGAGGTCCGTCGCGATGCCCAGCGCCCGGTCGCGCTCCCAGGGCGTGAGGTCGAGCTCGTTGCAGAGGGCGTGGGTGATGCGCGCCTTGTCGAGGCGGTGCATCCGGGCGCCGTGGCCCCGCATCGCCGGGTGCCGCTCGTCGTGCAGTCGCCGGAGGTTCTCCCCGACGTCGTGGCGCGGGTCCCGTGCCCGGCCGATTCGGGTGGCGCTCGGCGTGACGACGTCCCACCGGCGGACCCGCTCGTCCTTGACGGCGTCGACGCGGGAGAGCGCGCCGTCGCCCGGGCGGGCGCTCAGCTCGCGGCCATCGAGGCGGTCGGCGGGCGGCCGGTCGCCGGCGGGGCGCATCTACCGGGGGGCTAGGGGCCGGACGGCAAGAAGGCTGGGGCCGCTGCACGGGGATGGCGCCCCCGCCGGGGTCACGTCCGTCGGGGCCGAGCGGTCGCTGGCGCTCGGCGGTTCAGTGCGCCAGAAACTCCCTCACTATGACCCCTTGTCACGAGAACCACTTAAAGGGATGCGAGCGGGTGGCACGGTACGACCCGACCACAGCGGCGGCGGCCGGTCGACCGTTGCAGCGGCTCGCCGCCCCCAGCGGACCGCCTCTGGCGGACAGCCCTCGCGTCCGAGCGCGCTCAGTCGACCTCGACGACCTCGATGTCGAACTCCAGCGTCTCGCCCGCGAGCGCGTGGTTGAAGTCGACCCGGACGACCTCGTCGTCGACGTGCACGACCTCCGCGACCCCGCCGTCCTGCGTCTCGAGGAAGTCGCCCTCCGAGGGGGTCTGGCCCCCGACCAGCTCCCGGAACTCCTCGGCCTCGTACTCGCGGACCCGCTCGTCTGACCACTCGCCGTAGCCCTGCTCCGGGGGGATGCTGACGGTGGGCGTGTCGCCCGCCTCGAGCCCGACCAGCGTCTGCTCGAGCCCCTCGATGACCCGGCCCGCGCCGACCTCGACCGTCAGCGGGCCGTAATCGCGGTCCGGCTGCGCCTCGGCCAGTCCGGCCTCCTCGGCGACGGACTCGCGCGAGGTGTCGAAGACGGTGCCGTCGTCCAGCCGGCCGGTGTACTCCACGGTGACGGAATCGCCGGTCGTGATGGTCATATCCGCGTGAGGGGCGCCCCACGGATAAGCCCTCGCACGACCGACGGGCGAAGCGCTTTAGCCCCGGCCCCGGGACCCCCGACCCATGGCCCGCCCGGCCCTCCACGCCGCGCTCGCCCTCCTCGTCGTCCTCGCCGGCTGTTCGCTGCTCGCCCCCGAGCCCCCGCGGGACGACCGCGCCGTCGCCGAACTCGAGGCCGCCCAGCGCGCGCTCGAGGCGGTCGAGTCGTACCGGTACGAGAGCGACCTGCACGCCGTCGCCAGGGACGACGGCCGGACCGAGCGGGTCGACGCGACGGTCGCGGGGGCCGTCGACCGCACGACCAGGCGGATGAACGGCACGACCAGGCAGGACGGCCGGACCGCGGAGCACTACCTGCTCAACCGGACGGCCTACCGGCAGTGCGGCCGCGGGATGGGCTTCTGGGGCGCCGAGAACCGGTCCGCCGAGGACTGGGACCGCCTGACGCCCGCGGCCCGGCAGCTCTCGCTGCTCGAAACCGGCGCGCTGCGCCACGGAGGCACGGCGACCGTCGACGGTCGGGACGCCACGCTGCTCGTCGGCGAGCCGCCCGCGAAGGCGCTGCGACAGTACCGCGACGAGCGCTCGCAGCCGCTGTTCGGCGGACCGAACGTCCGGAACGTGACGATGGCGGTGTGGCTGGACGCCGAGACGTCGCGGCCGGTCGAGACGGCGCTGTCCTTCGAGGTCGGCGGGCGCGACGGGTCGGCGACGGCGTCGATGACGACGCGCTTTCGCGCGTACGACGAGCCGGTCGCCATCGAGCTTCCCGCCGAGGTCGAGGAGGTGCTCCTCGACCTCGGCTGCTAGGCGAGGGTCGGTCGAAGCCCTCACCCCCGCTCGAGGTGGGCCGAACGTGGCCGGGCGGGTGTCCCCGGCGGCTCGTGGGGCAGTGCCGCAGGCTCCCTTGCAGCGAAGGGGGGAGACCCTGCCGGGGTGAAGCCGCGCCTTCAGTCACGGGAAGACACTTACCGGCGTCGCGGGTAGCCGCCCGCATGCGCCGCCGAGCCCTCCTCGCGACCCTCGGGAGCCTGTCGGCGGGCTGCCTCGGGGCCGCGCCGCCGAGCGGGCCGCCCTCGGCCGGGACCGACGCCCCCGCCGCCACGCCGCCTCCGACCGCGGCGACGCCGACGGCCACCCCGCCCGGAGACGCCGAGTACCGGCTGACCGACCTCGCCGTCTCGACGGGCACCGAGCGGCCGACGGCGCGATACGTCCTCGAGACGTCGGCGTTCTACTCCGCCGCCGCGGTGCAGCGCGAGGAGGAGCGCACCGGCGAGGAGCGCGTCGTCAGGGACGTCTCCGAGCTCGAGGACGGACCGGTCCGGGACGCGATCGAGACGGCCCTCCGCGACGGCGAGTGGCGGGCCGACGAGCTCCCGGCCGGCCTAGCCGAGACCGTCGAGTCGGTCGACTTCTTCACCGGCATCCCCGCGGACGGGACCTACACGCACATCGGCCTGTCGCTGCACCGCCTGCACCCCGACCGGCCGCCGGCCCTCGAGTTCGACGCCGCGGTGGTCGACGGGTGGGTCGCCCCGGACAGCCCGGGCGCGGTCGAGCTGTCGGTGACCAACGTCGGCGAGGAGCGCCAGGAGCTGTTCTCGGGGACCGTCCCGCCGTTCGGGCTGGTCGTCGCCGAAGCCCTCGAGGGCGGCGACGGCTTCCTCCTCTGGCGCGAGTACGAGGCGGAGGGCTGCGTGAGCTTCCAGGACGAGGGGTGGGTCGTCTGCGCCATCGGCATCATCACGGAGATCGACCCGGGGGAGACCATCTCGCGCCGGTACGAGGTGCTCCCGTCGACGACGTCCGCCCAGCCGGCGCACACCGTCCCGCCCGGCCCGGACCGCTACCAGCTCACCGGCCAGCTCTCGTACGACCGCGGGGGTGGCGCGCCGAGCTCGGAGCTCGGCTTCGACGTGCGCTTCACGCTCGAGCCGCAGGGGTGACGCGGCGTCGTGACGAACCCCGTCCTCACGCCCACGGGCTGTCGCCGCCGAGGCGACGCACGCCGTCGCCGCTCGGCACGTCGGCCGAGGGCCCGGTATCGGACCCCGCTCGCCGTCGAGAGCTCCGTCGAGGCGCGCCGGGGAATTTACGCCCGACCGGCCCGTATGACGGGGCCGGGACGCCGGCAGCGCTCGGCCGGCTGCCCGGCGCCCCCGGCAAGCTCGCCGAGGGAGCCACCGCGTGCCACACAACGTCCTGGTGACCGGGCCGCCCCGGAGCGGGAAGACGACCGTCGTGCGGACGGTCGTCGACCGGCTCGAGGAGCGCGGCTACGCGGCCGGCGGCGTCGTCTGCCCGGAGCGGCGCGACGACGGCGCCCGGGTCGGCTTCGACGTCGTGGACCTCGCGACCGGGGACGCCCGCGCGATGGCCCGCGTCGACCGCGAGGCGGGCCCGGCCGTCGGGAAGTACCGCGTGGACGTCGCCGCCATCGACGCCGTCTGCGCGGCGGCCTTCGACCGCGCCCTCGAGGCCGCCGACCTCGTCGTGGTCGACGAGATCGCCCCGATGGAGGTCCACAGCGACGCGTTCGTCCGCGGGGTCCGGCGCGCCCTCGACGCCGAGCGACCGGTGCTGGCGGCCATCCACGCGCGGTCGGAGTCGGGGTTCGTCGGCGAGGTCAAGCGGCGCGACGATGTCGAGCGCCACGAGGTGACCGCCCGGACGCGGAGCGGGCTGCCGGCGGCGGTCGCCGGGAGGCTGCTCGAGTGGCTCCCGGCGGAGCCGCGCCGGTGACCGGACCGTCCACCGGCCGGGCCGCGAGCACCGGTCAGCGACGCTCCCGACGACCGGTCAGCGACGTCCCCGCCGACCGATCGGCGGCGCCTACGCGCGACCGTCGACCGCGCGGTCGACGTGCCAGAACAGCGAGAAGTCCTGGGGGCTGGGGATGGCACAGCCGAGCCACGCCACGGCGGCCGCGGCGAGCGGCGCGTTGCCCGACGCCACCGGGTCGGGGAGCACGCCGACGACGATGAGCAGCGCCGGCGTCGCCAGCACGAATGGCGCGACGGCGGCGAGCCGGAGTCCCCACCGGGAGACCCCCGGCGGGATGCCCCGCGGCGTCACTGTCGCCAGGGAGCTGTAGGCGACGACGCCTGAGAACCCGGACGCGTCGTGTTCGGGGAGCCACTCGATGTCGTACGCGATGCCGAGCGCCCGCAGGCCGACCGCGTGGGAGAGCTCGTGGGCGACCGTGCCGATGGCGACCGTCGCCAGCACCAGCCCCATCGCGCCGGCGAGCTCGACTACCTGCACGGAACCACCCGCATGCCGACCGGTAGGTTCTGGCTAGCCGACTTCAATCCACCGGTTGCGGCGACGGTCGGGCGGCACCGAGGCCCGTTCCGGCGTTCGCGTCACCGCGGCCGTGCGGGTGGCAGGGCGGGGCGGCGAGCGCGCCGCGCCGCGGGGACTGCCAGGTCGCCACGCCGCGGGGACGGGCGGCTCGTCGGTCGTGGAGCCGGATGCCCCGGCGACGAGGACCCGGGCCGCTCGGTACGACGGCTGCGGCTACGCAGCCGACGGCCGGCAGGGCGGCGGCCCGGGCCGCTCCGGGCCTAGAAGATGAGCGCGAGAATCGCCAGCACGACGAATATGATGACGAACCACTTGGCGATGGACATGCTCAGCCCGGCCACCCCGCGGGAACCGAAGATGGCCGCGACGATCGCCAGGATGAAAAAGAGAATCGCGAGGTAGAGGAAGTCCCCGCCGAACGTCTGCAATGGCTGAATCGCGAGGTCGAGGGGCATGTTAGCTGACCCCCGTCAGTTCGTCGACGCCGATCGGCCGTTCGCTGCCTTGACGGACCATACTCGCGTTCTCCCTCTCCTTAGACTTCGTTATAGGTCGGTTAGGCGCCGGTAGGCGCCGCGAAGTCGCCCATCCTCGCCCGCCGAGCGCGTCCCTGCAGGGTTCTGCGGCCGCGTTGGGGCGCTCCGTCGTCCGGGCTCGACCGGGAAGCGGGGCCGGATGGAACGGTCTGTCAGCCCTGGCGCCGGAACCGGACGCCGGCCCCGACGGACTCAGGCGAAATCGCCCAGCCCGGACTGGTCGCTGCCGACGGGTTCGACGAGCGCCGGGCCCTCGTTCGCCGGGTCGTTGACCGCCCGCGAGACCTCGAACTCCGTCGTCCGGTCGCCGGGGTAGGGACCGAGAATCGACTGGAGCTCGTCCTCGTCGTCAGCGTCGAGCCAGACGTCCTCCTCGTCGGGCTCGAGGATGACCGGCATCCGGTCGTGCAGCTCGCCGACGACGTCGTTCGCGTCGGTCGTGAGGATGGTCGCCGACCGCACCTCGTCGCCGTTCGCGGACCACGTCTCCCAGAGGCCGGCCATCGCGAACAGTTCCCGGTCCTCGAGCCCGATGGAGTGCGGGACGCGGCTGCCCTTCCGGCCGGTCCACTCGTAGAAGTTGCTCGCGGGAATCAGGCAGCGGCGCTGCTCGAACGCCTCGCGGAAGGCGGGCTTCTCGGCGGCCGTCTCCGAGCGCGCGTTGATGAGCGTCGGGAACTCGTCGGGGTCGTCGACCCAGCCCGGGAGGAGGCCCCACCGCAGCCGGCCGATCTCGTCGGGCGTCTCGTTCCGGACTGCGGCGATGCCGGAGCCTTCCGGGGCGATGTTGTACCGCGGCTCGTAGTCGAACGCGAACTCGGCGTCGAAGTAATCCTCGATGGCGTTGAGGCGAGCGAACAGGCCGAAGCGGCCGCACATGGTCTCGGGTTCGGGGCCGAGGCGGGAAGGCCTCGGCGGTTCGGGCGGGCGATAGCCGCCGCCGGGGCGGCGGGCGCCGTCGTATCCGATGCCCGGCCGAGCGGGGCCGGCCGAACCGACGCCCCGTCGAACGAGCCCGGTCGGCAGCGACGACGGGTCCCACACGCCCGTCGTGCGCGGCGCCCAGCGACGAATTGAAGGCAGGGGCCCCGTTCATCGACGTAATGGCCGAGGACACGTTGTCGCTGCGGTGTGGCTGTACGCCAGTCGCCGACCGGCAGTACGACGAAGCCCGCAACACCTCCCCGACCGAAGCCGTCATCGACGCGGTCGCCGCAGCTTCGGGAATCGAACCGAGAGCCCTCCCGCCGCTGTACGAGGCGGTCGACCCGGATGCGCTCGACCGACTGTTCTGCCGAGGGGACGCGGCGTCGGGCTCGTCCGGAACGGTTCTGAGCTTCACGGCGAACGGCTGGAACGTGTTCGTCCGCGACGACGGACGGATCCGCGTCTGCGACCCGTCCGGGCCGGAGGAGTTCACGCCCGTCTTCGACTGACCGGAACGCGGCACACCGCGCCTGACGTTCGCTGGACGAACCGCCCTCTCGCGCGGACCGTCCGGGGGCGCCCCGGTCGCGGTGTCGGACGGTCACGGACGTAACAGTGTCATTATTTATGGAGTTCGAGTGGCATGGTATCACATGGCAGAGTTCGACGGCGGCGACGCGGGGGACGACGAGGTCGAACTCTCGCTGGACGCCGTCCTGGACCTCCTGAGCCACCACCACCGACGGACCATCCTCCGGACGCTGCGCGAGCGGGGCGGCGAGGGGGTCCCTCTCGACGAGGTCGTCAGTCGCCTCCGGGAGCGGGAGGCACGCCGGACCGGCGAGCGGCCCAGCTGGGACCACATCTCGGCGACCCTCCACCACGTCCACAACCCGAAGCTCGCCGATTCCCGGGTCGTCGACTTCGACGAGAGCGAGGCCGAGTACCGCTACCGGCCGGACGACCGGCTGGAGCGGTGGCTCGAGCTCGTCGAGTCGGAGCACGACGCGAAGTGAGCCTTTCGCTTGAAAGCTATAGCGATTTCCGGTCCGGTCCCGAACACGGCCAGGCAGGAGGAACCGGCGGCGGGACACGAAGACGGATGGAGGAGAGCGTAGACAACGGCGACGGCGGCACCACCTTCAGGTCGAGCTTCGGGCCGCTCGAGTCCCCGTCGCACGCGGTCGTCCGGTCCGTCGCGACCGTCGAGGGCGTCGACCCCCTCGACCTCGACGCCACGCTCTACGACGTCGTCGACCCGGACGCACTCGACAGCCTGCTCGACCACGTCGCCGGGGCCGGCGCTGGTCCCGTCGCGGTCTCGGTGGTGCTCGATGGCTACGAAGTCCGCGTCAGCAGCGACCGGTCCATCACCATCCATCCCGTGCGGACGGAGCCCCCGGGGGAGTGACCGGGTGGGGACCGGGTCGCGACGGAGGCCGGCTCCCTCGGCCGGCACGATGCCCGGACGAGGTCGGAGACACCGCTATGCCGCCGGGCGCGGTAGTCGCGGACATGGACGAGTACGAGGCCACCTTCGCCATCGAGTCGAGGTCGGACGCCTACATGGTCGAGCGGCTGATGCATCGGGTGTACGACTCGCTCCGGGAGGAGTCGCGGACGGTCAGCCGCGGAACGGGCGATTCGGCGGCGATGCTCGAGGGGTTCGAGGCCATCCGCGACGCCACGCGAAACCGGACGCCCGGCGAGCTGACGGTCCGGTACGAGGCGCGGGACGACCGCTTCGAGGGGTGAGCGGGTGACCGGGCTCGGGCGCCTCGTCCGGCGGGAGGCCACTCCCCGGCCGCCGCCCCGTGGCCCGTCCGGCGCGGCGTCCGGCGACCCGACGCCGCGGCCGGCCGGTCGGCCGCCCGACGCGTCGATGCACAGCCTTATCCCGCCGCGCGGACTGGGGACGGTGGAGTACAACAGCTAATGGCAAACGGTACGGTCGGTTTCTTCCACGATCGGAAGGGCTACGGATTCATCGAAACGGACGAGTCGGACGACGACATCTTCTTCCACATGGAGGACGTCAGCGGACCGGATCTGAAAGAGGGCGAGGACGTGGAGTTCGACATCGAGTCGAGCCCCAAGGGCCCGCGCGCGGCGAACGTCACGCGAGCGTAGGCTCGCGCGGTTTTACCGCCCGTTCGACCCGGGAGCGGCGGCGCCGACCTGCGCGAGCGCACCCCCGGCGCGCCTGGTCGTCTACGACCGGGTCGACGGGGAGTGGTACAGCGTGGTCGCTGCCGGCCAGCTCGAGACGGTCCGGGGCGACGACGTGACGCCGCGGGTCGCCGAGGCGCTCCGCCGTGCGGACCCGCCCCTCGTCGAACTCGTCGACGATGCGGACGGCGGCGTCGAGTTCCGTATCTACCGGCTCGCCGCCGAGGAGCTGACCGGTCGGACGGCCGCTTCAGCGGATGTACCGCCGCTGCTCGTCGGGTATCTCGCCCGCCGCGT
>CAZVOR010000004.1:0-33532 GCA_964628745.1 uncultured Halobacteriales archaeon
TCTTCACCCTCATCCACGACGACATCATGGACGACGACGACCTCCGGCGGGGCGTGCCGGCCGTCCACCGCGCGTTCGACCTGGAGACCGCCATCCTCGCCGGCGACACGCTCTACTCGACCGCGTTCGAGATCCTGCTCGAGGCGGGTCCGCCGCCCGAGCGCACCGTCCGGGCGCTGCGCACGCTCGCCGAGACCTGCACGGAGATCTGCGAGGGCCAGGCGCTCGACGTCGGCTTCGAGTCGCGCGCCGACGTCGGCCTCGGGGAGTACCACGAGATGATCCGGCTGAAGACCGCCGTGCTGTTCGGCGCCGCCGCGGCCATCCCGGCGATCCTGCTGGGCGCCGATTCGGACACCGTCGACGCGCTCCGGGCGTACGGCCTGCACGTCGGCCGGGCGTTCCAGATCCAGGACGACGTGCTGGACCTGACGGTGCCGAGCGAACGGCTCGGCAAGCGCCGGGGCAGCGACCTCGTCGAGGGCAAGCGCACGCTCGTCACGGTGCACGCCCGCGAACAGGGCGTCGACGTCGACGGGCTGCTCCCGGACGACGAGGCGACCGACGCCGACATCGACGAGGCCGTCGCGCGGCTCGAGGCCGCCGGGAGCATCGAGTACGCCCGCGACGCGGCCCGCGAGCTGGCCGCCGAGGGCGTCGCGTACCTCGACGCGCTTCCGGACAACGACGCCCGCGGGCTGCTCTGCGACGTGGGGACGTACTTGGTCGAGCGCGGGTACTGAGGGACGACCAGGCCGACGAGCGGCTCGCCCGAGCGACGCCCGGCGGCCGCGAGCCGCGACGATCCGGGACGTCGGCGAGGCCAGGCGACCGGGGCGGCGACCAGTACCCGCGCGCCGGTGGGGTCGCGACGCGGCGCCCGAACGACTTATGCGATTCCGTGACGCCCGACGACCATACCGGACGCGTTCGTTCCCCCCATCCATGCCCGACCTCGAGATCCGCCTGCGCTGCACGAACTGCCGGGCCTTCCGGCCGTTCGACCGCGGCGAGGGCAGCAAGCGGGTGGTGTCGTGCGCCGAGTGCGGCAAGCGCCACTCCCTCGACAGCCTGCACGCGGTCGACCCGGAGGACCCGCCGGCGTTCGACGGGTAGCGCGTCGGTCCCGGCGCGGGGGGGGGGGTTTCGAGGCCCGTCGAGCCCGGTCAGTGCGGCCGGTAGTCCTTCTCGACGATCTGCTTCCGGTAGCAGTTCGGACAGCGGTACTCGACGACCTTCGTGGTCTCGTCGATGAGCGCCATCCGCTCGTCGCAACGCTCGCACTCGGGAATCATGTGGTATCCACGTCGCGCCGGAGCATAACGGTTGGGTGCGGCGGCGCGACGCGGACGGTCCGGACCTCCGCGACGCGGGCGGGTGTGACCACCTGCCACGGCCGGGCCGAATCCCAACCGCTTTTTCCGCGCCCGCGGAACCCCCGGGCAGGATGGACGACGCGCTGGCGGACCGCGTGCGGGAGGCGGCCGAGCGCCACGCCCTGTTCAACGCCCTCAAACACGGCGGCGAGGCACAGGTCGGCGCGGTGATGGGGCCGCTGATGGCCGAGCACGCCGAGTTCCGCGAGCACGGCGACGCGGTCCCCGGGCTCGTCGCCCCCGTCGTCGAGGCGGTCAACGACCTCGACGACGCGGCCCGGCGCGAACGGCTGGAGCAGCTGGCCCCCGAGCTGGCCGCCGAGCTCGATGCCGAGCCCGCGGCCGACGCGCACCCGCTTCCGGACCTCCCGAACGCCGAGGCGTACGACCAGGTCCGGATGCGGCTGGCGCCGAACCCGAACGGGCCGTGGCACCTCGGCCACGCCCGGATGCCGGCGGTCATCGGGACGTACAAGCAGCGGTACGACGGCTGGTTCGCCTGCCGGTTCGACGACACCGACCCGGCGACCAAGCGCCCGGACCTCGACGCGTACGACCAGATCCGCTCGGACATCGAGTACCTCGGCTTCGCGCCCGACCGCGTCGTCCGGGCGTCGGACCGGCTCGAGACCTACTACGACCACGCCCGCGAGCTCGTCGAGCTGGGCGGGGCGTACACGTGCTCGTGTCCGGCCGAGGAGTTCTCCGCGCTGAAGCGCGCCGGCGAGCCCTGCCCGCACCGCGACAAGGACGCCGGGACCGTCGCCGCGGAGTTCGAGGCGATGGTCGCCGGCGAGTACGACGCCGGCGACATGGTGCTGCGCGTGCGGACCGACGTCGAGCACGACAACCCCGCGCTCCGCGACTGGGTGGCCTTCCGCGTCGTCGACGTCCCCCACCCCCGGCCCGAGGCCGCCGGTTACCGCTGCTGGCCGCTGCTCGACTTCCAGAGCGGCGTCGACGACCGCCTGCTCGACGTCACGCACGTCATCCGCGGCGTCGACCTCCAGGACTCCGCGCGACGGCAGCAGTTCGTCTACGACTACTTCGGCTGGGAGTACCCCGAGGTGGTCCACTGGGGCCACGTCCAGGTCGACGAGTACGACGTCAGGCTGTCCACCTCGACCATCCGCGAGCGCATCGAGGCGGGCCAGCTCGACGGCTGGGACGACCCCCGGGCGCCGACCATCGTGAGCGTCCGCCGGCGCGGCATCCGCGGCGCCGCCGTCACCGACGCCATGGTCGAGCTGGGCACCTCCACCAGCAACGTCGAGCTCGCGATGTCGAGCATCTACGCGAGGAACCGCGAGCTGATCGACGACGACGCCGACCGGCTGTTCCTCGTCCGCGGGGGGATCGAGCTGCCCCTCGTCGGCGGTCCCGACGTCGGCGAGCCGCCGGTGCACCCCGACCACCCGGAGCGGGGTCGGCGCGAGCTCCACGTCGGGGGTGCGGTCCGGCTGGAGCCCGACGACGTCCCGGCCAACGGCGAGCGCATCTGGCTGAAGGGCCTCGGCTGCGTCCGGCACGTCCGCGACGCGCTCGAGTACGTCGGCGACGACGTGGACGCGATCCGCGAGGAGGGCGTCGCCGTCGTCCACTGGGTGCCCGCCGACGGCGGCCGGCCGGTCACGCTGCGGACGCCCCGCGGCGACGTCGAGGGCGTCGCCGAGGCCGGCCTCGCGGGATACGAGCCCGACGCCGTCGTCCAGTTCGAGCGCGTGGGCTTCGCGCGCGTCGACGAGCAGCTCGACGGCGGGACGGTCGCCTACTTCGCGCACCAGTAGGTCGAGCGAACGGGCGGGAGCGGCTCACACCACGACGACCAGGAACGCCACGAGCATCGCGCCCGTGAGGAGGAGCTGGACGACCGCCGACCCGAGCACGCCGACGGCCGCGTAGGCCGCCGCTCGCGCGCTCGCTCTGGCGTCGCCCGCCCGGCGGAACTCGAGGACGAACACCGTCGCCGCCAGCCCGAGTATCGCGCCCGCGGGGCCGGCGAGAAAGAGGAGGACGAAGCCGACGACCGCGGCCGCGGCGACCGTCCGCCTGGACGCGCCGCCCGCGCCGGCGGCGACGACACCCCCGAAGGCGTCGACCGCCGCGGCCAGCGCCCCCACGACGACGAACGCTGCCAGCACCGGGAGCGACGGCTCGGCGAACCCCGTGGACCACCAGTACAGGAGCACGCCCGAAAGCGAGAGCAGCGCGCCGGGGAGCATCGGAGCGACGCTGCCGACGACGCCGAGGACCAGCAGGCCGACGGCGGCCGCGGTCGGCAGGTCGACCATGCGGCGGCTCCGACGGCCGGTCGGGTAACGGTTCCGGCTCAGGCTACCGGTAGCGGTCCCGCTCCTCGCGGGCGGCCGCCGACCCGTACGCCTCCACCAGCGGCCGGAACGCCGCGCCCGTCGCGCGCATGCAGTCGGCCCGCGAGTGGAAGCCGAGCTCGTCGGCGACGGCGCCCCACCGATGGCCCTGCAGCACCCGCCGGACGAGCAGCCGCTCGGCGTCCGCGTCGAGGCGGGCCGGACCACGCGGGTCCAGCAGGTGGGCGGCCGCGAGCCGCCGGAACGGCCCCGGGTCGACGTCGAGCAGCCCCGGCCCGTACGCCATGCTCGCGACGAGGCGCCACTCGCGGTCGTCGAGGTCGAGCTCGACGGAGACGCCGCCGGCGGCCAGGGCCGCCCGGACGACGTCCGGGTCGACGTCGCGCAGCGCGTCGGTGAGCTGGGCCACGACGCGGCGGGCGAACCACCGGCCGTGTCGGTCGAGCAGCCGCCGCCCGGCGGGACCGGTCGGCCGGAGCATGACGACCGAGTGCTCGCCGGACGCGGCGTTCCGCGTCGTCGAGAGGTGGACGGTCGCGTAGCCGGCGTCGGCCCAGAACGACACCAGCTCGGGGGTCGCGCCGAACCCCGTGCCGAGCCAGTCGACGTCGTCGGCGAACTCCTCGTCGATGGCCTCGAGCAGCCGCGACCCGAGTCCGCGGGAGCGCACCGCGGCGTGGGTCGCGATGCGCAGCACCCGCCGGCCGACGGCCTCGCCGGCGGCCTCGTCGCGGAGCTGGCTGGTGAGCACGTCGGGGAGCATGTTCCCGCGGACGCGACCGCCCTCGTACATCCGTTCGCGGCGGTCGGCCGGCAGCCCGCCCTCGCGGGCCAGCAGCGCCACGGAGGCGACGTGACCGTCGACGAGCAGCCCCCGCACGGCGACGTTGGGCGCGTCGAGCAGCCGCGCCAGGTCGTCGGGCTCCGTCCGGTAGTGCGCGAGCACGAGCAGCCCGAACGCCTCGCGGAGCAGCGGCTCGTCGGCGAGCAGGTCGTCGGGCGACAGCCGCGCGTAGGTCGCACGCTCGGGCGTCGCGTCCGCGACAGCCTGCTCGACGGCCGGCCTGGCGTCGAGCAGCAGCGCACGGAACGCCCAGACCTCGACGGGGTCGCCCGCGGCGTACCGGACGGGCGTCCGCATCGTCACGTCGGTCACCGAGTGCTCGCTCGCCGCCAGCCGGTCGCGAAAGCGCACGGAGAACCCCCGACCGGCGCCCTCGTAGCCGTGGACGGTCGTCGTGAACGCCACGCGGTCCGTCCCGAGGCAGCTCGCGAGCACCGGGACGCCGAGCCCCGCCGCCTCGTCGACGAGGAGGACGTCGGCGCCGGCGGCCGCCGCCGCGGCCGGCCGGACGAAGCGGACGCGCCCGCCGCCGGTCGTCTCGAGATGCCGGGGCGCCGCTCCGTCGTCGTGGCCGGCGAGCGCGCCGAGCGCCTCGAGCAGCGTCCGCGCGCGGACGAACACCTCTCGCGCGCTCCGGTAACCCGGCGCCGTGACGACGACGTCGTCGCCCCGAGCCGCCAGGCAGGCCGCGGCCAGGCCCGCGACGCTCGACTTGCCCCGGCCGCGGTCGGACTCGACGACGACCGCCCGCCCGGGCTCGAGGAGCGCCTCGAGCGCGGCGAGCGCGTCGACCTGGTCCGACGTCAGGCAGGCCTCGTACGCGGCGAGCGGGAACGTCGGGTCCGCCGGGGGCGACGGCGCCGGCCGGCGCCGCCGCCCCGTCGGGCGGGTCAGGCCGTCGGATTCGACGACCCCGTCGTCCACGTCGACGACGGCGACGCCCGGGTGGGCCCGGAGCGTCTCGACGAATCGCCCGCGGAACCGGCCGGACACGTCGTCGCGGTCGAACGGCGGGACGACCAGCCGCTCGTCGAACGGGTCGCGGCGGTCCGGCCAGCCGTCGAGCGGCGGGGCGCAGAGGACGAACAGCCCCCCGCCGTCGACCGCGCCGACGACCTGTCCGAGCGCGTTCGGGCGGAGCCCGGCGTGGGCGTCGAACACGAGCGCGTCGTGGGTCGTCCCGAGCAGCTCGCCCGCTCGCTCCATCGGCACGCGCTCGCAGTCCAGGTCGCCCCGGTCGCCGACGAGCACCGTCGCGTCGCGCTCGGCGTCGGCGGCGTCGAGCGCCCGGTCGGCCGCCGCCAGGCACGCGTCGCGGGCGCCCGCGAGCACGAGCAGCCGTCGCTCGTTGGTCGCCCGGGCCTCCTCCCGGAGCGCGACGGCGAGCGGTTCGAGGGCTCCGGCGGACACGTCGTCGGCCACGGCAGCCGCCGACAAGGGTGCACCGGTCGGAAGCGCGGCTCGACGACCGCCGGGCGCGAACCGGGTCGCGTGCCGACCGGCGACCTCGTCGCCGGTCGGCGAACCGGCCCGGACGCACGACGGGCGCACCGTCCCGGACCGTGCGCGGCGTTCGCACGCCGTCCCGCGTTTGAAAGCGCTTTTATGCGGGGCCGCAATAGGAAGCTCCACCGCCCGCGCGCGGTCGATGAACCGCTCCGCCGTCAGGGACCGAGGCCGGTGGGGCCGGGCGAGCCGACGCGGGGAGGGTGATCCAGCCATGCCAGTCTACGTGACGTACGACGTTCCGGCGGACCTCCAGGAGGACGCCATCGCGGCGCTCGAGGTCGCCCGGGACACCGGGGCCGTAAAGAAAGGGACCAACGAGACCACCAAGGCCATCGAGCGCGGCAACGCCCAGCTCGTCCTCATCGCCGAGGACGTCCAGCCCGAGGAGATCGTGATGCACCTCCCCGAGCTGGCCGACGAGAAGGGCGTCCCGTTCGTCTTCGTGGCCTCGCAGGACGACGTCGGGCACGCGGCCGGCCTCGAGGTGGGCTCCGCGGCGGCGGCCGTCGTCGATCCGGGCGAGGCCCGCGAGACGATCGAGGACATCGCCGACACCATCGAGGACCTCCGGTAGCGACCCATGAGCGCGGACGAGGGCGACGAGGGCGGTTCCACCCCGGCCGAGGTCATCGAGGTGGTCGGCAAGACCGGCATGCACGGCGAGGCCATGCAGGTCAAGTGCCGGATCCAGGCGGGCTCGAACAAGGGCCGCGTCATCACCCGGAACTGCCTCGGGCCCGTGCGGGTGGGGGACGTCCTCCAGCTGCGCGAGACGGCCCGGGAGGCCGACTCCATCGGGGGCCAGTAGATGCCGGCGACTCGCGAGTGCGACTTCTGTGGCGCGGAGATCGAGCCCGGAACGGGGACGATGTACGTCCAGGTCAACGGCGCCGTGACGCACTTCTGTAGCTCGAAGTGCGAGCGCAACGCCGGGCTGGGCCGCGAGGCCCGGGACCTGGAATGGACCGCCGCCGGCCGGGAGGCGAAGGGTCCCGCGGCGCCCGAGTCGGCTTCCGAGGTCGAGCCGACGCCGGCCGACGAGCCCGTCGGTGCTGAGGAGGCGTTCGGCGGGGACGAGGCCGTCGAAGCCCCCGAGGCTGAAGAGACCGACGCGGACGAGGCGACCGGCACGCCGGACGACGAGTCCGGGCCCGGCGCCACCGACGTCGAGGCCGAGGGGATGGACGAAGCGGCGGTCGAGGAGCTCGACGCGGACGACGAGACGGACGAATCCGACGTGGGGGCGTCGTCGGAAGCGGCGGAGGAAGCATCCGACGATGAGGCAGCCGACGATGAGGCTGCCGAACCGGAGCAAGTCGAGGACGCTGGCGACGAGGCGGCAACCGAGGCGGCCGACGGCCAGGAGACCGTCGAGGAGGCCGACGCCGACCACCCGGACGAGGCCGAGGGAGAGGAAGCGGCCGAGGCCGCCGGCGAGGACGAGGGCCAGTCCGCAACCGAGACTGTCGACGAGGATGCCGAGGCGGCCGACGAGGAGCCCGCGGGATGAGCGAGCGCGCCGACCGCACGTTCGTCATGGCCAAGCCGGACGCGGTCCAGCGCGGGCTCGTCGGCGAGCTCGTCTCCCGGCTGGAGGGCCGGGGGCTGAAGCTCGTCGGCGCCAAGCTGGTGCGCATCGACCGCGAGCTCGCCGAGGCCCACTACGCCGAGCACGAGGGCAAGCCGTTCTTCGAGGGGCTCGTGGAGTTCATCACCTCGGGCCCGGTCTTCGCGATGGTCTGGGAGGGGAAGGACGCGGTGGCGCAGGTCCGCGGGATGATGGGCGCGACCGACCCCGCCGAGGCCGCCCCGGGCACCATCCGCGGCGACCTCGGGCTCGACCTCGGCCGGAACGTCGTCCACGGTTCGGACACCGAGCCGGGCTCGAACACCCGCGAGATCGAGCTGTTCTTCGACGACGCGGAGCTCGTCGACTACGAGCGCATCGACGAGGCCTGGCTGTACGAGGACTGAGGACGCGGCGGTCCCGGCTCCTGTCGGCCGACCGGCCTCGACGGCGAACTCCTATCAACACCGCGAGGTTTATCGGGGCCCGCAAAGCAGGTTCCGCATGGACGTCGACCGGGTCCGTCGCGGCGTGGTCGCGGCCCTGCTGGCCGGCGGGCTGGGCGCGACCCGGCTGCCGCCCGTCGCGGGCCTCCCCGAGCGGTTCGCTCCCCTGTCCGGGTCGGCCTGGGAGGCGGGGACCCGTCGGGTCCCCCGCACCGTCGAGAGTCCCCACGGCCCGGCGACGGTCACGTACGACGACAACGGTGTCCCGCTCGTCGAGGCCGACGGCGACGAGGCCCTGGCGTTCGCGGTCGGCTTCGTCCAGGCAGCCGACCGGCGGTTCCAGATGGACCTGCTCCGACGGCTCGTCGACGGCTCGCTGGCGGCCGCCGTCGGCGAGGCGGCCGTCGAGTCGGACGTCTTCAATGCACAGCTGGACTTCCGGGGAGCCGCCGAGGCGACATGGGCGCACCTGCGGGACGCCCCGAACGCCGACTCGCTGCGGGCGTTCGCCGCCGGCGTCGACGCCTACGACGAGAGCGGGCCGGCGGCGCCCGAGTTCGGGCTGCTCGGCTACGCGCCCGAGCCGTGGACGCCGGTCGACACGCTGCTCGTCGAGAAGCTCATCACGTGGGGGCTGACGGGCTCGTTCGCGACGCTCCGGCGGTCGGTCGCCCGTCGCGAGCTGGGCGGCGACCTCGCCGACGAGCTCTACCCGGACCGGTACGACCACGACGTGCCCATCCTCCGCGAGGGGAGCGACGCGGCCGGGGGTGGCCCGGGCGACCGGCGCCGACCGGACGCCGCCCCGTCGTCGGTCGGCGCCGCGCTCGTCGGCTGGCTCGGCCGGTTCGAGTCGGCGCCCGGCATCGGCTCGAACAGCTGGGTCGTCTCGGGCGAGCACACGGAAAGCGGCGCCCCGCTGCTCGCCAACGACCCCCACCTCGAGCTCTCCGTGCCGCCGGTCTGGTACGAACAGCAGCTGCGAACCGACGAGCTGCGCGTCCACGGCGTCGCGTTCCCGGGCGTGCCCGCCGTCGTCATCGGGGCCAACCACGCGGGGGCCTGGGGATTCACGAACGCCGGCACCGACACCATCGGCTTCTACCGCTACGACGTCGACGGCGAGCGCTACCGCTACCGGGGCGAGTGGCACGAGTTCGAGACCGAGACGCGCACGGTCGAGGTCGCCGACGGCGAGGACCGCGAGGTCGCGATACGGAGGACCGTGCACGGCCCGCTCGTCGAGCGCGAGGGCGAGCGCGTCGGCGTGTCGTGGGTGGGCCACACGGCCACCGAGACGTCGCTCGCGGTCCACGAGCTCAACCGCGCGAGCGGCCTCGAGGACGCGTTCGCGGCCGTCCGGAAGTGGGACGCGCCGGCGCAGAACTTCGTCTGGGCGGACCGCGACGGCCGCACCTGCTACCACCTCCTCGGCCGCCACCCGGTCCGCCGCGTCGACGGGGAGCCGGTCCCGGGCGACCGCGTCTTCGACGGCTCGGCCGGCGAGGGGGAGTGGGTCGGCTTCGAGCCCTTCGGCGTCTCCACCTGGGAGGGCTTCGTCCCGTTCGAGGACAAGCCCCACGCCGTCGACCCGGCGTACGTCGGCACCGCCAACCAGCGCATCGTCGACTCGGACGCGCCCTACCTGCGCGGCCCGTACGCTGACCCGTATCGTGCCCGGCGGCTCCACGCGCTCCTCGACGCCCGCGCCGCGTCCGACCGGCCGATGGACGTCGCGTTCGTAAAGCGCCTGCAGCGCGACGTCCGGGACGGCCGGGCGGTCGACCTCGTGCCGGCGCTCGTCGACGCGGCCGCCGGCCGGGACGACCTTGCCGACGCCGTCGCCACGCTCGAGGGCTGGGACCGCGGGATGCGCGCCGACTCCCGGGCCGCGCTGCTGTTCGCGCGCTGGTTCGACCGCTACGAGGCCGCCGTCCACGACCCGCTGCTCGAGCCGGCCGGCCTGGACGACTCGTTCCGGCCGTCGGCCTGGGTGACGGCCACGCTCGCGCCGGACGGGCCGGCGTTCGCGGGCCGCGACCGCGCGACGGTGATGGCCGACGCGCTCGCCGCGGCCCTCGAGGAGATCGAGGCCGCCGGCTGGGAGACCTACGGCGACTACAGCCACACCGGTGCGCTGACCCACCCGTTCGAGCTCGACTTCCTCGGCTACCCGCGGCACCCGGCGTCCGGGTCGGGCTACACGCTCCGGAACTTCGCCGTCGAGGGACCGACGGGCAGCAGCTGGCGGATGGTGGTCGACCTGGCCGACGGCGCGGCCGAGGGCGTCGTCCCCGGGGGTAACGACGGCGTCTACCTCGGCCGCCACTACGACGACCGGCTGCGCGACTGGGTCGACGGCCGCTATGCGCCGCTCGGCCGGACGCCGGATGGGCCGCCCGACCTCGTCTTCGAGGGAGGGCCGCCGTGAGCGCCGCGCTCGGCTCGGCGCCGGCCGCCGTCGAGGCCCGGCTGGCCGAGCTCCGGGCGGACGACCGTCGGCGCCTCGCGGTCGTCGCGGTCGGGGTGGCCCTCGGACTGGGCCTCGGCTGGGTCCACTGGCTCGGGCTCGTCGTCGGCGGCGCGCTGGTCGCGCTGCCGGCCCGGACGGTGCCCCGCGGCCTCGCGAACGGCCTCGGCCTGGGGCTGCTCGGGCTCGCCGCCTTCGCCGCCGCCCTCGCCGCCAACGGCGCGCTCGGGCCCGCGCTTTCGACCGGGATGGTCGGGTGGCTGAGCGCCGGCATCGGGCTCGCCGCGCCGCTTTCCGGGTCGCTGGTGCGCGCGGTGGTGTAGCCCGACACGTCGGGCCGGCACCCGTCGATTCCGGCCGCCTACGTCCGCGTGACGCCGAGGATGTCCCGGGCCTGCTCGGGGGTGGCCACCTCGCGCCCGAGGATGTCGCACAGCCCGACGACCTTCTCGACGCAGTCGATGTTGTGCTGGATGACCTCGTCGCGGTGGGGGTACATCCAGTAGTAGTCCTCGATGCCGACGCGGATGTAGTCGACGCCGCGCGCGATGGCCTCCATGGTGATGGGCAGCCAGTTGCGCCCGCCGGAGCAGACGCCAACGACGGTGTCGTCGGGGAACCGCTGCTTGGTCCCCTCGAGGGCGGATATCATCTCGATGGGCATCCACGGGTCCTGGTCGAGGGGCCAGCCGAAGGGGTGGCCCATGTCGTGGAACACGCACAGCGGGTCCTCGTCGAGCAGGTCGAGGCGGGTCAGCTCGCGGTGGAGCTTGCGGGTGTTGTACTCGCTTCTGACCTTGTGGATGGGCGTTATCCCGCGGTCGCGGTAGAAGGTGACCGCCTCCTCGACCCGGTTCGCGAAGTCCTTGGGGTAGAAGTCGAAGGGCGGCCAGAGGACGATGCTCGCCTGGATGTACCGGTTGCTCCCGTCGGCGGCGGCCAGCTTCTCCTCGGCCAGTTCGACGTAGTCGATGCTACCGTCGTCGGTTATCTGCCAGGAGTGCTGGACGGTCACGGGGTCGACCGCCTCGAAGACGCGGTCGTAGATGTCGGCGAGGAGCTCGCCGTCGTCCGTCCCGAGGCAGTCCTCGGGGTCGCGTGGATGGAGGTGCGTCGTGGCGCAGCCGGCCTCCACCGCGTCGATGAGGGTCTGTGCCTGCTCCTCGATGGAGCACGGGATGGCCGGGTAGCGCACCTCGCCCGGCGCCGTGTAGTTCGGCGGGAGGTCGCCGTCGGGGTAGGCGTCCTCGGGCGGCCAGACGTCGGGCTGCCAGCCGGGGCTCGCGCACTCGATGACGACCGGCGAGTCGAGCGTCTCGATGCGCTCCTCGAGCTCGATGGGGTGGCGTCTGGCGATCTCCGAGATGATGGCCTCCTTGGGCCGGGGGTCGTCCTCGACCTTCAGCACGCCGTACTCGTCGTCGACCTCGGGATCGCGCGGGCCATCGCCGGACATGGTGGAGGAACGCGTCGCGTGCCGCTTATATCTCACCCCCGCGGTCGCCCGGCCCGGTTCAGTCCGCGCTGGCCGGCGCGGCGACGTCGACCTCGCCGGCGTCGAGCTGTGCCTCGACCTCGCGGGCGGCCGCGACCATGTTCTGCATCTTCTCGTAGGCGACCTCGCGGGGCAGCAGCTTCAGCCCGCAGTCCGGGCTGACCGTGAGCCGCTCGGGCGGGACGACCGCGAAGCCCCGGCGGATGCGCGCGGCGATCTCCTCGACCGATTCCACGCGGGCGTCGTGGACGTCGACCACGCCCAGCGCGAAGTCCTTCGTGAACGCCGGCTCGGTGAACACCTCGAGCTGGTCGTAATCGCCGTTGGCCAGCTCGACGTCGTACTCGTGGACCGGGAAGTCGAGCAGCTCGGGGTAGATCCGCGAGTAGTCCCCGTAGCAGACGTGGAGCCCGAGCCGGACGTCCGCGGGGACGTCGTCGGCGATGCGCTCGAGGCACGCGCCGACGATCTGGTGGTCGTCCTCGCGCTGGGCCAGCGCGGGCTCGTCGATCTGGACGTACCGGGCGCCGGCCTCGACGAGCGCCGCGATCTCCTCGTTGACGAGGTCTGCCAGGGCGTGGGCGGCCCGCTCGGTGTCGGCGTAGTGCTCGTCGAACGACCACCGCGCCAGCGTGTACGGGCCGGTGATGGGCACCTTCACCGGCCGCCCGGCGACCGCGGCGGTGAACTCGTACTCCTCGAGCAGCCACGGCTCGTCGTAGGCGAGCTCGTCGACGATGGAGGGCTTGTCGAAGTAGTTGTGACCCCAGACCTTCACCGGCCCGTTGAACTCGTAGCCCCCGATGCGCCGGGCGAAGTGCTCGACCATCTCGGTGCGCCGCATCTCGCCGTCGACGACGACGTCGAGCCCGGCCCGCTCGTGCTCGTCGGTTATCAGCCGGGCGGCGTCGTCCCCGGCCTCGGCGAAGTCGGCCGGGTCGAAGTCGGCGTCCGGGTCCTCGAGGAGCGCGCGAGCCCGGTGCAGCCACGTCGGCTTCGGGTACGAGCCGACCACGGTCGTCAGCAGGAAGTGCTCGTGCGGGTGGTCCGGCGGCCGGAACTGCTCGCGGGTGTCGGCCGTCACGCCGCCACCTCCGGCGTCAGCGCCCCGCCGAGCGCGGCGAGCTTGGCCTCGTGCTTGTTGACCGGGAGGTAGAACAGCTCCGTGTTCGACGTGGCGTAGATGGTGTCGACCGACGCCGCGCCGGGCAGCGCCGCCTCGAACGCGCCGACGCGCTCCCGGATGGTCCCGGAGGACTCGACGAGCGTGTTCTGGCCGTCGACGACGCCGAGCGCGGCGCCGTCGGCGGTGCCGGACTCGCGGACGAGGTCGAGGCACGCCTCGGGGGCCGAGACGAGGTCGTAGCCGACGGCGTCGACGCGGGCGTCGAGCAGCCGCGCGTGGGTCGGCTCGTCGAGCGCGCCCCAGTAGGTGTGGACGACGACGTCGCCCGGGAACGCGCCGGCGACCTCCTCGATGGCTGCGACGGCGGGCGTCCGCTCGTCGTCGCCCGGCGGGCTCGTCACCAGCGAGGGCTCGAGCAGGAACAGCGTGCCCGCGTCGGGGAACGCCTCGACCTCTCCGGCCAGGAACCCGCCGACGGCCGCGAGGAACTCGGCGTCGTCGCCGTAGTGTTCGTCGGTCGCCAGGTCGGCCAGCGAGTACGGCCCCGGGAGCACGGCCTGCAGCGTCCCGGCGTCGACGTCGACGTCGGCGAGCTCCCCGGCGACGTCGCCGCTCGGGCCGAGCGCGTCCACGACGACCGGGTCGCGGTAGAAGTTGTTGTTGTCGTAGTAACGGACCAGCCCCCGCGTCTCGACGCTCTCGTGGACGGCCAGCGGGTGTGCCAGCATGTCGTCCCAGCGCAGCTGGCCCTCGACGACGCAATCGAGGCCGGCCTCGAGCTGCGTCTCGACGACCGCCGCGCGGGCGCTCGCGTACACCTCGAGCACGGGCTCGCCCTCCGTGCCGTCGACGAGGTCGTGCTTCTGGTGGCCCTTCAGGTCCGAGAGGCGCTCCTTGGCGCGGTCGGGCAGGGGGAACAGCCCCGGCGTGGTGGCGAGGTACTCGGTCATCGGCGTCGTTTGGGCATGCATGGCTATAATAATTACTACTTTATTATATGCTTACAAGTTATATCCCGTCTGGCGCCCGTCCGCCCGGCCCGGCGGTCACCGCACCAGCTTCAGCACCGTCAGCGTCTCGCCGGGGAACGCCACGTCTGCCAGCGCGACGGCGGAGAAGCCCCGCTGGGCGGCCCGCTCGACGACCGCCTCGACGCCCGTGTAGGTACTCACGAGGAGGTAGGCCGCGCCGTCCGGGGCGAGCACCCGCCCGACGTCGTCGAGCAACCGGTCGACGAGTTCCCGGCCCGTCTCGCCGCCCGACACGGCCACCTCGAACCAGTCGTCGGGCTCGGCCCCCTCGACCACGTTCGCCGGCAGGTACGGGGGGTTGCACGTCACGGCGTCGAACGCGCCGTCCCGGAACGGCGCGACGAGGTCCCCGCGGACGACGTCGAGCCCGCGCTTCCCGGCCCGTCGGCACGCCGCCGGATTGACGTCCACGCCGACGACGCGGGCGTCCGTTGCCGCGGCCACCCGCTCGCCGACGTAGCCGCTACCGGTGCCGACGTCCAGCACGAGGGACGGGCGGGCGGCCGCCAGGTCGGCGGCCGCCTCGCCGGCGAGCAGCGCCGAGTCCTCGGCCGGGCCGTAGACGTCGAGGTCCTCGCCGCGACGCTCGGCGAGCGAGCCGCCGGACGTCCGCTCCCCGTTCCTCCGCTCCCCGTTCCTCCGCTCCCCGTCCGTCCCGCCGCCGGGCGCCCCGGGTTCCGCGGAGGCGTCGGGCTCCCGGGGGTGGTCGCTCACGGGTCAGTCCACGTCGTCGGGCCCGACCTCGCCGGCCGGCGGCTCGACGTCGGTCACCGCCATGTCGGCGAGCCTGTCGACGTCCGGCCCCGCGCGGCCGGAGAGCTCGCGCTGCGGGAACGGGATCTTCACGCCCGCCTCGTCGAAGCCGGCCTTGATGGCCTCGACGACGGCCGTCTGCGCGCGCCAGCGCCGCCGGGCCGACGGCTTGTCGATCCAGAACCGACAGTCCAGCTCGATGGACGAGTCGCCGAAGCCCCGGAGGACGACCTGCGGCTGCGGGACGGTGAGGACGGGCTCGACCGAGCGCATGGCCTCCTCGGCGACCTCGCGGGCGACCTGGAGGTCGGCGCCGTAGTCCACGCCGACGGCGACGTGGCTGCGCAGGCGACCCTTGCGCGTCCGGTTGATGATCTGGCTGGAGCCGACGACGTCGTTCGGGAGCATCGCGTACTCGCCGTCGAACGTCTGGACGCGGGTGTTGACGATAGAGATCTCCGTGACGATGCCCTCCTGGTCCCCGATGGCCACCCAGTCGCCGATCTCGAACGGCCGGGCGAACATCAGCACGAAGCCGGCGATGAGCGAGCCGAGCGTTTGCCGGGCGGCGAGGCCGAAGACGATGCCGAGGAAGCCGGCGCCGACGAGCAGCCCGTCGAGGTTGACCCCCCAGACGCCGATGACGACGACGAGCGCGACGACGTACAGCGTCACCTGGGTGCTCCGGAAGACGAGCTCGGTCTGGTGCTGGGAGATGGCCGTTCGTCCCTGGGCGAACTCGTAGATGAACCGCTTGACCACGCCGGTGCCCAGGTAGACGCCGACGAGCAGCACGAGCGTGACGAGGCCCTGGTAGGCGAACGCGAGCGGGTCGCCGAGCAGCTCGGTCACGGAGACGTTCCAGAGGCCGACGAGGGCCCAGGCGACGGCGGTCGACATTGCCAGCAGGCCGACGGCGATGGCGGCGTTGAGCGTCCGCGTGGCCAGCTCCGAGTCGACCCGCAGCCGGGCGTACCGCGCCAGCCAGCCCGCGCCCGCGAGGACGGCGAGCAGGACCAGGCTCGCGAGCACCCGGCCCTCGAAGTCCGTCACGCGAGGCAGCAGCCACTCGAGGCCGTGGAACGCCATCACGCCCAGCCCCCGGTCTCGTCGGCCAGCCGGCAGAGCGCGGCGAACTCGGCGGGCGACAGTCGCTCCGGGCGGGCGTCCATCATCGAGGCGTCGGCCGCCGCGACCAGCGCGTCGGGGTCCGCAAGCCCCGAGATGTGCGCCGTGTTCCGCACGGCGTTGCGCATCGTCTTGCGCCGCTGGGTGAAGACCGCGGTGACGAAGTCGAGGAAGTGCTCGTCGTCGGGGACGTCGTACCCGGGCTTTCGCGGGGTCGTCCGGACGACGGCGCTCTCGACGGCCGGCTGGGGCTCGAACGCCGTCGCCGGCACGACCTCGAGCAGTTCGACGTCGGCGTGGTGCCCCGCCGTGACCGACAGCCGGCCGTAGTCGTCGACGCCCGGCGCGGCCACCAGCCGGTCGCCGAACTCGTGCTGGACGGTCAGCACGAGCGGCCGGCCGCGCGGCAGCAGCCGGAAGAGGAGCGCGCTGGCGACGCCGTACGGGAGGTTCGAGACGCAGGCGCTGTACGCCGGCCACTCGACGGCGGTTGCGTCGCCCTCGACGACGGTCAGCCGGTCGGCCCCGCGCTCCGTCGCGAACTCCGACCGGAGGAACGCCGCGAGCGTGGCGTCGCGCTCGATGGCGGTCACGCGGTCGCTGGCCGCCAGCAGCCGGTCGGTCAGGCCGCCGTTGCCGGCGCCGATCTCCAGGACGTGCGAGCGGTCGAAGCCATCGGCGTAGCCGGCGATGCGGTCGAGCACGCGGCCGTCGACGAGGAAGTGTTGGTCCCGCCGGGGGTCGCCACGGACGCCGGCGCGGTCGAGCAGCGCCCGCGGGTCGCGATGGCCCGTCTCCACGTCGCGGTCGACGCCCGAACGCTCTGCGGAGTGACGGCCTTCGGGCGGCGAGTCCCGGCCCCGGTGCTCGGTCATCGGTCGCCCGTAGCTCCCCGCCCGCCGTAAAGTCACTGTTCGCGCGCGAGCGCCGTCACGGCTCGCGCACGAACAGCTTGTACTTGACGTCCTCGTCCCGGAGCTCCTCCATGATGCGCTCGACGACCGTCGCCTCCGGGTGGTGCAGCCCGGAGACCCGCTCCTGGAGGTCCTCGAGGCTCTCGAACGGCCGTCGCTTGCGCGCCTCGAGGATGTTGTCGCGGAGCTTGTCGCCGACCCCGGGCAGGAGGTTCAGCTGGTGCAGCCGCAGCGTCACGGGCCCGGCCTCGTTGTAGAACTCGACGAGCCGCTGCTCGTCCGCGGCCACCTGCTCCTCGACGACGTGCTCGAGCTCCGAGCGGGCGCCCCCCGACAGGTCGGTGTAGTCGAGGTCGCGAACCACCTCTATCGGCGCCCCGGGCGGGTCGATGGCGACCTCGTCGCCGATGGAGAGCGTGCCGTCGTCCTCCAGGACGAGTTCGACGAGCTGGAACCCCTCGGTGCCGAGCGCCTGCGCCAGCGGGGACTTGCGGTACCGGGGCCGGTCGTCGTCCGCGCGGCCGTGGGGCAGGACGTCGAGCACGACGGCCGTGCGTGGCGACGACTCGTCTGGTTCCGCGCTCATGACGGGGTCTACGCGCAGGAACGACTTAAACCATCGCCGGGCCGACACGTCTTACCTAATTCAGCGAGAGGGTCCCACCGTTCACGGCGGGCATGAATCGCGTTCGCTCCGAGCCACAACCCCGTCGGTGGCCGGTCGGATACTCACTTGCGCCACGCTCACCGAACAATAATATCGATATAACTGATGTAGGCTACACATGGCGATTCAGACCGTCACCCGGACCCATGTTGCGTCCATACGCAACTCCCAACAGGTCCGTGACGGTCTCGATTCGCTCGGGTTTGCCGCCTCGAAACTCTGGAACGTCGCCCGGTGGACCGTCGGGCGCATCTGGAGCGAAACGGGCCACATCCCCGGCCACGCCGAACTTTCCTCGTATCTCAAGTCACACGAACGCTACGCGGACCTCAACGCACAGTCCAGTCAGCGAGTCATCCAAGAACTCGCTGAAGCGTTCAACTCGTGGTACGGCCATCGGCACAACGGGAACCGGAAAGCGAACCCGCCAGCATACCGCAAGCACGGCGACCATCATCCGCGTTCGACGGTGACATTCAACGAGGACGGCTTCAAGCACGACCTCGAGAACGGGCGCGTTCGTCTCTCGAAAGGCCGCAACTTCAAGGAGTCGTGGTCGGACTTCATCCTCTGCGAGTACGAGACCGACCCCGACGTTGACATCGAGAACGTCCAGCAGGTCCGGGCGGTCTACGACCGGGACGAGTGGCAACTGCACTTCGTCTGTCGCCACGAAATCGACCCGAATCCACCCGGCGACGGAGTGGCAGGGATTGACCTCGGCATCTCGAACGTGGCCGCCGTCTCGTTCGGGGATGGGGCAATCCTGTACCCCGGCGGGGCGCTCAAAGAGGACGAGTACTGGTTTCAAAAGGAGCGGGCCAAGCGCGACGCCTCCGCCTCAAACGAGGCCGTCCGGCTCGACCGCAAACGCACGGAGCGCCGGTCGCACTTCCTGCACACGCTGTCGAGGGATATCGTGGGCGAGTGCGTCGAACGCGGCGTCGCAACCATCGTTGTGGGCGACCTCTCGGGCGTCCGTGACGGCACGGACTGGGGCGACCACGGTAATCTCAGTCTGCACGGGTGGGCGTTCGATCGCTTCACGTCGATGCTCGAATACAAGGCCGGAGAACAGAGCATCGACGTGAAGCGGGTGGATGAACGCGGCACGTCCAAGACCTGTTCGGCCTGTGGGACCGAGGACGGGAGCCAGCGCGTCGAGCGCGGGCTGTACGTCTGCGAGTCGTGCGAGACGGTGGCGAATGCCGACATCAACGGCGCGGAGAACATTCGGCGGAAGGTACTCCCGAGTCTCGCCCCTGACGGGGGAGATAGGGATAACGGCTGGATGGCACAGCCAGCGGTCTGCCTGTTCGACCGTCGCGAGGGCCGGTTCGCCCCTCGAGAACGGGTTGTGGACTGCAAACCCTAACACCCCAACTAAGGTCGGGAAACCCCGGCGTTCACGCCGGGGAGGATGTCATACGTACTTCGCGACGACGTCCAGGATCTCGTCGAGCTCGTCGCCCTCGAGCGTGTACCGCTGCTGGGCGAACACCGCGCGGACCTCGTCCCGGGTCCGCGGGAGCAGGTCCGCCAGCTTGTGGGCGGTCGCCTCGTCGACCTTCTCGAGCGCCTCGAGCTCGGCGACGAGCTCGCGGGACTCCGCGGGCTCGAGCACCGCGAACCGGTTGACGTGGTCGATGGTCCGGGCGAGCTCGTAGGGGAGCTCGCGCTCCTCGTCGAGCGCGCGCTCCTCCTCGATGTCGGCGAGCAGCTCCTTCACCTCCGCCACGGTGAGGTACTCCTCCTCTCGTGTCTCCTTGAAGATGGTCATGGGGCCCCCGGCGATAGCACTGGTGAACGTGTCGGGTCCGACATGGGTGCTCGGTCGAACCAGGATTGCGCGGGCCGGCGCAAAGGACTTTCGAAAGGCGCGCGGAGCCGGCGGCGCCGGGAGGACGGGCGAGGCAAGCGGGGAGGCGGGCGCCCGTCGGCCCCCGGGCGACGGAACGTATTTCACTGCCCTCCCCGTCAGTTCCTGGTCTGATGGCCGACCTCGACTTCGGCGTGCACTACAGCTGCCAGTCCCCCGAGCGCGAGTGGGAACGCCTCTACCGGGCCACCCTCGAGCAGGCCCGGGAGGCCGAGCGGCTCGGGTACACCTCCGTCTCGGTCGCCGAGCACCACTTCCTCCCGGACGGCTGGATTCCCGCCCCAGCGACGCTGCTCGGCGGCCTCGCCGCCGTCACCGACGACATGGCCGTCGGGTCGAACATCGTCATCCTGCCGCTGCACCACCCGGTGACCGTCGCCGAGCAGGCGGCGGTGCTCGACCTGCTCACCGGCGGCAGCTTCCGGCTCGGCGTCGGCATCGGCTGGCGCGACGAGGAGTTCGACGCCTTCGGCGTCGACAAGCGCGAGCGCGTCCCGCGCGTCGAGGAGGGCATCGAGCTCGTCCGGCGGCTGCTGACCGAGGAGTCGGTCACCTACCGGGGGGACGTCTTCGCCGTCGAGGACCTCACGCTGATGCCCCGGCCGGTCCAGGAGTCCGTCCCCATCTGGTACGGCGGGCAGTCGGCGCCGGCCATCGACCGGGCCGCCCGCATGGCCGACGCCTGGAGCATGAGCCCCATCGAGGACCGCGCGGAGCTCGCCGAGAACGCCGCGACCTACGAGGACGCCCTCGAGCGACACGGTCGGTCCGTCGACGAGGTCCACCGGCCGCTGCGCCGGGAGGCCTACGTCGCGGCGGACGACGAGACGGCGTGGGAGGAGGTCGGTCCATCGCTGCTGTACGAGTACGAGGACGTCTACGGCGACTACGACGACATCGGCCACACGTTCGCGCCCGAGGACCGGACGGCCGCCATCGAGGAGCTCCGCGAGCACGCGGCGGACCGGTTCATCATCGGCGGCCCGGAGACCGCCATCGAGGAGCTCGCCGCGTACCGGGAGGCGGTCGACATGGACGAGGTCCTCCTCCGGATGCACTTCCCCGGCATGGACCCGGAGCAGTCCGGCGCCTCCATGCGCCTGGTCGCCGAGCAGGTGATGCCGTACTTCCAGTCCTGACGGCGCCCGGCGGGCGGTCGGGCCGCCGACGTCGAGGCGAGACCTAAGTGCCAGCCCGCGAAACGGCCCGCCGATGGTCACGCACCCCGACCCGGACGTCGCATCGCGGGCCGCCACGTACGCGGCGTCGTTCAGGCTCGAGGACGCTCCGCCCCGCGTCCTCGACCGGGCGCGGCTCGTCCTCCTCGACACAGTCGGCGTCTGCATCCGTGGCGCCTCGACGCCCCACGTCGCCGACGCCGCCGGCCTCGGCGCGGGCCTGTGCGACGGCGAGCCGGTCGGCGGCCCCGGAGGCACGGTCTTCGCGACGCGCGAGCGGCGGCCCCCGGCGGCGGCCGCCCTGTCCAACGCGGCCGGCGGGACGTCGCTCGAGCTCGACGAGGGGAACCAGCGGTCGGCCCACCCCGGCGTCCACACCGTCCCGCCGGCGCTGGCGGTCGCCGAGCACGTCGGCGCCTCCGGCGAGGAGCTCCTCGGCGCCGTCGTCGCCGGCTACGAGGTCGGCGCCCGGCTGGGCGACGTCATCCGCCCGCTCGCCGACGGGCTCCACCCCCACGGCGGCTGGGCGCCGGTGGCCGGCGCCGTCGCGACCGGTCGGCTGCTCGGCCTCGACGTCGACGAGCTGGCCAACACCGTCCGCATCGCGGTCAACCCGTTCGTCGCGACGCACTGGAAGGCGGCGCTCGACGGCGCCACGGTGCGCGACTTCTACGCCGGCGTCTGCTGCGCTCACGGGGTCCGCGCAGCCGACCTCGCCGCCGCCGGCGTGGCCGGCGTCGACCGGGCGGTCGCCGACTGCCTGCTCCCCTACACCGCCGGACGGGAGGTCACGGACGAGCTGCTCGACTCCGTGGTGGGGACGCTCGGCGAGCGGTACTACCTGGAGAGCAGCTACGTCAAGGTCCACGCCGCGTGCCGGTACGCCCACGCGCCGATCGAGGCCCTGGCCGCCCTGCAGGCGGCCCACGCACTGGACCCCGACGGCGTCGAGCGCGTGACCGTCCGCACCTTCGAGCTGGGGACCCGGCTCGACGACCGGTCGCCGCACAACGTGCTCGCCGCGAAGTTCAGCACCCCGTTCGCGCTCGCCGCGCGGGCCGTCCTGGGGGCCTCCGGCGTGGACGCCTTCACCCCCGAGACGGTCGCCGACGAGCGCATCCAGTCGCTCGCCGACCGGGTCGAGGTCCTCGCGGACCCCGAGTTCGAGGCGCGCGCGACGGACGGCGAGTGGGGCGCCGAGGTCGTCGTCGAGCTCGCCGACGGCACGACGCTCGCCGAGACGGTTCGCGACGCGCGTGGCGGCGGCGAGAACCCCTTCACCCGCGAGGAGGTGCTCGCGAAGTTCGACGGCCTCGTCGGGGCCGTCCTGTCGCCCGCGGATACCGGGGCGCTGCGCGAGCGCCTGCTCGCCGTCGAGGCGGTCGACGACGCGGCGACGCTGCTCGACCCGCTGCGGGGATAGCCCCGGGCGCCTGCGCGGCGCCCGGGGCGCGGGGACGGCCGCTACAGCTCCTCCGCCGTGCTGCCCCGCTTGCCCTCGTAGGTGTCGCTCGCCGACGCGAACTCGATGCGCGAGCCGAGCCCGCGCTCGCGCGCCCGGCGGAAGAGCAGCGCCGCGGAGCCGAGGGTCTCGAGCGCCGTGCCGCCGCTGTCGAACAGCGTCACCTGCTCGGCCGACGTCCGGCCGGGCGCCTTCCCCGCGACGACCTCGCCGAGCTCGGCGTGGACGTGGCCCTCCCCGACGACGCCCGCCTCGCGGGCGAGCAGGAACGCGCCGGCGTCCTGGAACGCGCGCTCGCGGAGGTCGGGCACGTAGACCGACCGCCGGACGGTCTCGGCGTCGACCTCCCGCTTTTCGGGGTCGTACTGCCCGATGGCGTTGACGTGCATCCCGTCCTCGAGCAGCTCGGCCTCGAAGACCGGCCGGCTCGCGTTCGTGGCCGTGACGACGACGTCGGCTCCGGTAAGCGCCGCCGCGGTGCTATCGACGGCGCGGACGTCGGCGTCGATCTGGGCGTCCATGTCGCCGGCGAACGCCTCGCGGTGCGCCCGCGTCGGCGAGTAGACCCGGACGTCCCGGAGGTCGCGCACCGCGGCGGCGCCACGGAGCTGGCCGCGGGCCTGTGCGCCGCTGCCGAGCATGGCGAGCGTCCGGGCGTCCTCGCGGGCGAGCGCGTCGATGCCGACCGCGCCCACGGCGCCGGTCTTGTAGGTGTTCATGGACGCGCCGTCGACGACGGCGAGCGGCTTGCCCGACGCCGCGTCGAAGACGGGGGTGACGAACCGGGCGTCGGCGTCGCCGAAGCCCGCGCTGTACACGTAGCCGCCCATCACGCCCGTGTCGGGGAGGATGGCCAGGTAGCTGTTGAGCACGCCCGCGGGCTCGTCGCTCTCGAGGGTCACGCGCGGCTTCGTCGGCGCGCCCTCGCCGCGCTCACGGTAGGCCTCGCGGACCGCGTCGACGAACGCCGCCTGGTCGGCGAGCCCGGCGACGTCCTCGCTGCTGAGATACCACGCGCCGATCATGGGCGTTCCCCGGCCCCGGCGTACAAAAAGCCGTCACTCGGCGTCCGGCCCGCGGGGTGACGGCCGACGCGTGGCCCGCGGTGGCCGGCCGGACGGTTCAGGGGCGGGGGCTCACCGTATCGCCGACATCGACGCGCGAACCGCCGCCCGGCTCGCCGACCACCGACCCGTCCTCGAAGACGACCTCGCCCCTGACGACGGTCATCGTGACCGCCCCGGTGAAGGTCTCGCCGTCGAACGGCGTGACGGTGCTCCGCGAGTGGAGGTCGCGGCGGTCGAGGGTCCACTCGCGGTCCGGGTCGACGACCGTGAAGTCCGCGTCGGTGCCCACGCGAAGCGACCCCTTCTCCGGATACATCCCCCAGATCTCGGCCGGACGCCGGCTGTGCATCTCGACCCACCGCTCCATCGACAGCCGGCCCCGGTCGACGAAGGTCAGCATCCCCGGCACCTCGGTCTCGAGGCCGACGAACCCCGAGATGGACTCCCAGGTATCGTGGAACGGGTCCGCCAGGTGCTTTTCCTCGTCAGTGTGCGGCGAGTGGTCGGTGGCGATGCAGTCGACGCCGTCGCCGTGGACGCCGACCGCCCAGAGGAGGTCCTGCTCGGCCCCGTCGCGTATCGGCGGCTGGATCCGCGCGGCGTTGCCCTTCGACTCGTAGACCTCCTCGGTGAACCAGAGGTAGTGGGGCATGGTCTCGGCGGTGACGTCGACGCCCCGCTGCTTGCCGCGGGCGACGATCTCGGCCCCGGTCCCGGACGAGAGGTGGAACATGTGGACCGGACAGCCGGTGTGCTCGGCGAACAGCGTGGTCCGCGAGACGGCCTCGGCCTCCGAGACGACCGGCCGGCCGCGCGCGTGGTCGATGGGCCGGTTGCGCCCCTCGGCTCTCGCCTTCGCCGAGAAGTGCGAGAGGATCTCGTCGTTCTCCTCGTGGAAGCCGAGCCGCTTTCCCGTCTCGGCGATCTCGCCCATCGCCTCGACCAGCTCGCCGTCGTCCGGCGGTTCGATGTCCCCGAACGTCGTCCCGAGGAACACCTTGTAGCCCGCGACGCCCGCCGCATCGAGCGGCCGGATCTGGTCCGCGTTGTCGTCCGTCACGACGGCGTAGGACTGGTAGTCGACGAGCGCGCGCTCGTCGGCCCGCTCGTCGACCAGCTCGAGGTTCTCGGGCCGGTCGACCGCCGGCTTCGTGTTCGGCATCGCGACGAGCGTCGTGACGCCGCCCGCGGCGGCGGCGCGCGTCGCCGTCTCCCAGTCCTCCTTGTGCTCGTCGCCCGGTTCGCGGGTGTGGACGTGGCAGTCGACGACGCCCGGGACGAGGACGTCGCCGTCGAGGTCGACCACCCGGTCGGCGCCGGGCAGCGCGTCGGCCGAGCCGACGGCCGCGATGGTCCCGTCGCGGACGCCGACGGCGGCGTCGGGTCCGAGCCGGCCCTCGGGGGTCACGAGCGTCCCGTTGGTCAGCAGCAGGTCGAACGTCATTCGTCCGTACCGGGTCGGGCGGGCTTAAAACGTTGACCGCTCCGGGCCGCCGGGTATGACGGAGCGTGCCGTCCTATTGCCACGCGAACTCGGGCTCCGCGTCCCCGTACGTGAACACCGGGAGGCGAGCCTCGATTCGGCCGCCCAGCTCGGACACCTGGGCGACCAGCCCCGTCGGCGCGTACATGATGAGCAGGATCAGGATGGCGCCGTAGACCATGTAGGTCACGGCCCCGTACTCGCCGCCGAACTGCGTCGTGGCGATGTGCAACAGCGGCCAGAAGAGCAGCGAGCCGACCACTGGCCCGGTGATGGTTCCAACACCCCCGATGATGGGGATCACGGCGAACGTCACCGACTCGGTGATGCCGAACATGAAGTCCGGGTCGAGGTACTGCACGTAGGTCGCGTACATGGCGCCCGCCAGCCCCGTCAGCAGGGCCGAGACGATCCAGCCGTACATCTTGAATCGGGACGTGTCGATCCCGATGGCGGCCGCCGCCTGCTGGTCGTCGCGGATGGCCATGAGGTAGTAGCCGAGCTTCGAGTACCGGATCCAGGCGGTGAGCGCCGCGGCCCCCGCGAAGAGGCCGAGCGTGATGACGAAGTACTCGTCGCGCGAGAGGTTGAGCATCGTCACTCCCCGGGCGGTCGCCGGGACGACGGACAGGCCGACCTCCCCGCCGGTGAAATCCCGGAAGTGCCGGACGAGGAATCGGGCCCCCTCGACGACGACGATGGTGGCGAGCGCGAAGTAGTGGCTCCGGAGGCGGAAGGAGGGGTAGCCGACGACGACGGCGAGGACGAGCGTCGCGACGACGCCCAGCGTCAGCGCGGGGAGATAGCCCTGGCCGGACTGGACGAGCAACAGCACCATCGCGTACGCCGTCGCGCCGAAGAAGACGCCGTTCCCGAGCGAGAACTGACCGCCGAACCCCCCGATGACGTTCCAGGCGATGGCGCCCGTGCCGATGATGAACGTCAGTATCAGCATGTGCTGTACGCTGGACGGGAGGACGAACGAGAGCAGCGCGGTCAGGACGAACAGCAGCGCGGCCACGTAGACCCGCGGCTGTCCGAGCAGGTTCAACACCCTCGTGGCGCCGGGAGCGGGACTAATCTTCGCTCCCTCCGGTTACCCGGTCGACGAGCCGGTCGATCCGGTACCGTGCCTCGGCGAGCCAGCCCTCCGCCCGGAGCACCAGGACGACGATGAAGATGGCGAAGTAGATCGGCGGACCGAGCGGCGAGGAGAGGTAGAAGCTGATGAACGAATCGAGGATCCCGATGAAGAACCCGGCCAGGAGAACCCCGCCGATGCTGCCGAGGCCGCCGAGCGTCACGATGACGAACGACGTCAGCACGTACAGGTTCCCCGTCGTGGGACGGACCGAGTGGACGCCGATCAGCACGCTGCCGGCCACGCCGACGAGCGCGATTCCCAGCCCGAACGTCAGCATGTGGATCCGGTCGACGTTGACGCCGTACGGCTGGGCGAGCTCGTCCGACTGCGCCGTCGCCCGGATGCCGAGCCCGGTCTTGGTCCGGTGGAGGAACAGGTACAGCAGCCCGGTCACGACGAGCGTGATGACGAAGCCGTACAGCCGGACCTCCTCCATGACGATGCCCCCGATGTCGAGCCCGCCGTAGCCCGCGCGGATCCCTCGCGACGACGGACCGAACCAGAACAGGGCGAAGTGTTCGAGTATCCAGAGCAGCCCGATGGTCGAGAACACCTGGGCGAACATCGGTCGGTCGATGATGGGCGCGATGACGAGCCGCTCGGTGACGACGCCGATGACGAAGAAGGTCGGGGCGACGATCAGGATGGAGAGGAAGGGGTCGATGCCGGCGTGAACCCAGAGGACGTACCCGGCGTACATGGCGATCATGACGAACGTCCCGTGGGCGAAGTTCACGACGTCCATCACGCCGAAGATGATCGACAGCCCCAGCGCGGCGAGCGCGAATATCGCGCCCAGCAGCAGCCCGTTGACCAGCAACTGGACGACGAGGCTCATCGCTACGCCTGTGGGACGCGGGAGCGAAATCATATAGCTGTCGGTCCCGACGGACGGCGCTCGACCCGCCTGGCTTCCGCGCGACCGCCTCGCGAACGGCCGTCGGGCGACCGCCTCGACGGCGTTCGGCGACGCGCCGAACCCGCCGACTGAAGGCGGGACGCGGCGCCGATACGCCAGGTCTATATAGCGGGATGCTCTCTGTCCGCGGCGTATGCGAGACATCAGTCGACGCGAGGCGCTCAAGCTCGCCGGCGTCGGTGGGGCCGTCGGCCTCTCCGGGTTCGCCGGCTGCATCGGCGGCTCCGGACGGCAGGGGGACGAGATACTCATCGGGACGAACTACCCCATTTCGGGGGGGCTCGCGGAGCTCGGCCAGGAGTCACGCGCCGGCGTCGAGCTGTTCGTCGAGGAGGTGAACGCGAACGGCGGTATCGACGGGCGCGAGGTGCAGCTGGTCCACAAGGACGCGCCGAACGCGGACGCTGGCGTGAGCAACGTCGAGGAGCTGGCGACGGAGGACGAGGTCGACGCCATCACGGGGTCGTTCTCGAGCAGCATCGCGGCGGCGTCGACGCAGGCGTCCACGCGGTACGACGTCATCTACTGGGAGACCAACGGCTTCGCGCCGTCCATCAGCGAGCCCGGCTATCAGAACGTCTTCCACCCGAACGCCCGGACGACGAACTACGGCCAGGAGGGCGGCAACATCATGGAGAACCACGTCGCGCCCGCGCTCGACACGGACGTCTCCGAACTCGACGTCGCGATCCTCTGGGAGAACGGCGAGTTCGGCGCGGCGACCCGCGACGAGATGCAGCGGTTCTCCGAGGAGCTCGGGTACGAGATCGTCGCCTCGAGGGGCTATCCGCCGTTCGAGATCAACGACTTCTCCTCCGAGATAGAGGTGCTCCGACAGGCCGAGCCGGACGTGCTCTACCACTCCGGGTACGACAACGACACGCAGCTGTTCTGGAACCAGGCGGCGGACCTGGGCCTCTACATCCCGGCGGTCGTCGGGAACGGGACCGCGTACGTCAACACCGCCTTCAGGGAGGCCGTGGCCGAACAGACCATCGTCGGCATCATCAACGTCGACCAGCCCCACTTCAACGCGAACCGCGACTGGTCGCCTGGCGTCGAACACGTCCTCGAGCTGTACCGCGAACGGTTCGACGAGACGCCCAACACGCAGCTGATGAACACGAGCTACAGCGTGATGGAGATCTTCGCCGAGGCGGCCGCGAACGCCGACTCGTTCGAACCGGCCGACTTCCAGGCGGCCGTCCTGGACATCGACTGGGAGCTCGGGACGCTGGCGAACGGCTGGGGCGCCCGGTTCGACGAGGAGCACAACCGCAACCACGAGCTGGTGGTGCAGGGCACGCAGTGGCAGCCCGACACCTACACGGACGACGTCCTCCACCCGGAGCAGGACGACGGCACGCTCGAGGTCTTCGCCGTCTACCCCGACGACTCCCGCCTGCCGTTCATCGACATCGAGGACATCCCCCGGCCGGACTACACGGCCTGACCCGCCGGCTCGCGGGCCGTCGGGGCCGGAACCGTCGCCCGTGAACCCTGATGCGGACCGATGCTGACCTGGACCGGAACGCCCGCCCGAAACACGAGCCACGAACGAGGATGTTACTGAGGACTGTCGGACTGGAGAAGCGGTTCGGGGGGATCACCGCCATCGACGACGTGAGCTTCGACCTCGACGCGGGCGTGATCACCGGCGTCATCGGCCCGAACGGGGCGGGCAAGACGACGCTGTTCAACCTGCTGTCGGGCTTCTACCCCCCGACGGCCGGGACGATCGAGTTCGACGGCGAGCGGATAGACGGGCTGAAGAGCCACGAGATCGCGCGCCGTGGCATCGGGCGGACCTTCCAGATCTCTCGACCGTTCGGCGAGATGACGGTCCGGGAGAACCTCGTCGTGTCGAACTACGACCTCCCCCGCGAGGAACGGCGGCGGCGGATGGACGAGGTCCTCGAGATGCTCGACCTGGCCCACCAGGCCGACGTGCTCGGGAAGAACCTCTCCGGCGGCCAGCAGACGCTGCTCGAGATCGGCCGCGTGATGATGCTGGACCCGGCGCTCATCCTCCTCGACGAGCCGGCGGCGGGGGTCAACCCCAGGCTCGTCGACGACATCGCCGACCTGATCACGGAGACGAGCGACGAGCGGACCTACATGATCGTCGAACACGACATAACGCTGATATCGCGCCTGTGCGAACGGGTCCTCGTGTTGAACGAGGGCCGATTGATCGCGGACGGGCCGATCCAGGAGATCAAGGACGACCCGGCCGTGAAGGAAGCCTACCTGGGGGGCTAGCGGTGGCGGTCCTCGAGGTACGCGACCTGGACGCCGGATACGGCCAGATAGCCGTCCTCACCGACGTCGACCTGACCGTCGAGGCGGGGACGATAACGGGAATCATCGGCCCGAACGGAACCGGGAAGTCCACGCTGCTGAAGGCCATCATCGGCGTCGCGACGGTGACGAACGGGGAGATACGGTACAAGGGCGACCGGCTCGGCGACCTGCTCCCGTGGGAGCTCGTCGAGGTGGGGATAACGTACATGCCACAGGGTAATCGCGTCTTTCCGGACATGACCGTCCGGGACAACCTCCGCGTCGGCGGGTACATTCTCGGGGCCGACGAGTTCGAGGAGCGAAGCGCGCACGTCTACGACCTCTATCCCGACCTCGAATCGAAACGGAACGCGAAGGCCGGCAGCTTGAGCGGCGGGCAGCAGACGATGCTGAGCTTCGGCATGGCGCTCATGAACGACCCGGACCTCATCCTGCTCGACGAGCCGTCGGCCGGGCTCGCGCCGGAGCTCGTCGAACAGATGTTCGAGCTGATCGAACAGCTCCGGGACGAGGGCGTCCCGTTCCTCATCGTCGAACAGTCCGTCCGCGTGCTGCTCGACCACGCCGACCACGTGTACGTCATCGACGAGGGGACGGTCCTGTTCGACGGGGAACCTGACGAGATCCGAGAACGGGAGGACCTCATCGACGTGTACCTCGCGCTCGAGACGACCGACTAGGAGCGGGGTCGGGCCATCGTATACGTTCGAAGCCGCCCGCGGTGGCTTCCGGGGCCGCCGCATTTCCGTGCCCCGGGCACGTCCGGCCCCGAGCGAGCAGCGGAGCGTCGGCCGCGCCCGCGAATCGCGTCCTCGAGAGGACGACTGGATGTCGCCGGTTCGCGCTCTCGAACGCCACTCCGCGGCGCCGGGTCGACGGTAACCCCGCCCCACTGCCGGGCGCGCCGCCGCCGGCCGCGGGTTCGGTCCGCATAACAAACAGGGGGAGCGGGCATGCCCCGCCATGCCGGAACGGGGCCTCGGGACGGACGGCGGGTCGAACGAAGGGCACACCCGGCGGACGGCGCTGCGCGCCGGCGCGGTGGCGGCGCTCGGCGGGGTGGGTGCCGTCGGAACGGCCGCCGGCAGCGAGCGAGCCGGGTACCTCGTGGTCGGTCGGCCGCGCGTCGGCGACCTGCCCGAACGGGTCGCTCGCGACGGGTTCTCGGTCCGACGGTCGTTCGCCGGCGACTCGCTGCTGCTGGTCTCCGGCGAACCGGGTGAAGCGCGACGGCTGGGCGCCGTCTCGGGCGTCGTCGACGCGGTCAGGGACCGGCCGCTCCCAGGGCGGCTGCCCGAGGCGCTCCGCTCCGGCGCGCCCGCTGGCTCCGGCGGCGATTCGACCGACAGTCACGTCGGCCGCCAGTGGGACAAGGCGGTGACGACGGGCTTCGAGGCGCACGAGATTGCGACCGGCGACGGGACGACCATCGCCGTGATAGACTCCGGTATCGACGCCGCGCATCCCGACCTCGAGGAGAACCTGAACCAGGACGCCAGCCGGCGCGTCAGCCGGGGGCAGCTCCGCCGCTCCCGGGGCCGCGACGGGCTCGGACACGGCACGTTCGTCGCCGGCGTCGCCGCGGCCAGCGACGGCGACGAGGGAGGTGTCGTCGGGATGGCCCCGGACGCCGAACTCGTCTCCATCAGCCCGTCGTTCGGCGCGACAGCCCTGGTCGACATCGTGGCTTCGATGGAGTACGCGGTCGCGATCGGCGCCGACGCGATGAACCTGAGCCTCGGCCTGCTGGTCGACCTCTCCCCGCGGGTCGAACGGGCCCTCCGGCGGCTCGTCGAGCGGTTCGCCCGGTTCGCCTACCCCCAGACGGTGACGGTCATCGCCTCCGGCAACCGGGACATCGACGCCTCGCCCGGCACCGGCGTGTACGACTTCCCGGCGAGCATCGAGAACGCGATCACCGTCGGCGCGACCGGTCCGAACGACGAGCGGACGTTCTACTCCACGTACGGAAGCGGGTTCGTCGACGTCGGCGCGCCGGGGGGTGGATACGAGACGGCCGGCAAGTCGTTCTGCGAGGCCGACGACGACGGGGACGACACCGGCCGGCTCGCGGCCGAGCGGGTGCCGGGGGCGGCGGGGGAGCCGTGCGAGCTGCCCGAGTATCCGTACCCGACGAACCACATCTACGGGGCGATTCCGCCGGCGAGCCGCATCGCGCGAGCGGCCGGCTACGCCGGAGAGCGCTACGCCTACCTCGGCGGGACGTCGTTCGCCGCGCCGCAGGTCGCTGGCGTCGTCGCGCTCGTCCGCGAGGTCGTGCCGGCGCTGCCCGCGCAGCGAGTCGAGCGGCTCGTCGCGGCGACCGCCGACCCGGTACCCGGCGAGGGCCCCTCCGAGCTCGGCGCCGGCCGGGTCAACGCGGTCCGGGCCGTCGCAGCCGCCCGGGAGTCGTCCTGACGGCCGGCGGCCGGCACCGACGATTCCCGGGGCTCGTCCGGGCGCCGTTAAGTCGGGGACGGACGTAGGCCCCCCATGGCGGTCCACCAGGCGAACTCGTTCACGCTCGCGGCGACCGGCGACGCCATCCTCACGCGGCGAATCCTCCCCTACGAGGGCAACTCGGCCCGGTTCGACGACATGCTCGGGCTCCTGCGCGGGGCCGACGCTGCGCTGGCCAACCTCGAGGTCGTCGTCCACGACTACGAACCGGCCCCCGCCGCCCAGAGCGGGGGGACCTACATGCGCGCGCCGCCGGCCGTCCTCGACGAGCTCTCGGGGATGGGCTTTACGCTGTTCAGCGCCGCCACGAACCACGCCGGCGACTACGGCGAGGGGGGCGTCGAGCGCACCATCGCGGCGCTCCGGCGGCGGGGCCTCGCGTTCGCCGGGCTCGGGCGAACCCGCTACGAGGCCCGGCGCCCGGGCTACCTCGAGACCGCCGCCGGTCGCGTGGCGCTGGTCAGCGCGTGCACCAGCTACCCGCCGGGCAGCGCGGCCGGCGAGCAGACCCCGGCGATGCGGGGCCGACCGGGCATCAACCCGCTCGCCGTCGAGCCGGTCTATCACCTCGCCGAGGACCACCTCGAGGCGCTCCGCCGGGCGAGCGAGGCGGCTGGCATCGAGGCCATGAAGCGGTCGTGGCTCGAGCGGGGGCTGTACTACGACCACGACTGGAACGACCCCGACTACTTCCACTTCGGCGACATGAAGTTCCGGGCGGCCGACGACGAGGCGGCGCAGGGCGTCCGGTACGAGGTCGACGAGGCCGACCGGGCGGCCCTGCTCGAGTCGGTCGCCGACGCCGAGACGAACGCCGACTGGGTGGTCGCCACCGTCCACACCCACCAGGGCGCCGGCGGGCGGCAGAACACGCGGGAGACCCCGGCGTTCCTCGTCGACGTCGCCCGCGAGTGCGTCGAGGCCGGCGCGGACGCGGTCGTCTGCCACGGCCCTCACGTCCTCCGGGGGGTCGAGGTCTACCGGGGCGCGCCGGTGTGCTACTCGCTCGGCAACTACGTCGTCCAGAACGAGACGGTCTCCCGGCTCCCCGCCGAGAGCTTCCGCCGGTACGACATCGAGGGCTCGGTCCGGGTCGCCGACGTCTTCGCGGCGCGCCTGTACGACGAGGCGGGCGAACCGAAGGGCGACCTCGCCAACGCGGCGTTCTGGGAGACCGTCGTCCCCGTCTTCACGTTCGACGCGGACGGGGGCCTCGAACGGTTCGAGCTGCATCCCTGCACGCTCCAGCGCGACCAGCCCCGCCCGCAGCGGGGCATCCCGGTGCTCGCGACCGGGGAGCGGGCGCGGGCCATCCTCGCCGACCTGGACGACCGCTCCGGCGAGTTCGGGACCGGCGTCCGCGTCGAGGACGGGGTGGGCGTCGTCGAGTAGCGACCGGTGGCGGGTGCTGGCGGACGCCGGCCGGCCCGCGCGGGACGCGCGGGTACAGGCTGATGTGTCCGGACGCCCAGGGCCCGGCATGGAGACGCGACCGCTGACGTCCGACGACGAGGCGCTCATCGAGGCGGCGGCCGGCGTGCTGGCCGACCACTACGAGCCGGGCCGGCACGAGGTGAGCTCGGCTCTCCGCACGGCCTCGGGACGGGTCTACTCGGCCATCAACCTCGTGCCGGCCGTCGGCACGGCCGCCGTCCACTGCGAACCCATCACCGTCGGCAACGCGATAATGGACGGCGAGACCGCGTTCGAGACGACCGTGGCGGTCACCTACGCCGACCCGTCGGAGCGAGCCCGGGTCGTGGTGGTCTCCGCCTGCGGCGTCTGTCGGGAGCTGCTGTTCGACTTCGACCCGACGGTCGACGTCGTCGTCCCCGCCCGCCCGGAGCCGGTCAAGGCCACCGTCGCGGAGCTGCTCCCCGGCAAGGGGTGAGGGGCGCTCGGCGACCGGCTCGCAACGTCGGCCGGCGGTCAGTCGGCCGCGTCGGGTTCGATCTCGAGGTCGTCGCCGACCTGTACCAG
>CAZVOR010000004.1:33632-38842 GCA_964628745.1 uncultured Halobacteriales archaeon
GCGGTCAGTCGGCCGCGTCGGGTTCGATCTCGAGGTCGTCGCCGACCTGTACCAGGTACTCGAGCTCGTGGCCCGCCTCGCGGACGTTCTCGACGGCGCCCGCGTTCCGGTCGGCCACGACGATGAGCCGCTCGACGACCCCGCCGATCTCCTCGGTGAGCGTCACGGAGTCCAGGATGGTCCCGCCGGTCGTCGTCACGTCCTCGATGATGGCCACCCGCATCCCCTTGCTGATGGTCCCCTCGACGCGCGCCTGCGTCCCGTAGTGTTTCTGCCCCTTCCGGATGAACGCCGCGGGGACCCCGGTCTTCAGCGAGACGGCGGTGACCAGCGGGACGGCCCCGAGCTCCGGCCCGGCGACGACGTCGACGTCGCTGTCCGCGAGCATCGCCGCGATCTCCTCGGCGATGACGTCGAGGACCTCGGGCTCCGTCTCGAAGACGTACTTGTCGATGTAGTAGTCCGTCAGGGAGCCGTTCGAGAGCTTGAACTTCCCCCGCTTTATCGCCCCGGAGTCCTCGATGAGCCTGGCGATTCGGGACATCACGGTAAGCAGCCAAGGAGGAAGGTTAAAAGTTCTGATGGGCGGTCCCGCCGACCGCGTGCCGGGCGACGGCCGACCCGCCGGAGCCGTCGCGGTCGACCCGGTCGCTCTTATACCGCGGCGCCCGATGGAGCCGTGTCCCGCCGGCCGGCTCCGCCCCCGAGCGGGGACCCATGACCGGAATCGACATCGACCTCGACCGCATCGACCGCCGGCTGGACGCCATCTGGGACATCGGGCGGACGGACCAGGGCGGCGTCACGAGGCTCGCCTACTCGCGGGAGGAGACGGCGGCCATCGACTACGTCGTCGACGAGCTCGACGACCGCTTCGCGGTGACGACCGACCCCATCGGCAACGTGTTCGCGACGACCGAGCCCGACGCCGCGTCCTCGATGTACGTCGGGAGTCACCTCGACACCGTCTTCAACGGCGGCCGGCTCGACGGCGCGCTGGGCGTCGTCGCCGGGCTCGAGGCGATCGAGGCCGCGCTGGCCGCCGACGGGGAGCCCCCGGCCCCACCGACGCTCTGCGTCTTCCGGGCCGAGGAATCGGCCCGGTTCGGCCAGGCCACGGTGGGGAGCAAGGGTGCCCTCGGACTGCTCACCGTCGAGGACCTCTCGGCGGTCGACGGGGGCGGGGTGCCGCTCTGGCAGGCCATCCGGGAGGCCGGGTTCCGGCCGGCGAACCTCTCGGAGCCGACGGTCGACGTCGAGCGCGTCGCCGGCTACCTCGAGCTGCACATCGAGCAGGGTCGCGTGCTCGAGGAGACCGGAACCGACGTCGGCGTCGTCACGAGCATCCGCGCGCCGGTCCGCTACACCGCGACCGTCGTCGGCGGCGACGACCACTCCGGGGCGACCCCGATGGGGATGCGCCGGGACGCCATCGCCGGCGCCGCGGCGATGATCACCGCCGTCGAGCGGATCGCCACCGACGCGGCCGAGGAGGGCGACGTCGTGGCGACGGTTGGCGACGTCTCCGCGCCGGACGGCGCCATGAACAAGGTCAGCGGCACGGCCACCTTCCCCATCGACATCCGGAGCAACGACCTCGGGTACCGGGACCGGGTCGAGGCCGACATCACCGACGCCCTGGCGCGCATCGCCGACGACCGCGACCTCGAGCTGGAGCTCGAGCTCGTCGGCCGGTCCGAGCCGGTGGAGCTCGACGGCTCGACGGTCGAGTGGCTCGAGGACATCGCGACGGAACTCGGCGCGCGCTACCGCCGGCTGCCGAGCGGCGGCGGCCACGACGCGATGAACTTCCAGTCCGTCGGCGTCCCGACGGGGCTGCTGTTCGTCCCGAGCGTCGACGGCGTCAGCCACAGCCCGCGCGAGGAGACGAGCCGGGAGGCCGTCCGCGACGCGACGGCGATGCTCGCCCGCGCGCTGCTCCGCGGGCCGGGCGGGTCACCGTAACGCGACACCGCTCGCTTGCTCCCTCGGAGCGGCGGCCGCTGCCCTGGGTGGGGCATCCCGTCGGAGCTGCGCCTCTGCCCCCGGCCGGGTCAGGTCGTCGCGCCGAGCCGGCTGGTCACCCGGTCGACGATGGTCTCGACGTCGTACTCCTCGTGGTCCTTGTCGAAGACCGGCTCCCCGTCCACGCTGACCGTGAACACGCCGTGGTCGCCCGTCTCGAGGGTGACCCGGTCGAGCCTCGTGCCGTACTCGTCCAGCAGTCGATGCTGGACCTCCTCGGCCCGCGGCAGGTACCCGCAGGGGACGCAGTACTCGATGTCGACCTCGCTCATGGTGACATCACGGCTGTCGCTTGGGCGGGGCCGATTGTCAAGGCATCGACCGCTGATATGGGGTCTTCGGTCGATGGAGCGGGGTTCTGGGGGTGATCCCGGCTGCGACGGGTCCGTTCGACTGGAAGACGGTCCAGCCGGTCCCCGGCCGGTCCCGCTCGGCGGGCGCCTCACGACTCGACGTCGACGCCGGTGAACTCGAACCGGGCCCCCCCGCCGTCGCCCCCGGTGACGGTCACCTCCCAGCCGTGAGCGTCGGCGACCCGCTCGACGATGGCGAGCCCGAAGCCCGTGCCCCCGTCCGTCGTCGAGTAGCCGCTCTCGAACACCCGCTCCCGCCCGTCCGGCGGGATACCCGGCCCGTCGTCCTCGACGTAGAAGCCGTCCTCGAGCGCGCCGACGGAGATGGTGACGTCCTCGCCGCCGTGGCGGATGGCGTTCTGGAGGAGGTTCTCCAGCAGCAGCTCCAGACGCCCGCCGTCGGCCCGGATGCGCTGGTTGGTCTGCACGACCATCGTGGCCTTCGCCGCGTCCAACTGCGCCCAGCACGCCTTGACCGCCTCGGCGAGCTCGACCGGCTCGAGGGCCGTCACCTCCTCGCCCTCCCGGGCCAGCGTCAGGAGGTCGTCGATCAGCACCTCCATCCGGCCCTGCGCCCGCGCGACGTGGTCGAGGTGGTCGTTGGCCACCGCCTCCCGGGCCAGTTCCAGCCGACCCTGGGCCACGTCCAGCGGGTTCCGCAGGTCGTTGCTGACGATCCTGGCGAACTCCTTGAGCCGCTCGTTCTTCCGCTTGAGTTCGCTCTGCTGGATGAACTGTCCCGTGACGTCCTCGCAGAGGTAGACGTCGCCGCCGACCTCGCCGCGGTCGGTCCTGATGGTCGAGGGGGTGACCCGCACGACCCGGTCGCCGAGGGTGACGGTCACGGAGTCGTCGGCGCCGTCCTCGTCGCGGAGCCGGTTCGGCCCCGGAGCGACCGCCGACGACGTGATGACGTCCGCCAGCGGTTTGCCGACGACGCGCTCGCGCTCGGAGAGGTCGAACAGGTCGCGGGCGGCCCGGTTGAGCTCGACTATCCGTCCGTCGACGTCCGTGACGATGACGCCGGTGTCCATCGTCTCGAGCACGGCGGCGGACACGGCCGGCAGCAGGTCGAGGAGCCCGCCCCGGGTGGTCGCCCACAGGAACGCGGCCCCGGCGAGCGCCAGCCCCGCCGGCAGGTAGTGGACGTGGAGCCCGTCGAACGGCTCGAGCGCCGCGAAGGCGCTGCCCGCCCAGAGGGCGCCGACGCCGACCAGGAGGGCCATCCCGTCCCGCCGCATCACCGTCCGCGCCTGCCAGCTCGCGACCAGCAGGAGGACGGTCCCGGCGGCGAGCAACCCGTACGAGAGCACCACGTGCGTCAGGAAGAGGACGCCGGTGCCCTCCTCGAGGCCCGCCGCGACGGAGCCGCCCGCTACGAGCCCGACGGCCGCGGCCACCTCGGGCAGCCAGACGAGCAGGTTCAGGAGCGCGGGCCACGCGAGCAGGAGGCCGACGCTCCACCGGTTCACCAGCTCGTCGCGGCCGACGTACTGGAGGACGAAGACGAACCAGACGAACGCGACGGAGCCGGCCCCGAGCCAGCGGAGCCGCGCGAAGAGGGGGTTCGACGGCTCGAGGTGACCGAGCAGGTGGGCGAGCGCCCACGTCGCGACGGCGAGCAGGAACGCGGTCAGGGCGTACGAGGCGGCCTGCGGGCGCGTCCGCCAGGAGCGGAACGCGGCGGAGATGCAGACGGCTACGACGAGGAGAAGGTCGAGGTTCGCCGCCGCCAGGAGCTCCGCCATCAGGACGCCTCTCTCGCCGGGGCTACCTATAATCACCCGTTAATTCACTCCCCCGGTGGCGAAGGAGCAGGTTACTCGGGCGAACGCGAGACGGCGCCGCCACGGGCCGGGCTCCGGCGTGCGTCGAACGTCCCGCAGGCCGGGGGCGGGGCGGGGGGGCGACCGTGGTCAACCGCCGGCCGTTCAGACCTTCACGTAGACGTCGCCGTCCTCGACGGTCACGGGGTAGGTCCGCGCCGGTTCCTTGCCGTGGACGTGCTCGCCGGTCGAGAGCTCGAACTGCCAGCCGTGCCACGGGCAGTAGACGCAGCCGTCCTCGACCTTCCCCTGGCCGAGGGGCCCGCCCTGGTGGGGGCACACGCCGTCGAGGGCGTGCACCTCGCCGCCGGCGAGGAAGACCGCCACCGTCGTCCCGTCGACGTCCTCGACGACGGCCTCGCCCTCGTCGAGGTCCGCCCGTCGACAGACCCGCCGGGACGCCCCGAGGTCCGGTTCGTCCATACCCCGCCATGGCGGAATCGGGGCAAGTATCTGTCGGGCGGGCCGCCAAATCGCGCGACCCGCGCGGAGTCGGGCGACAGCCCTCGGCGGTGGCGGACGGGACGACCCATCGGGGACGGGGCACACTTATGCCGCGGTCGACGCTTGGCGTCCGTATGGCCACCGCCGAGGCCGAGGACCTGACGTCGGACCTGCGGATCGTCGACGGCGAGGTGCACACGGGCGAGTCGCGGCCGGACCTCGTGGCGTACCTCCCGGACGAGGTCCGGCGGGACGAGGAGGACGGGTACGCGTTCGCGCCCGAGTCGTTCGGACCCATCCCGTGGGACGGCTGGGACCGGAGCGCGGGCGGCCGCATCGCGTGGGACAACTTCTCGGTGCCGGACGCGGCGGCGTACGACGACCAGCGGGCGCAGTTCGGCGTCGACGCGGTCGTGTTCTCGCCGGGCCCGGCGTTCCGCATCAGCCTCATCCCCGACCACCGGACGCGGGTCGCCTACATGCGCGCGTACAACAGTCTGGTCGTGGACCGGTTCGCCCTCGGCGACGGCACCTACTACGCGAAGATGATCGGGCTCGCCGA
>CAZVOR010000005.1:0-34601 GCA_964628745.1 uncultured Halobacteriales archaeon
CGGACCATGTGGAGGAACACCGCCGCGACCATCACCTGCGCCGACCAGCGGTGGATGCTCCGGAGCATGAACCCGAAGTTCAGCTCCGTCATGATGAACGTGATCTGGTTGTAGGCCGCGGAGGGGTCTCCGGCGGTCGCCGGGGCGTAGTAGAAGCCCAGCAGCGCGCCGGAGATGGCCGCGACGACGTACGCGATGATGGAGAACGAGCCCAGCGAGTACAGCGGGTACCAGTACCAGAACTTGTTGTCGAGGTCGTACTGCTCGGTGTGGCTGCGCGGCATCTGGAGGTTGATGCGGTAGTACAGCGTCTCGAGCAGCTCGAGGTAGTCGACGAGACGCAGGCGCCTGTCGAGCCAGATGAGCGTCGTCAGGTACAGCGTCTCGACCGGGGTGAGGTCGCGCTCCTCGAGCCAGGCGTCGTGGTCGTGTTCGTCTGCGGGTTGGAGGCTCATCTCGGGCTCACTCCTCGGGGCGCGGCAGCGCGACGAACGACCGACGCACGAGGCTGAACGGGTCGTAGACGGACTGGTGGCACTGGCAGTAGATCCGGTCCTCGGCGTCGAACTTCGCGCTGTCCGCGAACGACTTGAAGCCGGGCACGCAGCAGAAGTGCGTGCACTTGTCCAGGATGGCCAGGAAGCCGTCGCGGGTGCTCGCTTGCAGCCACGGGTCGTCCCCGGCCGCCTCCTCGATCCGCGTGCTCCGGATGAGCTGGACCGGCATCGTGCTGCCGGGCGGCACCCCCTCCGAGCGCCAGGTGGCGAACGCGGGCTTGCCGAGCCCCTCGTTGCCGATGGCGTTGCCCCAGCTCTCGTAGTCGCCGAAGTCGTCGACGTGGACGCGGTCGCCCGCGGAGACGGCCTCCTGCTGCCACGCGTACGGCGGACTGCTCGCGTACCGGAAGTACTGGTCCTGGTCGGCCTCCGGCTGGACGCCGGGGTAGGTCTGCACGCCGCAGTACTGGAACCAGTCGTTCGAATAGACGATGCTCCCCCCGTCGGGCGCGGGGAGCTCGGTCCGCGCCACCGTGAACGTCCGGCCCTCCTCGGTGACCTCCTGGACCTCCGGCCAGAGCCCCTGGAGGAACCCCTCGTCGTCGATGCGGACGGGGATCTGCGGCATCGCCCGCGGGGCCGGGCCGTCGGTGTTCTCGACGCCGAAGTACTCGGTGGTGCCCCCGCCCGCGCCGGACGGGTTGGTCGTCGTGTTCAGCATCGCGCCGGTCGCCGTGCCGACCCCCGCCAGCGCGGCGCTGCCCACCACGCCCTTCACGAACCGTCGCCGGCTCGAGTCGTCCGGGTACTTGTCGTCGTTGGCCATGTTAGCGCTTGTAGTACGGGTAGACCGCTCGTTTGAACGAGTCGAACGCCCCCGCCCCGAGCGTCTCGCCCTCGACGTCCTCCTCGCGCGTGTAGAGGTCCTCCCACTTGCGACGGCGCTTCTTGACGATCATCACGTCGGGGAGGAACTCCCGACGGTACAGCAACAGGATGAACGCGAGGTCGATGAAGATGACCGCCAGCAGCCCGCCGAGGTACATGTTCCCGTACTCGGAGAAGCCCCAGCCCGACAGCAGCCCGTAGGTGAACAGCCCGATGAAGACGACCTCGATGACGGTCAACAGCACGATGGCGATGGCCGCCGCCGTGCTCTCCCTGGCGGGCTCGTATCGATGAATGTCGCCGTAGTTGGAGCCGGATGATGCCATGCGAGGTCACCTCCTGGGGTAGCCGGAGTGGGGCGTCTCGCCGTACTTCAGCACGAAGAACGTGAACACCAGCGAGACGACGATCATCAGCACGGTCGCGATGCCGACGAAGTGGGCCTGGAACGGGACGCCCATGTGCTCCGGGTCGAGCTCCTCGGCCGGGCCGCCGCCGGCACCCGGGAGGGACGCGCCCTCCTCGACCGTGATGTCGCCGACCATGCCCAGGCCCTGGTGGGGCACGCACCAGAAGTGGTACTCCCCGGTCACCTCGAAGGTGTGCTCGTGCGTGAAGCCCTCGTCCTCGACGGGCTCGTGGCCCTGCCAGTCGGACTCGGCGGGCTTCGAGTCCACGTGGATGTTGTGGGTCGACGTCTCCCAGACGAACCGCACCGTCGTCCCGGGCGGGATGACGAGCGGCGAGTCCGTCCCGGGCTCGAAGGCGTAGTCGACGAGCGAGACCTCGACGGTCTCGCCGCCACCGCCCTCCTCGCCGGCCGGCGTCCCGGTCGCGGTGCCCTCGGGCGTCGGCGTGGGGCTCTCCTGGCCCGCGGCCGTTCCGGCGGCAGCGGTGGCGCCCGCGGCGCCACTCGCGACCCGCAGAAACTCCCGCCGTCTCATGTATCCGGGGCTCGGGTGGGCAGTCGCTTAAACCCACCGATGCGGTCGTCGGCGGGCGATATTCCGTCCCCGCCGCGCCCGGCGCCAGCGGCCGCGACCCGGGGTCACGAGCGCCCGGAAATCGGCCGTTCCGAGCCGTCGCGACGGCCCCGCCGGGACCCCGCTACGTCCCCCCCGGGCCGTCGCCGGCCGCGTCCGGCTCCCGGCCGTCCGGAGCGCCCTCGGGACGACCGGGGTCGCCCCCGTCCACGTCGCCGCCGGCGTCGTCCACGGCGTCGCGGCCCGCCGCGCCCGTGCCGTCCATCGGCGGGAGGAACGCCGGCCGCGCGTCCCCGCCGACGCCGGCGGCGCGCAGCCGCTCGCGGTAGGCCGCCGCGCGGAAGCGGTCCGACAGCCGGGCGTTCGCGACGAGCACGCCCACGACCAGCCCGACGACGACGAACGCCAGCCCGACGACGGTCGTAAGCGCCCCGGAGCCCGGTCCGGCGGAGACGACCAGCGGCGAGAACAGCAGCACGACGCCGGCGACCAGCTGCATCCCGGCGACGGCGAGCAGCAGCCGGTGGCCGAGGTCGCCCGAGCCCGGCTCGACGGACTCCGGGTCCGGCAGCCGGGCGTCCGGCCGGGGGGCCTCGACGTCGAAGGACTCCATCGAGCACAGCGCGACGACGGGCTCGACCTCCCCGAGGAGGCCCCCCCGACCGACCACCGTGCCGTCGGGGTGGACGACCGCGTAGCTCGCGTCCGTGTACGCCAGCAGTCGGGGCTCGCCGCCGACGTCGTGGCGCTCGACCACCGCGAACAGCCGGCGGTCCCCGACCCGGCTGCGCAGCTCCGCCTCGACCCGGTCGAGCAGCTCGGGACCCGTGATCCAGGCGTCGGCGTCGAACGCCGCCTGCCACTCCTCGACCGTCATCTCGGCCATGTCGGCCGGGCCGAACCGCTCGAAGTCGTACCTGGCCTCGACCGCCTCGCGGAGCGCCCCCTCCGCTGCGTCGCCCTCGGCGGGCGGGGGCGGCGCGTCGTCCCCGCCCGGCGAACGGTCGTCCGCGGGCGCCTCGGGCTCCTGGTCGGCCATCCCCGGGGACTTGCCGCCGGACGGATAAACCGATTGCGACCCGCGGTGCCGGCGGGCGCGACCCGCGTTCCGGACGGGTTATGGCACGCGGCCGACAAGCGCGGGCCATGCCCACGGCCGCCGAGACCGCGTCCGCCACCCTGGTCGCGGCGGTCGTGTCGGCGAGCCTGCCCTTCTACCTCTACGGCGCCTGGATCGTGCTCCGCGAGGCGGTCGTCACCTGGCGCGTGCTGGTCCGGCACCTCGCCGTCATCGGCGTCGGGCTGGTGCTGACGACCGGCCCCATCCTGGCCTGGATGCTGCCCCGGCTGCTCGACCAGCTCGACGGCTTCGTCGCCCTGCACGCCTTCCTCGGCGTCCAGGCGTACGCGCTGCTCTCGTTCGCGCTGACCGGCATCGTCCGGATCTACCTGGTCAAGCGACGGCACGACCTCTACCACGAGCCGGACCCGGACCTCGAGCTGTCGGCGCTGCACGAGGACATGGACGTCTGGCGGTTCCGGCTCCGGGTCGGCGTGTTCGGCTACCTCGTCCTCTGGCTGCTCGCGTGGCTCGTCGGCCTGGCGCGCTACGCCGTGGTCTACGACCCGTTGTGAGACTCGCCCGCGCGAGACCGGTCGGGTTTTATGCCGGCCGGACCAACAGACGCCAACGACCATGCAGATGCCGCGCCGCTTTACCACGTACTGTCCCCACTGCGACGCCCACACCGAACACGAGGTGGAGAAGGTCCGCCGGGGTCGCGAGACGGGCATGAAGTGGATCGACCGCCAGCGAGAGCGCAACTCGGGCATCGGCAACGACGGGAAGTTCTCGAAGGTCCCCGGGGGCGACAAGCCGACCAAGCGAACCAACCTCAAGTACCGGTGCGGGGAGTGCGGGAAGGCCCACCTCCGCGAGGGCTGGCGCGCCGGCCGGCTGGAGTTCCAGGAGTGACCATGGCGGGACGCTTCCTCCGCGTGGCCTGTCCGGACTGCGGGAACGAACAGGTCCTCTTCGACCGGGCCGCCGCCGAGGTCGGCTGCGCCGCCTGTGGCGCGACCCTGGCGCGGCCGACCGGCGGGAAGGCCGCGCTCGCCGCGACGGTCGTCGAACCCGTCGCCCAGCGATGAAGTTCGCCGGCTGGCCGCAGCCCGGCGAGCTCGTCGTCTGCCACGTCGACGAGATCGAGGGGTTCGGCGTCTTCTGCGACCTCCAGGAGTACGAGGGCAAGCGCGGCCTCATCCACATCAGCGAGGTCGCCTCCGGGTGGATCAAGAACGTCCGCGACCACGTCCGCGAGGGCCAGACGGTCGTCTGCAAGGTGCTCGACGTCGACGAGTCGAGCCAGCAGATCGACCTCTCGCTGAAGGACGTCAACGACCACCAGCGCTCCGAGAAGATCCAGGAGTGGAAGAACGAGCAGAAGGCGGACAAGTGGCTGTCCATCGCCCTCGGCGAGGACGCCCCGGACGGCCAGTTCGAGGCCGTCGCCGGCCCGCTGCTGACCGAGTTCGAGACGCTGTACGACGCGTTCGAGGCGGCGGCCCGACACGGCGAGTCGGCGCTCGAGCCGCTCGAGCTCGACGACGACGTCCTCGCGGCCATCGTCGAGACGGCCCGCGAGAACGTCTCCGTCCCGTACGTCTCCGTCTCCGGGTACGTCGACCTCACCTGCCCGACCGGGGCCGGCGTCGACGCCATCAAGGAGGCGCTGGCGGCCGCCGAGGGCGACGGCGAGGTGCCCGAGGAGGTCGACCTCGAGGTGTCCTACGTCGGCTCCCCCGAGTACCGCATCCGGGTGCGCGCGCCCGACTACAAGCTCGCCGAGCGCTCGCTCGAGGAGAGCGTCGAGCGCGCGTCCGAAGCCATCCGGGCCGCCGGCGGCGAGGCCGAGTTCCACCGCGAGCGGCGCGCCGAGGACGAGAGCTGAGGGGACGCACGGCTGACGGTCGGAGTCGTCCGGACCGTGGGCGGTTCGCCCTCGCTCGCTGTCCGACGCGCTACCCCGCACAGTTTTCTCGCCCCCGCCCGCAGACCGATACGTGAGGTCGGACATCCGCGTCTGTGCGGACTGGCGGTCGACGCACGACCGGCCGGTCTACACGCTGGGCTCCCGATGCCCCGAGTGTGGCGCCGAGGCCGTCAACAGCGCCCCCGCCCCCTTCAGCCCCGACGACCGGTACGGTCGCTACCGACGCGCTCTTAAGCGGCGCGAGCGCGGGTGACCCCATGCAGGCGGTCGAGGTCGAGGTCGTCGCCGACCCCGGACTGACCGACCCCGTGCTCGTCGAGGGACTGCCGGGCGTCGGCCACGTCGGCAAGCTCGCCGCCGAGCACCTGGTCGAGGAGTTCGACGGGCGGCTGGTCCGACGGGTCTACTCCGAGCACTTCCCCCCGCAGGTGACGGTCGACGCCGAGAGCGTCGGCCGGCTCGCCAGCGCCGAGTTCCACGCGGTCGACGTCGGCGACCGGGACGTGCTGGTGCTCGTCGGCGACCACCAGCCCCAGGACGTCGGGGGGCACTACCGGCTCGCCGAGGCCTTCCTCGACGTCGCCGGGGAGTTCGGCGTCGAGGAGGTCGTGGCGCTCGGCGGCGTCCCGACCGGCGAGCTCGTCGAGACCTACACCGTCATCGGGGCCGTGGGGGACCCGGCGATGCGCGAACCGCTGACGGCGGCCGGCGTGGAGTTCCGGCCCGACGAGCCGGCCGGGGGCGTCGTCGGGACGAGCGGCCTCCTGCTGGGCCTGGCCGGCAGGCGCGGGCTCCCCGCCGCGTGCCTGCTTGGGGAGACCAGCGGCTACCTCGTCGACCCCAAGAGCGCGCAGGCCGTCCTGGAGGTGCTCCAGCGGACGCTGGACTTCGAGGTCGACTTCGGCACGCTCGAGGAACGCGCCCAGGAGATGGAGGCGGTGGTCCGGCAGCTGCGGTCGATGGGCGACGCGGACCCCGGGGCCGCGGGTGACGAGGACCTCCGGTACTTCGACTGACGGTCGAACGATTCTTGCTCCGGCGGGGCCTACCCGGGCCATCGTGCTCCCGTGGGACGCGGCGCTGCCCGACTGGCTCGTCGCGGGCGTCGTGCTCGGCGCGCTGCTGGCGGGCCTCGTGGCCGCCGCGTTCGTCGTGGGGACCCGCCGGTTCCCGGACGCGGCGAACGGGGCGTCGAGCCCCGCCGACGGAACGGGGCGGGGCTCGTCGGGCCGACGCCGCGCGGAGATACGGGACTACCTGCGCTCCATCGGGGAGCCGTTCGTCGAGGACCGGCAGGTCGCCGGCCGCACCGTCGCGTTCTACCTCCCGGACCGCGAGGTCGCCGTCACCTTCGACGCCAGGGACTACTTCGTGCTCGACCGTGCGGGCGTCCGGGTCGTCCTCGTCGAGTACGAGCTCCCGGGCGGAAGCCTGGGCGCCCGGCTGCCGTTCGAGACGCCGCGCGTCGAGCCCGTCGCGCGGCCCGTGGCCCGGGCCTTCGCCCGGCTGGGGCTCCCGCCGTCGGCCAGCGAGTCGGCGGTACGCTCGGCCTACCGCGAGCGGGTGAAGGCCGTCCACCCCGACCACGGCGGCGGCCGGGAGTCGTTCGACCGGCTCCGGGAGGCGTACCTGATCGCCCGAGAACGGGCGGAGTGACCGCCCTCGAGCGCCGGACACCGGAGCCGTCAGGTCTATATCTCGACCACCCGTCGTGACGGGCGTGTTCCCCGTCGTCCCGACCGGCGTGACCGACGCGGTCGCGTGGGTCGTCGTCGCGCTGTTCCTCGCCGCCTGGGGCCTCCAGTCGAGGGACCGCGAGGGCTCGCGGCGGCTCGCGGCGGCCGCCTGGGGCGGCTTCGGGGTCTTCTGGCTGCTGCTCGTCCCCCGGTTCGCGCTCGTCATGCGGAGCCCCATCGAGACGGTCCTCACCGCGCTGGCCGTACCCGCCTCGCTTTACGCCGGCTACCTGCTGCTCGGGGGGCGCGACTCGCTGTTCACCCTCTCGCGGGCCGTGGCCATCATGGGCCTGGTCTACCTGCCCTTCACGACCATCCCCGGGCTCGACCGCTGGCTCATCGAGACCGTGGCCAGCCAGACGCAGTGGGTCATCACGGCGCTCGGTTACGAGGTGGCGCTGCTGCCGGGCCCCGACGACGGCTACCGGAGCGCGCTGCTGTTCGAGACCGGCGGCCAGCACTACCGCACCCACATCGTGCTGGCGTGCACCGGCATCGGCTCGATGAGCATCTTCGCCGGGCTCATCGCCTCCATCGACGCGCCGGTCGGCCGCAAGCTGAAGGCCCTCGGGCTGGCGGTCGCCGTCATCTACGTCCTCAACGTCGCCCGGAACGTCTTCATCGCCGTCGCGTTCGGCCGCCAGTGGTTCCAGGTGTTCGTCGAGCCCGTCATGGCCGTCACCGGCTACACGCAGCCGGGGCTCGTCTCCTTTTTCATCGCCGACCGGGTGCTCAGCCAGAGCCTCTCGGTCGTCGCGCTCGTCTGCATCACGTGGCTGGTCGTCAGGACCGTCCCCGAGCTGCTGGCCGTCGTGGAGGAGGCGCTGTTCGTGGTCACCCGCACCGAGTACGACCTCCACGCGGCCTTCGCGGTGGATGTCGACGGCCGCTGAGCCGTTCGGCACCGTCCGCGAGCGGGCGGTCCACCTCGCAGACGCCGACGCGCTCGTCGTCGCCGATCTGCACCTCGGCCTGGCCGCGGCGTCCGGCGTCGAGGCGCCGCTCGGCGAGGCCGCCGACGCGGTCGACCGCCTGCTCGCCCTCGTCGACCGGTTCGACCCGGCCGAGGTCGTGCTCGCGGGCGACGTCCTGCACTCGTTCGGGCACGTGCCACGCGAGGCCGCCGGCGCGCTGGCGACGCTGCGCGAGCGCGTCGAGGCCACCGACGCGACGCTGGTCGTCGTGGCGGGCAACCACGACGCGCAGCTGGAAGCCCTCGAGGACCAGGTCCCCGTCGACGCCCACGAGCTGGCCGACGGCACGGTCGTCTGCCACGGCCACGAGCCCCCGGACGCGACCGCCCCGCGGTACGTGGTCGGCCACGACCACCCGGCCATCGTGATAGAGGGTCGGCGGCGGCCCTGTTTCCTCCACGGGCCGGGCGCCTACGAGGGCGCCGACGTGCTCGCGCTGCCGGCGTTCAACGCCGGGGCGCGGGGGTCGGCCGTCAACGGCTGGCGCGACGGCGACCCGCTCTCGCCGCTGCTCGTCGCCGCCTCCCGCTTCTCGCCGGTCGTCTGGGACGCCGACGCGGAGCGGGCGCTGGTCTTCCCGCCGCTCGGCGCCCTCCGGTCCTACCTCTGACCGCGAACGCGTCGTCGACCGACCGGAGAGTCGCGCCCGTCCGCCGGCCCCTCGCGCGCCGAGCCGGCGGGTCCGACCGGACGGGAAGGGCTTTTGGGCGCCTCCGTCGTGCGGGCGGTATGGAGACCACGGCCGCCTTCGCCGGCCTCGAGTGCCTCGACTGCGCCGCTCGACACGACCCGGCCGACGCGACGCACCGCTGCCCCGACTGCGGGGGCATCCTGGACCCCCGGTACGACCTCGACGAGGTGGACCTCGACGCGGCCGACCTGGCCGCCCGGCCGTTCGACTCGATGTGGCGCTACGCGGAGCTGCTGCCGTTCCCCCGCGAGGACGCCGTCACGATGGACGAGGGCGCGACGCCGCTGGTTGAGTGCCCGCGGCTCGCCGAGGCGTTCGGCGTGGGCCGCGTGCTGGTGAAGGACGAGGGCCGGAACCCGACGGCGACGTTCAAGGACCGGGGGCACTGCCTGGCGGTCACCGCCGCGGCCGGCCACGGTGCGACGGACATCGCGCTCTCCTCGGCCGGGAACGCCGGCCAGTCGGCCTCGGCGTACGCGGCGCGGGCCGGGCTGGCCGCGCACGTGTACCTGCCGAGCCGCGCGGGCTTCGCCCAGAAGTCGATGGTCGAGGTCCACGGGGGCGACCTCACGGTCGTCGAGGGCCGCATCGGCGACGCCGGCGCCGCCCTCGAGGACGCCATGGCCGAGCACGACGACTGGTACCCGACCGCGACGTTCGTCACCCCGTACCGCCACGAGGGCAAGAAGACGATGGGCCACGAGATACTCGAGCAGCTCGACTTCGAGGTGCCGGACGCCGTCGTCTACCCGACGGGCGGCGGCGTCGGCCTCGTCGGCGTCCACAAGGGGGCCGAGGAGTTCCGGAAGCTCGGCCTCGTCGACGAGCTCCCGCCGCTTTACGCCGCCCAGTCGACGGGCTGTGCGCCCATCGTCGAGGCATTCGAGGCCGGCCGCGAGGGCCACGAGGTCTGGGCGGCGCCGGACACCGTCTGCGGCGGCATCGAGATCCCGGACCCCGGCGCGAGCCCGCTGGTGCTCGACGCGCTCCGGGAGAGCGGCGGCGGCGCGGTCGCAGTCCGTGACGACGACATCCTCGACAGCGCCGCCACGGTGGCCCGGCTCGAGGGGCTCGAGGTCGGCGCGACGCCCGCCGCGGCGGCCGCCGGCGCCCGGGCGCTGGCCGACCGCGGCGAGTTCGACGCGGACGCGACGGTCGTCGTCCTCTCGACCGGCGCCGGCACGAAGGACGTCGACGTCCTGCGCAGCCACCTCCGGGGTCGGCGCGGCTGACCCGGGGCGGATGCTGGACCTCGTCGCGTCGCTCGCGTTCGGGGCCGTCTTCGGCCTGGCGCTGGCCGCGCCGCCGGGCCCGATGAACGCCGTCATCGCCGAGGAGAGCGTCCGTCGGGGCTGGCTGGCCGGGTTCGCCACCGGGCTCGGCGCGATGACCGCCGACGCCGTCTTCCTCGCGCTCGCGTGGCTCGGGGCCGTCAGGGTCGTCGAGGCGGTCCCGGCGCTCCGGACCGCGATGGTCGGCGTCGGCGGCGTGCTGATGTTCGCCTTCGCCTACGACGCGGTGCGGGACGCCCGGGCGGACTGGACGGCGGTCGACGCGCCGCGGGGCCGCGGGTTCGTGAAGGCGCTCGCGCTCGCACTGACGAACCCCTACCAGATCGTCTTCTGGCTGACCGTCGGCGTCGGACTGGTGCAGCCGGGGACGGTCGACGTGCTCGCCCACGCGCCCTACGCCGGCAGCTCGCTGGCCGGCGCGCTGGTGGTCCGGACCGGCAGTCCGGCGCTGCTGGTCGGCTTCTTCGGCGGCATCGCGGCCTGGATCGCCGGCTTCCCGGCCTCGCTGGTCCTCGCGGGACGTCGGGTCGACCGGTTCGCGCCCGCCGTCGCCTACGCGAGCGCCGCGGTGCTGGCGCTGTTCGGCGGCTGGTTCCTGGCCGACGCCGCGGGCCTCCTCGGGTGAGCGGACCGAGCTGACGCGGGGCGCGACGGCTACGCCGGGTCCTCGTTCCCCTCGTCGAGCGACATCTCGGGGACCTCGTCCTCGAGCCACTCGCGGAACCACTTGACCCGCTTGAGCCGCTTGTGGGCGATGGTCTCGGCCGTCTCCGATTCGATGCGCTTCAGGGCGTCCTTGCCCCGGTCGAGCACGCGCTGGACCATGTCGGCGGCGGCCATGTGCGTCCGCGACTCGTAGCCCATCCGCAGCAGCATCAGCGCCGTGCCGTTGGCCCCCACCTTGTCGAGGATGTCGGCCTCGATGAGCGACTGCGACTCGAGCGAGAGGTCCGTGACGGGGCCCTGGTAGGCGTGGTTCTCGACGACGGTGCAGACCCGGTCGACGAACGACTCGGGGAAGTCGCCGTGGGACTCCAGGTACTCCCGCGCGACGCGGGAGCCGGCGTCGGCGTGGACGTCCTGGTCCACCTCGAGCTTCGCGACGTCGTGGAACAGCGCGGCGACGCGCACGACGTCGACGTCGGCGCCCTCGCGCTCCGCGATGTGCGAGGCGAGCTCGACGACGTTGACGATGTGGTTGAACCGGTAGTCGGCGCTGTGCCAGGGGTACCAGCGCATCCGGCCGCCGTCGGACTCGTTGGCGACGCTGGCCGAGAGGTACTCGTGGACGAACTGCTTCATGGCCTCGAAGTCCTCCTCGGTGACCGACGGCTCGCGGATCTCAACGCCCACGGACGCACCCCCTCGCACTCGGGCGGTCGTTCATAGTTGTTCGAAAGATAGGCCGTTCCGGTCTTTAGGCTTACGACACTCCCCGAGGGCTGTCGGTTCCCCGGCACGTCGGTCGGCCGCCCAGCGGCCGGAATCCCGCCGCGTTCACCCTCCATCCGGGCCGTCGGGGCGGCTTCGTGTCAGACAGCGGCGGGTTCGGTCAGTGGGGTCCGGCCCGGGCGCCGGGGCAGGGAGCGGCCGGAGCCATCCGTCACTGCCGACCGCCACCGTCGGCCAGCCCGCCCCAGACCGGTTAAGTTGGCCGACCCCCACCGGACGCGCATGACGACGCCGCTCTACCTGGAGCAGACCGACCGGCGGACGTTCGAGGCGACGGTCGAGCGGGTGGCGGGCGACCGCGTCGTGCTCGACCGCACCTGCTTCTACCCGACCGGGGGCGGGCAGCCGAACGACGTGGGGCGCCTCGAGGCCGACGGCGGGTCGTGGGCCGTCGTCGACGTGCGCAAGCAGGACACCATCTACCACGCGCTCGACGACGAACCGCCGGCGCCGGGCACCCGCGTCGCCGGCGAGATAGACTGGGACCGCCGCCACGCCCACATGCGGTACCACACGGCCCAGCACCTCCTGTCGGCCGTGCTGCTGGACGAGTTCGACGCGCCGACGACCGGCAACCAGCTGCACGCCGACCGGGCGCGCATCGACTGCGCTCACGACCGGTTCGACCGGGCCGACCTCGAGGCGGTCGAGTCACGGCTGAACGAGCTGGTCGACGACGACCTCCCGGTCCGGTGGTACCGGCTCGACCGCGGGACCGCCGAGGCCGAGCTCGACCCCGAGCGCACCCGGCTCGACCTGCTGCCCGCGAGCATCACCGAGGTCCGCATCGTCGAGATCGACGACTTCGACCGCACCGCCTGCGCCGGAACGCACGTGCCCTCGACGGGCGAGGTCGGCGAGGTGACGGTGACCGGCCGGGAGACGAAGGGCGCGGCGGAGGAGCGGCTCACGTTCGCGCTGGCGTCGCGGTCGGCGGCGCCACCGTCCCCCGATTGACGCGGGGCAGCACCGGCCCGCGGGCGCTTCACCCCTCCCGCAGCGGCACCGCGAGCACCTGGACCGGCGAGGCGCGGACCACCCGCTCGGTCACGCTGCCGAGGTGGACCAGCCGGTCCAGCCCCGTGCGGCCGTGCGTGCCCATGACCACGAGGTCGACGCCGTAGTCGTCGATGGCCTCGAGTATCTCCGCGTGGGGCACGCCGCGGCGGAGGTGCTTCTCGACGGCGACCGCCGGCGCCGTCGCCGCGCGCTCGACCGCCTCGAGGGCCCGCTCGGCCTCGGCCTCCGCCGCCTCCACGGCGAGGTCGTACTCTGCCATGACCCGGCGCTCGTCGACGACGTACAGGGCGTGGGCCGTGGCCCCGAACCGGGCGGCGAGCGCCAGCCCCGCCTCCACGGCGGCGAGCGAACCCTCGCTTCCGTCGGTCGGCAGCAGCACGTTCTCGTACACGGCGGGCGCCTCGACCGTCACCCTCGCGGGGACGGGTTAAAGACTGCGCCCCGGCGGCCGGAGCGCGAGTGCCGGCTCGACCGGGGTCCTCAGCCGACCTCGACGACGATGCGGACCGCGTCGCCCTCCTGCAGGACGTACGCCGACGGGACCACGGGTTCGCCGTCGACGGTGACCGACACGTTCGTGTCGGGGTCCGCGTCGTCGTAGGTAGTCCCCTCGAACGTGACCGTCGACTCCGTGACGCCGATGTCCAGGCTGCCCATCGCCCAGGCCAGCGTCACGTTCTCGGCGTGGCCGTGCCAGCGGCTTCCGTCGCCGGCTTCGAAGTGGAAGGCGTCGACGCCCGTGTTCCGGTACTGGTACTCGGGCTGGCCGAAGTCGACGGGCTCGCCGTCGACGACCATCTCGATGGTGCCGTGGTAGTGGACGCTGCCGACGTTCGTCGGGCCGCCGGCGGACGCGCCACCGCCGCCCGACGCGAAGAAGCTGACGTAGGCGACGACGGCCGCGGAGGCGAGCACGACCACGCCGATGGCGAGCGGGCCGGTCGGCAGCCCGCCGGACGGCTCCGGGGCCACGCGGCGACGGTCGATGGGCCCGAGCTCGTCGATGTGCGCCGCGCGGAGGTGCGCGAGGTACGCGTCCTCCCCGTCGAACGGCTCGCCGCAGTAGTCGCACTCGGGCATCGCCGCGCGGTAGCCGGCGAACGGACACAACGGTTTCGGTGTCGGCGGGCCGGGCCGGGAGGGGAGGGGGGACGGCCGACGGTCAGCCGAGCAGCGCGTCGGCCAGCTCCCCGGTCGAATCGACGACGAGGTCGGGCTGCTGCGGCCAGCCGCCGAACGGGTTCGCGTGGCGGTTCACGTACGCCCCGCGCATCCCGACGGCCGCCGCGCCGACGAGGTCGAACGTGTGCGCGCTGACGAACAGCACCTCGGCTGGCTCGACGTCGTGCCGCTCGCACAGCAGCCGGTACGGCGCCGGGTGGGGCTTGTACGCGCCGGCCTCGGCGACCGAGATGACGTCGGCGAGCGGCGTCTCGAACGAGGGCTCGACGGCCGCGAGCATGTCCGGGTCGCCGTTGGACAGCCCGACCAGCGCGTACTCGTCGGCCAGCCTCGCGAGCGCCGCGTCGACGTCCCGGTAGGGCCCGAGGTCCCGCCAGGCGTCGACGACGGCCCCGACGTCGACGTCGTCCGGCGCGACGCCGGCCTGCTCGAGCCGGTAGCGAAGCGCCCGACGGGTCAGCTCCGCGAACGGCGTGTGCGGGCCGGGCACCAGCGCGTCGATGAGCGAGTCCCGGAAGTGCATGGCGAGGTACCGCCGCAGGAAGACGGCGGGGTCGTCGTCGAGGCCGCCCGCCGCCAGCAAGGTCTCGAGCGCGGGGACGAGCACGGACTCGCGGTCGAGCAGGGTGTCGTAGAGGTCGAAGGCGAGCACCTGGACGTCGTCCCGGAACGAGTCGGGCGGGAGCATGCCGGGTGGTCGCGGAGGGAGCGCAAAAGGGTTCGCGGGACCGCGGCGTCGCGAGCGAAACAGGTTTGGCGGCCCCGGCGAGTCGTCGGCCGTGCCCGAGCACGGCTGCCTGCTGCCGACCCGCGGCGTCGTCCTCGAGAGCGACGGGCCGGCCGACCTCGCCGCCCGCGTCCGGGCGGACGTCGTCGACCTGGCCGCGACGGCCGAGGCGCTGGGCTACGACGCGGTCTGGGTCGGCGACAGCGTGCTGGCCAAGCCCCGGCTCGAGCCGCTGTCGACGCTCGCCGCCGTCGCGGCCCGGACGGACGCGGTCGGCCTCGGGACGGCGGTCTACCTGCCCGCCCTCCGCCACCCGGTCCACGTCGCCCACGCGACGGCGACGGTGGACCTGGTCAGCGGCGGGCGCCTATCGCTCGGCGTCGGCGTGGGCATCCGGCCCGCCGAGCGCGAGGAGGGGACCCAGCTCGGCGTCCCCTTCGGGCGTCGGGGCGCCGTGCTCGACGAGACGCTCGCGGCCGTCGAGCGGCTCTGGACCGGCCGGCCGGTCGACTACGATGGCGAGTTCGTCACTCTCGAAGGAGCACGCCTCGGCGTCACCCCGAACGAGCCGCCGCCCGTCTACGTCGCGTCCGCGGCGTTCGACCCGGCCGACGGGTTCCCGGGACGCATTCGGGAGCGGCTCGCGGCCCGCGCGGGCGGGTGGCTGCCCATCGCGACCTCGCCGTCGAGCTACGCGGCGGGCCTGGCGACGGCCCGCGCGGCCGTCGAGCGGGCGGGGCGCGACCCCGCCGCGCTGTCCGCCGCCTACTACCAGGACGTGGTCGTCGCCGAGACGGAGGCCGCGGCGCTCGAGCGAGCCCGGGAGTTCCTGCGAGCGTACTACCCCGACGATGCGACGGCGTACCGCCCCGAGGGGGCCGTCGACGACGAGGAGATCCGACGCCGCGGGGCGTTCGGGCCGCCGTCGGTCGTCCGGGCGCACCTCGACCGCTACGCGGACGCGGGCGTCGAGACGTTCGTGACGCGGTTCCCCGCGCTCGACCAGCGCGGGCAGCTGCGGGCGTACGCCGACCTGTTCGACTAGCGGCCCGCTCGCCCGGGCACCGGAACGGCTGGTCGGAGCAGCGGGACGGCCGCTCGCCGAGCCGACGGGCTACCGCCGGCTGCGGACCTGCCAGCGGTCGTCCTCGTCGAGTTCGACGACCGCGTCGAACAGCGCGAGCAGGGTGTTGACCGTCTTCTCGTCGTGGGCGGTCGGGTCGAGGTGGTAGTGCGCGACGCCGTCGGCCCCGGCGACGCGACCCGTCAGTACGTGGAGGAACCGGAAGACGGCGCGGAGTTCCGCGTACTGGAGGAACGTCGTCAGCGTGTGAAAGCAGAGGACGAGCTGGTGGTCGTCGGCCCAGTCGTCGAGGAAGTTCCCCAGCTTGATGCCGATGCCGGTCAGGTCCGCCGGGCTCGAGACGGAGACGATGGTGGGCCCGACGCCGTCGACCGACGGCCCGCCGGCGACCGGCTGCGACGCGGCGGCCGAGCGCATCTCGTCGCCGACGACGACGAAGCCGAGCTTCGCGGGCGACGCCGGCCCGCCGCCGGCCCGCCAGGCGTCGATGCGGGCGTCCGGCGACTGGTTGAAGGTGACGCTGACCACGGCCTCGTCCTCGTGGGACGCGACGGAGAGGAGGTTGGTGCACGCCTCGCCGTCCTGGCTCGCCATCGAGGGGGCCAGCACCAGGACGTTGTTGGCGCCCTCGACCTCGTCGGCGAGCGAGGAGGACGACTCGACCACGGCTCGCATTGCGGCGGGGTTCGCTTCGGAGTGGCAAAACCGTTTGGGTCTCGTGGCGTCGATACCGGCGGTGACCGGTCGAACGTCCGGTTTCCGGCCGGTACGGGGTCCGAATCCGGCGAACAGGCCGTTCCGACGGAATCGTCGGCGCGGCCCCGATTCGGCGGAGGAGAGGCGGTGGACTGCCCTCCACCCGCCCCCTCCATCCGACGGAAAGCGCCGGCGGAGCCCGAATCCGCCCGGAAGCGCCCGAGGAGCCCGCGAACGCCGCGGGGACGTCGGGTAACGCGGAATCGAGCCGGGTAACCCGGGGTAGCGCCGTCGTGCCCCGTCGCTACCGGCGGAGGACGGCGAGGTAGGTGAGGACGGCCAGCGCGACCGTCGCGACCGCCACCCGGCTCCACGTGAACGGCACGACGTCGACGAACGCGAGCCCCGAGACCACCGTGGTGCTGAAGAGAAACGAGAACAGCAGGTCCAGCGCGAGGAGCACGCGGATGTCGCCATCGCCGGCCATGGCTGGGCTCTCGCGGGGGGCCGCCTTAAGCGGCGGCCCCGCTGCTCCGTCGACGGCCGGCCTCGCGAGTCGCTGGAGCGGCGCCCGACCCGCGGGGCCCGGTCGACCGGTTCCTCCCGCGCCATCTCGGGATGCCGCCGGGCAGCTGCGCGGCCGCGCCCGGGTCGTTCCAGGTCCTTCTCGACGTCCAGGTCCGTCTCGACGCGTCGGTCCCAACAGCTAAGCGGCTCGCGGGCGTGTTTCCGGGGTAGACGATGCAGCTCCGGAACAGCCGGGGGACGCCGGTCGACCCCGTCCCGTTCCTCGTGGTGGCGGCCACGGCGTTCACGGTCAGCTACTCCTACGGCCCGCTCTACCTCATGGCGCTCGGGATGGAGCTCGCCCCGGCGCTGCTGGCCTGCGGCGTGGTCGTCGCCGGGTCGACCGCGGCGGCCTACCACCGCTACGTCTGGCGGGCCCGCCCCGACCTCCGGGGCGAGGTCCCCGCCGGGGTCAGGCTGCGCCGGTTCTTCTACGGCGTGCTCGTCGGCGTCGCCCTGCTCGCCGCGCTGGCGCTGCCGCTGTTCGCCCGGTAGACGGGGCGGACCGCCGCACGCTCGCCGGTGCCGACCGAGCCGATACTCGTTTACGGCCGGCACGAGAGGCCGGAGACGAGATGCGGACCGTCGAAGCTTCGCGGCGGATCGACGCGCTCGCCGGGACGGTCCTCGAACGGCTCTCGCCGGCGGCCATCATCGAGCACGAGGGGACGTTCGCCGTCGAGGCGGTCGAGGAGACCGAGGACGGTTGGACGGTGTTCGCGAGCGCGCCCGGGATGGCCGTGTCGTTCGCGTTCGAGGCGCGGGAGGACGGCTACGGCTACCGCGCCGTCGACGAGGTCGGGCCGTTCGAGACGCTCGAGACCGAGCTCTCGGTCCGGCCGTCGGGGACCGGAGCCGAGGTGACGATGCGGTCCTCGGTGAGCCTCCGGCTACCGCTGCCGTTCGCGGACCGGGTGGCCGCCTGGAAACGGCGCGGCGAGCTCCGCCGGGCGCTCGCCAGCCTGGCCGCGGATGTCGGGGAGCTCGAGGCCGAGGACGCCGGGTAACGGCGGACGAGGGGGGGTCGGTCGCCGGAGCCTTTAACTGTCGGCCGTCGTAACTATCACGACGAACCATGAGCGTCCTCGGCACCGTCAGGGACCTCCTGGCGGGGACCGGCCGGAACCCGAACCGGGGCGGGGGCGAGCCGGTCTCGGAGGGAGCGTACTGGTGTAACGACTGCGGCGTCCGCGTCCGGGACGTCGACGTGGACGGCGACGACGAGCCGACGTGCCCGGAGTGCGGCGACGCGATGGCGTTCGAGCGCTCGGCCGCCTCGACCGGCTGCGCCTGCTGACGGAGCGGGCCTTTTTATCGCGAGGCCGCCTACGGGGAGCCATGACGGCCGGAGACACCCTCGCGGACCGCCTCGAGCGCGTCGCCCGATGGCTCGAGGAGTGGTACCACGGCCTCTACCACGGGATGTTCGAGCATCCCGCCTTCGAGAAGATCGAGAAGGAGGCCGAGGACGTCGAGGACGTCTTCCTCTTCGCCTGCTTCGCCGACGCCTTCGGCATCCCGAGCCCGGTCTCCTACTACACCGTCGAGCTGCTCCCCTACCTCGCCGACGAGTTCGAGGCCTGGGAGCGCCGGATGTGGGACCGGGGGACGCTGCTCGAGCGCAAGGGCCAGCAGTACCACTTCCACTGATGCAGCGGTACGTCTTCTTCGGCGGGAAGGGCGGCGTCGGGAAGACGACGGTCTCGAGCGCCTACGGCCTGAAGTGCGCCCGCGCCGGGCTGGAGACGCTGGTCGTCTCGACCGACCCGGCCCACAGCACGGCGGACGTCTTCGACCAGGAGTTCGGCGACGAGCCCCGGCCCGTCGAGGGCCACGAGCGGCTCTGGGCCATGGAGATCGACCCGGACGAGGAGGTCGAGGCGCACGCCCGGGAGATAAAGCGGACGATGTCCGACCAGGTCAGCCCCGCCATCGTCAACGAGATCGACCGGCAGATCGACCTCGCCCACCGCACGCCGGGCGCGTACGAGGCGGCGCTGTTCGACCGGTTCATCGAGGTGATGCGGGAGTCCGACGAGTGGGACCGCGTCGTCTTCGACACCTCGCCGACGGGGGGGACGCTCCGGCTGCTCTCGCTGCCCGACTTCCTGGAGCAGTGGATCGAGCGGCTGCTCGAAAAGCGGGCGAAGAGCGTGGATCTCTTCGAGAAGGCCGCCATCGGCGAGCGGGAGGCCCGGCGGAAGCTCGAGGACGACCCCATCATCGCCCGGCTGACCGAGCGCAAGGAGCAGTTCGAGTTCGCGGGCCGGGTGCTGCGGGAGGAGGCTGCCTTCTACCTCGTGCTGAACCCGGACGAGCTGTCCATCCGCGAGACGGCGCGGACCGTCGAGCAGCTGACGTCGTACGACCTCTCAGTCGCCGGCCTCGTCGTGAACCGGGTGACTCCGGCCCCGGACGAGGAGGAGAGCGGACGGGGCGCCCGGTACCTCCGCGAGCGCGTCGCCACCGAGCGCGAGCGCCTCGAACAGATCGAGGCCGAGTTCGGCCAGCCGGTCGTCGCGGTCGTCGAGACGCAGGTGGAGGAGGTCAGAGGCGAACTCCTCGACGTGGTCGCGGCGGCGCTCGACATCGACGTGGGACCCGAGGTGCGGGCGTAGCGGCCCGTAGACCGGCGGGCGGCCGCGAGCGCTCCGGAGTGCCGGCAAAACCTGCCCCATCCGAAGGGGAACTGCGGTCAGGACCCCCGCGTCGGCGGTTTCCGGGCCGAGGCTGGTTTATTTCGCTGTCTCGTCTCAGCTAATTTAACGTTAATAATTATAACACTGTTTCCATGATTGCTATGTGGAGTGGCGATACATGGTACAGGCACTATGGCTGGTAGTGTTCGTAATGGCCACGTTCAGCGTGGGGTACTTCGCGTACTCGAAGTACCTGGCGCAGTTCGTCGAACTCGACGCGGAGGCGGAGACGCCCGCACACAAGTACGAGGACGGCCAGGAGTACGTACCGGCCAAGAAGCCGGTGCTCCTCGGCCACCACTACTCGAGCATCGCGGGCGGGGCCCCCATCGTCGGCCCCATCACGGCGGCCGTGTGGTGGGGGTGGGTCCCGGCGTTCCTGTGGGTAGCCATCGGTAACCCGCTGTTCGGCAGCGTCCACGACTTCATGTCGCTGTCGTCGTCGGTGAGACACGAGGGGAAGTCGATCGGCTACATCATCGGCCAGTACGTCGGCGAGCGCGGCAAGGACATGATCCTCTGGTTCGCGTTCCTGACCATCATCCTGGTCATCGCGGTGTTCGCGCTCGTCGTGGCGCTCGTGTTCAACGCGTACCCCGAATCGGCGACGGCGAGCACGGTGTTCATCGCGCTCGCGCTCGTCTTCGGCTGGTACCTCTACCAGGCGGACCTCCCGTTCAGACCGGGGGCCGTGGTGTTCATCGCCGCGGTGTTCGCGGGCGTCTGGGTCGGTATCCAGTACCCCATCGCGATGGTGCCCGGCGACTATCCCCGGGGCGCCTTCGTGCTGTTCGACGGGAGCCCGCTGCCTCCCGTGCTCGGGAGCGCCAACATCGCCGCGTGGATCCCGGTCGTCATCGTCTACGCGTGGATCGCGAGCGTGCTCCCCGTCTGGGTGCTGCTGCAGCCCCGCGACTTCCTGACGTCGAACATCCTGTACGTCGGGGTCGGCGGGACGCTGCTCGCGGTCATCGTCGGCACCATCTTCGGGACGGCGAGCCAGCCGCTGACCATCAACCTCCCGGCGTACAAGGGCTTCATGGGCGACCCCGAGCTGGCGGCCGCCCCGCTGTTCCCCCTGCTGTTCGTCACCATCGCGTGCGGGACCATAAGCGGCTTCCACTCGCTGGTGTCGTCGGGGACGACGGCAAAGCAGCTCGACAAGGAGACGGACGCCCGGCTCATCGGCTACGGCGGCATGCTCGGCGAGGGGCTGCTCGCGGCGACGGCGCTCATCACGGTGTCCGTCTACGCGGCCATCCCCGCCGGCAGCGGCATCGGGCTCGCGCTGCCGAACTTCGCGACGGGCGGCGGCATCATCCTGACGTCGTTCGGCATCCCGCAGCTCGTCGGCGCGACGTTCATGGGCCTGGTGCTCGTCAGCTTCCTGCTGACCAGCACCGACACGGCGACCCGGCTGGGCCGGTACATGCTCGAGGAGGTCGTCGGGACGCCCGAGACGACGCTCGAGTCGTACGCCGCCAACCGGTACGTCAACGCCGGCGTCCAGGTCGTCCCGGCGTACCTGCTCGTCGCGACCGGCCGGTGGGCCGACCTCTGGCCGCTGTTCGGCGGGGCGAACCAGACGCTCGCCGCGCTGGCGCTGCTCATCGCGACCATCTGGCTGGCCAACTGGGACGAGTCCAAGCAGCTCATCTCGACCGGCGCGCCCATGGCCGCGATGTTCGTCGTGACGACCACGGCGCTGCTGTACCTCGCGTTCTACCAGAACCTCTACCAAAAGTTCGTGCTGGGGAACTGGACCGCCGAGCAGGCGACGGCGCTGGAGATGGCGTCGGCGGGAGTGCAGATCCTCATCGCCGTCGTGCTGGTCTACCTCGCGCTGTCCATCCTCCGGATGGGCTACGCCAACATCCAGTCGGCCAGACGCGGCGAGGTGGCCGTCGCTGACGGCGGCGAGGGTCCCGACGGGAGCGAGGAGGCGACTGGCGACGACTGAACCCGGACGCCCCCGTCCGGTCCGTTTCTTTGTCGACCCCGCTCGGAGCGACGGCCGTAGCACCCCGTTCGTCGCGGCGGCCCGGGCCCGACGCTCGGCGGGCAAACCAGTTGCTGGGGAATCCAGCGTCGCCGACCTCAGAGCTGCAGCCGCCGTGTGATGAGCTTCCAGAGGGTCGGCTCGGGCTCCTCGATGGGGTCCCACAGCCGGAACGCCTGGGCGACGTCGGCCTGTTCGCTGGCGACGAGCTGCTCGCGGTCCGGCGCCGCCACGACGAGGTTGACCTCGTAGTGGCCGAGGTAGCCGTACTTCAGCAGGTTCCGGTCCCGGAAGTCGGCGACGAACGCCCGGACCGGCTCGGTGACGGCGTCGGCCACAGTGACGAAGGTGAAGTCCGTGCTGAAGTGCCGCTCGTCCGCCTCGATCCAGTCGTCGGCGAGGTCGTGGCCGAGCGCCACCAGCCGCTCGAGCTCGGCGACGTCGACCGCCTCCGAACGCCGGGCGAACAGGTGCTCGGTCTGGTGGTGCCGGCCGTACGACAGCACCGGATGGAAGAAGTGCTTCTCGGAGAACATCCGCATCTCGCCGTACAGCTCGAATCGGACGCCGTCGACCGTCCGGTCCCGCTCGAGGTCGTAGTTGACCAGCAGGCGGTCGCTCACCCGGTCGAGGTACTCGTCCGACCAGGTCGGCACGTCCGCGAGGTCGCTCGAACCCGTCTCGGCGCCGGCGCCCGGCGCGTCGGGCGGCGCGTCCCCGGCCATCGACCGGACGTCGGAGCGGACCGGTAAATAATCGTCGCTGGCCGCCTCCCCGCCCCCGGTTGCCGTTCGACGTGGCAGCACGGGCCCTCGCCAACGCCGGTGGTCCTCGCCGGCGGACCGGGGAAAGAGTAATGGCTCGCTGGGCCGATAGTTCCGACCGGCATGGGCGTCAAGGACCGAGTCGAGGCCTGCGGCCGGTGTGCCATGACGTCGGTCGTCGGGCTCGCCGACGGGGAGACGGCGAAGGACCCGTTCGACGGCCCGCGCATCGAGGTCGGCGACGGCGAGCTGCGCTCGGTGTCGGGGCACGTCGTCCTCCTCGGCCGGCTGAAGGACCGGCTGAACCGCTGGATGACCGAGCACACCTACGGCGACCTGGACCGGTAACCCGGCCGCCGCGACCGTCCGCGGGTTTCTCGGTCCGGGGCGGTGGAGCCGCCGCAGACAGATATAAGTCGCCAGGTGCTCCACCATCCGGCGGCATGAGCGTGCACGGTCGGGCCGCGGAGCTGACCGAGGCCGGCGAGTCCGTCGCGCTCGCGACCATCACCGGCGTCGACGGGAGCACCCCCCGGGCCCTCGGGGCCACGATGCTCGTCAGAAGCGACGGGCGGACGGAGGGGACCATCGGCGGCGGGACGGTCGAGGAGCTGACCCGGACGGCCGCCGTGGAGGCCATCGAGGAACGCGCGTCGCGGTCGGAGCACTGGGTGCTCCGGCCCGACGGCAACACGGGGATGGTCTGCGGCGGAGAAATGACGGTGTTCATCAACGTGCTCACGAGCCAGGACCGACTCATCATCGCCGGAGCGGGCCACATCGCCGAGCCGCTGTCCCGGATGGCGCCCGAGCTCGGCTACGACGTGTTCGTCGTCGACGACCGCGAGGGGTACGCGACCGAGGACCGGTTCCCCGGCGCCGAGGTCTACGTCGGGGACTACGACGCCGGCATCGAGACGTTCGGCGTGACAGAGAACACGGCCGTCGCCGTGGCGAGCCGGAGCGGCACCTTCGACCGCATCGCCGCTCGGGCCGCCCTCGAGCTGGGCGCGTTCTACGTCGGCGTCGTCGCCTCCGAGCAGAAGGCCGAGAAGGTGCGGGACGGGCTGCGAGAGGACGGCATCGAGGAGGCGGCGTTCGACCGGCTGCACTCGCCAGTCGGGCTGGCGGTCGGCGGCGACGGGCCGGCGGACGTCGCGCTGTCCATCCTCGCCGAGCTCAACCGGGTGCGCGACGGGCTGCCGGCCGGCTCGGTCGTCGAGGGGTAGCCGGGTAACGACCGGTTACCGGTGCCACAGCATTTAACTGGATACTCGGGAAGGAGTTCCCGATGGAGCGGCGCAGCTTCCTCGGAGCGCTCGGCGCGGCGGGGGCAGCCGCGCTCGCGGGCTGTAACGCCGTCGGCGTCGGGAGCACCCCAACGCCCACGCCGTCGCCGACCCCGACCGCCCCGCGCGGGAAGGAGGTGAGGATGAGCGGCGCCAACGCGGCCGGGCTCCTCTACTTCAACCCCATCGGCCTCCACGTCGAGCCCGGCGAGACCGTGACCTGGCGGGCCTCGAGCGGGCAGCACTCGACCAAGGCGTTCCACCCCCAGTACGGCGACGAGCTCCGCATCCCGGAGGGCGCCGAGCCGTGGTACAGCGGCGCGGTCTCCTACTCGACCTACGAGCGGACCTTCGAGGTCGAGGGGACGTACGACTACTACTGCAGCATCCACTACAACCACAGCATGGTCGGTCGGCTCGTCGTCGGCGAGCCCGGCGGTCCCGCCGAGGGGACCCGGACGCCCTACGGCCGGGTCCCCCCGGCAGAGAAGATCGTCGAGCAGGGCGCCGTCGCGTACTCCGACCTCCACACCGAGACCGGCTGACCGACGACCCCGCGGGCGCGACCGCGTCCGCGGGTGGCCGTCACCCGGCTGCAGCCGGGTGGATCGCCCGGTATCGCCCCTGCCGCCGGACTCGGGCAGTCAGGCGGGCTCGAAGGGCTGGAGCTCCAGGTCGACGAACTCCCGGGCGCGGCTCGGAAGGTCCCCCAGGGTCCGGTAGCGGATGCGGAAGACCCCGCTCTCGCCCGGTTCGAGCGTGGCCGGCGACGGGCGGACCACGCGGGCGCCGATGACGGACCCCTCCCCGTCGTAGAACGTGGCCGCGACGGCCACCTCGACCGACGCGTCGCCACGGTTCTCGACCGTGCCGACCACGAGTATCTGGTCCTGGGCGACGTTGGAGAGCTGCGATTCGGCGACGACCAGCCCGTCGTAGGGTCGCTCGGCGGCCTCGTCGTAGGTCAGCGAGACCTCGAAGTCGTCGGGGCTCGCGTCGGTCTCGCTGCCGCGAACGGTGAACGGCGCCGTGCCCTCCGGGGCGATCGTCGGCACGAGGGCCACGTCGGTGGCGGTCTCGACCGGCTCGCCGTCCTCGTAGAACGTGACCTCGACCGAGACGCCGTCGACCGGGACCCCGGCCCGGTTGACGACCTCGCCGACCACGGTCGGCCGGCCCACCCGGTCGTAGTGCATGGTGGCGTGGGTGGCGACGGGTTCCTCGCCCCCGCCGTCGGACGCGGCGAGCACGTCGGAACCGAGCGAGGAGATGGCGGCCGCCCCGCCGAGCAGCCCGGCGGCGACGACGACGGTGACGACGAGTATCGCGGTCCGGTTCGCCATGGCCCGTCGTTTTCGACGGCCGAGCATAACTCCTGCCCTTCCTCGAGGGGCCTGCCCTCCCCCGGCAGGCGGCGGGTCCGCGGCCGGCCGCCTCGTCGACACGGGCGTTTAAGGCATCGAGCCGTAAACCCGACCGCATGCCATCCGGGATAGCGCAGTTCGACGACCCGATCAACCCCCACGGGTGGGCGCTCGAGCCCACGGTCCGGCGGCTCCGGCTCGCGTTCCCGGACCTCGAATGGACGCTGCACCCGACGGTGCTCGTGTCGTCCTGGGACGAGTACCGGGGGCCCGAGCTCGAGAACGGCCGGCGGGGGATGCCGGCGACCTGCGCGCGGCTCTCCGAGCGGTCCGGGATGCCCATCGACGAGTTCCTCTGGTTCGACGACCCGCCGACGTCGTCGGCCGACGCGTGCCGGACGCTCGCGGCCGCCGAGTCACAGGGCCCGACGGCCGGCGAACGGCTGCTACGGGCGCTCCGGGAGGCGACGTTCGTCCGGCGGACCAACGTGAGCGACCCCGAGGCGCTCAGGTCGATCGTCGCCGCGGTGCCCGACCTCGACGCCGAGGCGGTGTGGTCGGCCGTCGACGACGGCACGGCCGACGAGACGCTCGAGGGGCACCGGGGGGCGGCCGCGCTCGACGCCGACGGGGTGCGGATGGCGGGCGACCGCCCCGAGCTTCCGACGCTCGTGGTGTCGGACGGGACCACGGCGCGCGGGATCTCGGGGCGCCGGCCCTTCGGAGCCTACCGGGACCTCGTCGCGGAGGTGACCGGTCTCGAGGCCCGCGAGGAGGCGCCGACCGTCGAGACGGTCGCCGAACGCTTCTCGGCGGCGGGGTGGATATCGACGACGGAGCTCGCCGAGCTCACCGGCCAGCCGTACGACGAGGCCCGGACGAACGCCGGGGCGCTCCGCGACGATGGCGAGCTCGTCGAACGGAGCTTCGCCTCGGAGCCGTTCTGGCGTCGACCGGAGTACGTGCCGGACGGGGAAGCGTGACGGGCGCCCCCGCAGGGAGTCACTCCGTGGAGCCTGCGGCGCCCGCGAGCCGCGCCTCGACGTACCCGCCGACGTAGCCGAAGACGGTCCAGGCGACGGTGAACACGACGAGGACCGCGAACACGACCGGCCAGAACGCGTTGCCGAACGCGGTGGTGATGAACCCGGACCAGACGCCGGAGAGGCCCGACAGGAAGACGATGAGGCTGACGACGAGCGCGCCGAAGGCGCCGGCGAGCCCGCTGGTGGTGCCCCAGTCGCGACCGCCCGGCCGGGACCGCTCGACCCGGGAACCCACTGCCCCGCCGACGAGCGGCCAGCCCACCAGCAGGAGGACGAACCCGATTCCCCCGCCGAGCTGCAGGCCGAAGAGGTGGATCACGCCGAGCAGGCTCGCGAGCAGTCCCCCGACGACATCGCCGCTCCACCCGCCAGCGGTCAGCGACACAGCGGATTCGGACTCCGGTTCGGACGTCGCCATGGCTTGACACGCCGTTACACGGACGCCGGACATAATGCTACCGGTCGGAGGGGTCGCGTGCCCGCCGGTCGGGCCGGGTTCCGGCGACGGCCGGTCGGGAAACTGCCGGTCGGGAGGCTATCGGTGGGGAAACTACCGGTCGGGCCGGCGTCGGTGTCGGTCAGAACACGTTCGTGAGCAGCCAGTTGGCGATGGGCGACGCCGCGAGGCCGGCGGCGACGAACGCGAGCAGCCAGCCGGCGAACGTCCGGAGCGCGCGGCGCAGCGAGCCGTGGTCCCGCCAGGAGAAGTAGGCGTTCACCGACGCCACGGCGAGTCCGGCCACGACGGCGGTGCCGAAGTAATCAGCCATGTCGCCTGACCGCCCGCCAGTACTCCGACGGCGTGTCGATGTCGACCAGGACGCGCTCGTCGTCGACCGGAACCTCGGCGACGTCGGTCTCCTCGTCGTAGACGACGGCCCGCGCACCCTCGTCCTCGGGGGCCGAGAGGAGCGCCTCGAACGTGGACGCGGCGAACAGGACCGGGTGCCCCCGCTCGCCGTCGACCGTCGGCTGGACGACGTCCGCGTCGCCGTCGAAGGCCTCCCCGAGACGGCGGACGGCCCCGGCGGGCGCGAACGGGAAGTCGACCGGCCAGAGGAAGAGTCCCTCGGCGTCCCCGGCGGCTCGCACGCCGACCTGGACCGACGAGAGCATCCCCCGCTCGTACTCGTCGTTGACGAGTATCCGCGCGTCCCCGAACCGGGCGCGCTCGCGGACCGCCTCGTGCTCGTGGCCGAGGACGACGACCCGGTCGTCGACGCCGGCGTCGGCGAGCGTCGCGAGGACGCGCTCGACGAACCGGTCGCCGTCGGCGTGCAACAGCGGCTTCGGGAACCCGCCCATCCGCGTGGACTTCCCCGCCGCGATGACGACCCCCACCAGGTCGCGTCCGCTACTCATACGCGTGGTGTTCGGTCAGGTCGTCGAGGAAGAAGAACTTCATGATGACGGACTGGAACACGGACATCCCGTTGATGTCGTCGACCTGGGCCGACGTGATGCGGTCCTGCGCCGCCAGCAGCTCGAGCACCACCACGGCCCGGTCGACCTCGTCGTGCAGGCGGTCGACGAACGCCTCGTAGTGCTCCTGGCCGAGCACGTCGTGGTCGTCCGGAATCCGCGCGGCGGCCTCGACCCCGTCGCGGAGCGCGTCCCGGAGCTGCTGGACGTACGACCGGATCTGCTCGGTGTCCTCGTCCCGCTGGGCGTCGCGCCCGATACCCTGTCCGGCGTACGAGATCATGAACTCGTAGGCTTCCTCCGCCCGCTCGACGTCGTCCTGGAACGCGCTGATGCTCATACCCTCCGTACCGAACACGGCTACTAATAGCTACACCACTCGAACGACGCTGCCCTCGAACGGCGCTACCGACCGCGACCTGTCGGACCGGCCGTCAGCTGCCGGCCGGGACCCCCGGCGGTGGGGCACTGACGGACCGCTCACCGGCGAGCGCCCTCGGCGAGCTCCCAGGCGTCCCGGTCGCCGAGCGACACCTTCTCGACGGCGCCGTCGGTCTGCATCTCCAGCAGCGTGAGCCGGCAGGTGGTCCGGCTGGCGTCGACGCCGGCCACGATCTCCGGCACGAACGCCCGACCGAACCGCGAGAGGTACCGCCGTATCCGCCCGGCGTAGTCCCCGCCGACCATCCGCTCGGCGAGCTCCGGCGAGATCCCCCGGCGCGTCATCTCGCGGGTCCCGTGGGGAGCGTGGTCGACGGCGGTGTTCCTGATGTCGGGGTCGAGCTTGTTGACCGCGTCCTTCAGCAGGTCGTATCCGGCATCGACGGCGGCGACGACCGTCGTCCCGCCGGACTCGAACCGGATGGACGGCGGCGCGACGACGGCCGGCTCGGGCGCCTCCCGGTCGTCCGCCGCCTCGCCTCCCTGCTCGTCCGTCACCTCGGCGGCCTCCCCGTCAGCCGCGTCGCCGTCCTCCCCGCCGTTGCCATCGGTCTCCCGCGCTGCACCGGGCGGGTCGGCGGGCCGGGCGTCGTCCCGACCGGACGCCGGCTCGACGGCCCCTCGCCGGGGGCGGTACGGCAGCAGCTCGAGGGGCCCCCGCGTGTCGACCCGGTCACGGAGCTCCGCGGCCTCCCGCGCGCGTTCGAGGTCGGCCGCGACCGCCTCGCGCGCCGTCCCGTCCGCGAGGTCGCGCTCGAGCGACCCCGCGTCGACGCCGGGGACCGTCTCGGCGAGCCCCATCAGGTCCGCGCGTCCGTCGGGCGGGTCGCCCTCGACGAACGTCCGCTCGCGGAGGCGGCGCAGGAACGGCCAGGCGGCCTCCGGAGCGCGCTCGCGGACGGCGGCGACCGCCTCGCAGGCCGGCCGGGAGGACGACGGCGGGTCGTCGGCCCACAGGTCCGGGACGAACGGCATGCCGGACCCGTCGGCGAGGGTGCGGCCGAGCTCGTCGAGCGCCTCGACGCCCTCCAGCCCGTACGGCAGCAGCTCGGGGTCGGCCGTGTCCGGCAGGAGCACGACGGGCCGGGGCTCCCAGTCGACGGCGTCGTACGCGAACGCGAGCCGTCGAACGACCGGCTCCGCCGCCCAGCATCGCGGCGAGAAGGGATCGGTGAAGTACTCGGCGGTGAGCGGGCCCGTCATGGCGGCGCGACGGTGGGGTACGGCGCGGGGAGGGGATAGCCCTTACGCCGTCACTCGTCGTCCTCGGCGTCGCCGTCGCTCGGCTCGTCGCCGCCGTCCACGGCGGTCTCGCCGCCCGCCGCCCAGCTCGTCGGCGAGTACTTCTCGGCGTAGCCCTCGACGGAGACGTAACCGGTGATCATGCTCTGCGTGACGTCCCACTCCTGCGGGCGGAGCGCGAAGTAGATGTGGCCCATCACGAGCGCGACGGTGGCGACGGCCAGGAAGTCGTGGAGGATGAAGCTCCAGGAGACCAGCCCGAGCTGGCCGGTCGTGCCGAGACCGAACTCGATGCCGAGGAAGGTGAACTCGCGCGTCGTGTCCCAGAACGGCCCGAAGTTCACGCGCCGGAGCAGCACCAGGCCGGTGACGATGAGGCCGATGGTGGCCGCCGTCACGCCCCAGTGGAGGAGCTTCTGCGCGCCGGGGTACTTGAACTGGCGGGGGTACTCCTCGGTCAGGCCGAAGAAGTTCTTCAGGCGGACCACCTGGTCCCGGACGTCGCGGGCCCCGAACCACATCTCGTCCCAGGTCCCCTTGTAGGCGACGTGGCCGATGTGGAAGAAGACGTAGCCGATGAGCACGATGGCGCCGACCTCGTGGATGGCGAGCCAGGAGAGCCCCGGCAGCGCCTTCACCGTCACTGCGTTGTTCATGAGGAGGAAGCCGGACAGCAGCAGGGCGAAGATGGCGATGGCCATGATCCAGTGCGACGCCCGCTGTGCGACGGTGAACCGGTGGACCTCCTCGACGCCCTGGCTCCGCAGCCGGCCCTCGACCTCCTCGATGGACGGTTCGTCGGGCCCGACCGTGTGCCCGGTCGGGTTGAGCAGCTCCCGGACCACAAAGTGGACCAGGAACACGAGGGCCGCCACGAACGCGAATATCGCGAGGACGTCCCAGGACAGTCCGACGACGATGTCCTGCCCGAACCGCGATTGGTACCGGAATATTTCGATTCCGAATGGCATGTCATAACCCCCCACACTGATACAGTATAAGTGTTTAGGATTGCCGGAACCCGATGGCCGGGGGGCCGCGTCGGCGAGTAGCCGTCACCTAGCCGTCTCGGGCCGTCGGACGGTCGGCCGACCGGCTTTCGACGCCGGGTGCCCGACCCCCGCGAGGCGACCTCCAGGCCCCGACGAGGAGGAATCGTCTTCGGCGGCGCGGCGCCCCTGGAACGGTTGACTTCCGGCCGGTCGCACGGGCCCCCGACGGCCGGGCTGGCGCCGCCGAGCGCGCCCGGCGTCGGGTAAGCAGAGGTTAAGCTAATGGAAGGTTTTATGAGCATACACTCCGGTGTGTGGTACCATGGCAGAGGCTGACAGACCTCCGGACGTTACCGGCGACGACGGGCTGTTGGACGACGTGTCCCGTCGGGACGTCATCAAGGGGGCGATCGGCGGTAGCATCGTCGCGGCCAACGCTTATCTGTTCAACAACGTGCGGAAGGCGAGCGCGGAGGCCGGCGTCGCACAGCCAGGCGTTCGAGAGCGCTTCTCGAACAACCTCCAGCTCGACGTCAACGGCCGGACCCGGCACGTCAACGCCCAGGACCAGGAGCGCCTGCTCGAGACGCTCCGGTACAAGCTGGGGTTGACCGGCGGCAAGTTCGGCTGCGACCGCGCCATGTGCGGGGCCTGCACCGTCCTCGTCGACGGCGACCCCGTCTACGGCTGCACCTACTTCACGCGAGACGCCGTCGGCAAGGAGATCGAGACCGTCGAGGGGCTCGAACAGGGCGGTCAGCTCCACCCCGTCCAGCAGGCGTTCGTCGAGCAGCTGGGCGGCCAGTGCGCGTTCTGTACCCCCGGCATGATCATGGCCGGCAAGGCGCTCCTCGAGCAGAACCCCAACCCGACGCGCGAGGACGTGCTCGACGGACTGGCGGGCAACCTCTGCCGGTGCGGGAACTACGAGAACGAGATCAACGGCGTCCTCGAAGCGGCCAAGCGGATGTGATTCGACATGTCGAACAACCTCAGATACGTCGGGAAGGACTTCACCCCCAACGACGTCATGGCGAAGGTAACGGGCGCCGCGAAGTACGCGGACGACATCCTCCCTGACCGGCTGCTGCACGCCAAGACCGTCAAGTCGCCGTACGCGCACGCCCGCGTCAGGTCCATCGACACGAGCGCCGCCGAGCGGATGTCCGGCGTCGAAGCGGTCGTCACGTACGAGGACAACGTCGGCGCGGTCGGGACCTCCGAGGGCGGCGCCGCCCCGGGCGAGCCGCCGCTCGACGTCGAGCCGCGGGTGTTCGGGTACCCCGTCGCGGCCGTCGCGGCGGTCGACGAGTACACCGCCGCCGACGCCGTCGAGGCCATCGAGGTCGACTACGAGGTCCTCGACCACGTCATCGACCCCATCGAGTCGCTGAAGCCAGGCGGACCCAACGCGGCGCTGGAGGGCAACGCCCTCGTCGAGGAGGACGGCGACGAGGTCATCGGCGAGATCAAGTGGTCCGACGCCGACTTCAGCCAGGACTTCCCGGCGAACCCGGGCGAGTGGAACATCCAGTGGTCGTGGGGCGACGTACAGCAGGGCTTCAACCGCGCCGACGAGGTCGTCGAGGAGACCCTCCAGGCCCACCCCATCGCGACGAACCCGATGGAGCCCCGGTCGAACGTGGCCTACTGGAAGTCCAACGACGAGGTCATCTTCTGGGGCTCGAGCCAGAGCGTCGGAGTCACCCACTTCGGCCTCGCGGGCGGCATCGGCGTCAACCCGCAGGACCTGACGTTCATCTCGAACTACTGCGGCGGCGGCTTCGGCTCGAAGGGCGCCACCTATCCGGCGATGGCGGTGCCCGCGCTCCTCTCGAAGAAGGTCAACCGCCCGGTGAAGCTCCGCGGGAGCCGCAAGGAGGAGTTCCACTGGGGCAACGGCCGGGCGAGCGAGGTGTTCAAGTTCCGCGTCGGGGCGAACAGCGACGGCCGCATCACCGCCATCGACGTCCAGGGCATCGGCGACGGCGGCGCCTACTCGACCGGCGGCCTCAACGCGCTCGGGTCGAGCTTCGACTCCATCTCCGCGACGCTCCAGCCGGAGACGATGCGCGTCCGCGGCGTGCAGGTCTTCACCAACACGCCGAAGCGCTGGCCGATGCGCGGCCCCGGCGAGAACCAGCTGGCGATGGCCCTCGCGCCGGTCCTCAACCGGCTGTCCGCTCGGCTCGGGGTCGACCTCGTCGACCTCTACCTGGCGAACGTCCCCGACGGGGACAACCCCGGCGTGGTCGGCGCCGACAAGACGCCGATGACGAGCGCCTACGTCGCGGAGGCCTTCGAGAAGGCCGCCGACGAGGTCGGCTACGACGAGATCAAGGGGATGAGCGGGACGCGGGAGGGCTCGAAGGTCTACGGCGTCGGCGTCGGCTTCGGCGACCACGGTTCGGGCTACGTCGGGCTCGACGGGATGGTCCGCATCCGCACCGACGGCGTCGTCGAGGTCCGCACCGGCGTCGGTAACCTCGGCACGTACTCGACGCACGCCAGCCCGCGCGTCGTGGCGGAGACGCTCGACGTGCCGTGGGAGCAGGTGCAGCCCATGTACGGGGACAGCACCGAGGGCGCGTTCACGCAGGGGCAGTACGGCTCGAACACGACGTTCACGACCACCCTCGCGGAGAACGTGGCCGCCGAGAACGCGATCACGTACCTCCAGGAGATCGCCGCGGAGGAGTTCGGCGGCAGCCCCGGGGACTTCGAGGTCACCGGGGGCGAGGTCCGGCACACGAGCGACGCCTCCCAGTCGCTCTCGCTCGGCGAGGCGGCCGAGCTGGCCGTCGACCTCGGCGGCAAGTACTCCGCCGAGGAGATCCCCGGCGAGGACGCCCTGAACCCGATGACCCTCTGGAACGTCGAGGACATCCGGGGGACGGGCCTGGTCGCCCTGGGCCACAGCACGCCCGACATGGCACCGGGTGCCGTCCGGTCGTTCAACGCGGCGATCGCGCTGGTGAGCGTCGACGTCGAGACCGGCAACCTGAACGTCGAGCGCATCGCGAACATCGCGGACTGCGGCCGGGTGCTGCACCCGCAGAGCCTCACGGCCCAGGTCGACGGCGGGACGGTGATGGGCATCGGCTACGCGATGAGCGAGCACTACAACTACGACCTCGACACCGGCATCCCGCTGAACACGGACTGGTACAAGAACAAGCCGCCGACGGTGTACGAGCACCCGGACGAGATCATCGGCGGAGCGGTCAACGAGCCCGACCCGTACGGCGCCTACGGCGTCAAGGGCGTCGGCGAGCCACCCTACGGCGCCGGCGCCTCGGCGGTCACGAGCGGCGTCTACGATGCGCTCGGCACGCTGTTCCGCAACCCGCCGGTCACGCCGAGCGACGTGCTCGACAAGATCGAGGCGGGCGACACGGAGGTGATGTGATTATGCAACAGGACATGATCGCGCCGGTGGAACACATCGACGCCAACAGCGTCGACCACGCCATCAGCGTGCTCGAAGAGTACGGCCAGCGAGCGACCATCATCGCCGGGAACACCGACGAGATGGAGTGGATGAAAAACCGGATGCGCGCCCCCGAGGTGGTCGTCGACCTGAAGGAGATCGACGACCTCTACGGCATCTCGGAGCGCTCCGGGGGCGGCCTGCGCATCGGCGCCATGGAGACGGTGAGCGCCGTCGCGAACCACGAGACGGTTCGAGGCGACTTCGGCGTGCTGGCGCAGGCGCTCGAGGAGGTCGCCACCCCCCAGATCCGCAACCAGGGGACCATCAGCGGCAACATCGCCCAGGACTCGCGGTGCTGGTACTACCGCTCCGGCTTCGACTGCTACCGCGCCGGCGGCAACACCTGCTACGCGATGACCGGGCAGAACCGCGACCACGCCGTGACCGACTACTCCCGGTGCATCACCGCTCACCCGTCCGACGGCGCGGTGGCGCTCGTGGCCCTCGACGCCGAGGTCGTCATCCAGGGCCCGCGCGGCGAGCGCGTCACGCCCATCTCCGAGTTCTTCGTCGGCCCCGAGGAGAACATCACCGTGATGCACGACCTCTCGCACAACGAGGTCCTCACGGAGATCCGCGTGCCCGGCACCTGGGCCGGCGCCGACTACTACTTCGAGAAGGTCACCGACCGCGACGCCTGGGACTTCCCAATCGTCAACATCGCGGCCACCGTCCAGCGCTCGGGGGGGACCGTCTCCGACGTCCGCCTCGTGGCCAACGGGGTGGCACCCACCCCCAAGCGCCTGCGGCGCGCCGAGAACGCCATCCGCGGCAGCAGCATCACCGCCGACTCCGCCGAGGCCGCCGGCCAGGCCGCGCTCCCCAACGCCGCGCCCTTCTCGGACAACGGCTTCAAGATCCCGCTCACGCGGAACCTGGTCAACCGCGCGCTCCAGAACGCGGGCTGACCGGCCGCCGCCGGACGCCGATTCTTCGCCTGTCGGACGTCGAGCCGATGCCACCCGCCGGCTCCAGCGGCCCGGTCGGCTGGCGAACGTGCGGCGGGACCCGACGTCGCGTGGGGGACCGACGTCCCGAAGGCGCCGGGGACGGCCGTCTCCGCGTGAT
>CAZVOR010000005.1:34701-38622 GCA_964628745.1 uncultured Halobacteriales archaeon
GTCGCGTGGGGGACCGACGTCCCGAAGGCGCCGGGGACGGCCGTCTCCGCGTGATGGAGAAACACCTACGTCCTGCCCCGAGAGAGGGGCCGGTATCCACCTGATGGACCGACCCGGACTCGCGAGGTCGACCGGAACGGCCGTCCCCGGAGCCGTCGCGCTGGTTCGCCGCGGCGGACCCGGGCGGCCACGCCGACGAGGGGCGCCGTGACGCTGCTCGTCTTCGAGGTCCGCGGCGTCTACCTCTTCCGGACCGACGCCGACGTCCCGCGGGCGCTGTCCGGCCACCGCAACGCCACCGAGGACCGGTACGAGGTGCCCGAGCGGGAGCGGCTGGACGAGCTCCCGGTAGACTGGACGCTCGTCGATGCGGCCGACCGGTACCGGGTCAGGTTCCGGGGCGAGCCGCCGGCGTCCGTCCGGGAGGACGCGCTCCTCGTCGAGGACGAGCCGGGCGCCACGGTCGTGCTCTGTCCGACCGAGGCGGCGGTCGAAGCGGCCTGCTCGGCCGGCGGCGTCAGGGTCGGATAGGCGGCACGGCTGCGGTTCGAGCGGTCAGCCCTCGCGGGGGAACGCCGCCCCGGTCGCTCGCGGGTCGTGGCTCGGGACGACGGTTCCCCCGTCGCCGACCCGGTCGCGAACGCGGGCCATGCTCTCGTAGCAGGCGACGACGTCGGTGTGATACCCGGGGGGCAGGTACTCGCCCGTCGTCGGCGTCACCTCGAGCGTCCGCCCCGTCGCGTCGACCAGGCGGTCGATGCCCGGCTCGAGATTGTGCCGGTTGTACGCGAGGTCGCCGACCAGGGCGTGGGGGCCGGCGGCCGTCTCCACGACGACCGACTGCTGGCCGGGGGTGTGCCCCGGGGTCCGGAGGAGGTCGATGCCGTCCCGGAGGCGATGGTCCCCCTCGAGGAGCCTCACGTCGAGGTCGTCGAGCGAGCGCCAGTTGGCCGCCGGGTAGCTCCGCTCGTACACCGGTAGCGGGTCGCGGGCGAACGCGAGCTCCGCACGCTGGACGTGGAACGTCGCGTCGGGGAACCGGTCGTTGTTCGAGGAGTGGTCGTGGTGCAGGTGCGTTAGCACCACATGGTCGACGGCGCCGGGCGACACCCCCCGGTCGGCGAGCCCGTCGAGCAGCGGCCCGGGGCCGCCCCCGGGCGGGCCGACGTCGCGGGACTGCTCGCGCATGTACGCTGAGTCGGCCGCATGCACGCCCGTGTCCACGAGCACCGTCGTCCCGTCGTCGGGGTCGTCGGGCGTGACGAGGAACGCGACGACCGGGAAGGCGATGTCGACGCCGCGGTCGACGCCGTACGACTGGGCCTCCTTCGGCCCGGTCAGCACGCCGCAGGTGAGCGGGTGGATGGTGTACACGGTGGCCCTCCGCCGCGGCGGGCGAAATAACCTCGCCACGGCGGCCGGTCGGCGCGTCCGCGGGGCGAAGGACGTTTCAAACGAGCGGGCGTACCTGGAGGTGCGATGGACGACGACACCGACCGCGAGCAGGGGGTCGATTTCGCGAGCGTCGACGGCCTCCTCGACGAGCTCGCGTATCCAGTCACGACCGGGGACCTGGTCGCGGAACACGGCCATCGCCAGATCGAGCGGACCAACGCCGAGCCCATCACGATCCGGGAGCTGTTCGACGACGCCGGCGACGAGACGTTCGAATCGGCCGAAGCGGTGCGACAGAGCGTCCTCAACCTGATGCCCGAGGAGTCAGTCGGCCGCGAGGAGTACTCCGACCGCGGCGGTGCCACGCCCGACGAGCACGTCGACGACGACGGCGAGCACGACGACGAGTCGCTGTGACCGGTGCCCGGTTTCGAGCTAGAACCAGCGGGTCGTCCTCGCGCCGCGCGGGCGCTGCGACCGGCAGGACTCGAATCCGCGACGCGCCTGTCACGGCTCGCTAGCGCTCGCCGGATAGTCCCGCCCGGATTCGAACCGGGGTCAACGGCTCCAAAGGCCGTCATGATTGGCCACTACACCACGGGACTTCTCTGCCGTTCAGCCCCGTGAGGCTCGCAATCCACGTGATCGCTCACCACCACGGGACTTCTCTGCCGTTCAGCCCCGTGAGGCTCGCAATCCACGTGATCGCTCACCACCACGGGACTTCTCTGCCGTTCAGCCCCGTGAGGCTCGGGGTCCACGGGAGTGCTCGCTACGACGGGACGGTAGTCCGAACGAGGGGCGAACGGACCTTCAACGTACCGCCGGCAGGACGCGGGCGCCGCTCGGGTCGTCGGTCCGGCCGCCGGGGACACCGGTCCGGCGGAGGTCGCTACACCGTTCGGTCCGACGCCGTCAGCCCTCGCCGAAGGTGTAGCGGTCCGCGACCTCGTCTTCGTCGGTCTCTTCCGGGTCGCCGGACGAGTCGTCCGGCCCCACCAGGTCGTCGAGCGTCGGCGGGGAGAAGGACGTGAGCGCCCCGAGCCGCCAGAGGAAGAGGCCGACGACGGGCGCCAGCGTGTAGACGACCACGATGATCCCGTCGAGCAGTCCCTCCGACTGAGCGGTCTGGTAGGCCAGCGCGACCCACACGACGGTCCACACCGCGGCGAAGACGGCGATGCCGAACTCCTTGGCGACGGCCGCGAGGGTCCCGCCGACGTCCTCGGCCCACGCGAACATGGACTGGTCGTTCGTAGACGTGTGGCCACTCATGCGTTGCCTCCGGTCGGACGGAGGGGCTCCGGCGGGAAAAGGCCAGGGGCTGTCGGCAGCGAATCGAAGCGACCTCGAGGTCGGTTCCCGGTCAGTCCTCGGCGGCGACCGGGACCTCGAGGAACTCGCACCGGTCCTCCTCGATGTCGAAGCAGTCGGGGCACTCCGGGCACCGGTCGATGATGGTGTCCAGCCGGTCCGCGACGGTCTCGTCGATGACGCTCTCGAGCTCGCGGGCCTCGGCCCGGAACTCCCGGACGGCGAGCACGTCCGCGAGGAACCGTTCGATGATGCAGTAGGTCGAAAGCGCCGAGCGAGCCCGCAGGATGCCGTCGTCGGTCAGCTGCACGCCCCGGTACTTCTCGTGCTCGACCAGCGACCGGGCCTGGAGCTTGCCGATCATCTCGTTGGCGCTGGCGGGGCTGACCTCGAGCTTGTCGGCGACGGCGCCGGTCGCCGCGGGACCGTCCTCGGCCTCCTGGACGAGGTAGATGGCCTTCAGGTACTGGTCGGCGGTGTTCACGTGAGTCCCCCCGGGACGAACGTGAGCAGGGAGGGCCCTTCGGGTCCGACCACGTTCACGTGAGTCCCCCCGGGACGGAGCCGAGCGGGGAGGACGCCCCGCGTCCGGTCACCGCCGTCGGCACGGCCGACATCCACGATTCCACGGTTCACAACCTCCGCATGACGTCGGTGACCTCCTCGACGCCCTCGGCCTCCTCCTCGCGGATGGCCGACAGCGCATCGACCAGCCGCTCGCGCTCGATGCTGAACGACGCCTCGCTGGCCTCGATGGCCCCGATGAGGTCGTCGTAGAACTTGTACGCCGTCTCCTCCCCGGCCAGCTGGTCGTACAGCACGCCGTCGAAGTCCTCGGGGCGGGTCTGGCCGTACTTCTCGCGGACGAGTCCCTCGATGTCGTCGAACGGGACGCTCTCCGCGTCGAGTTCGTCGATCAGCGCCTCGATGCGCTCGCGGTGGTCCGCCGACTCCTCGCGGGCGTGCTCGAGCAGCTCGGTGATCTCCGGGTCGAGCTCGACGCCCGACTCCTCGGCGAGCGTCCGGTAGTGGTAGTAGGCACGGGCCTCGACCACCTCCTCGAGCACCACGCCGATCTGCAGCAGCCGGGCGAGCTGGTGGTCCGAGGTAATCCGCTCGGAGACGCTCACGGGACTCCCTCCCTGCGGCGGGGCGGGGCGCAGGTCATCACGGCGGACTCCGGGTGGGGAGGACTTAAGCCCCGCCCTCCGG
>CAZVOR010000006.1:0-1273 GCA_964628745.1 uncultured Halobacteriales archaeon
GGCCCGCTCGCCGACCTCCTCGGCGGGGCGCTCCGAGAGGTGCACCTCCGTCTCGTTGGTGACGATGACCGTCCCGGACGGCTTCGTGTCCGCGATGCGCATCGGGATGGCCTGCCCCGAGCCCGGACCGAGCAGCCCGATGGAAAAGCGCAGGTCCTGTCCCTTCGTGACCGGACGGCCGCTCAGGCGGTTCCGGATGAACCCGCCGAAGTCGCCGCTGATCTGGACGCTGACGCTCTGCGGGAGCGCGACCGTGACCTCCTCGGCGGGCTTGACGTCGGCGGGCTCGACGTCGACCCGGTCGTCGATGCCGACGTTCGCCTCCCGGCGCATCCGGCCGTCGATGCGGACCACGCCGCGCCCCTCGTCCTCGGGATAGCCCGGCATGGCCCGGCCGATGGTCTGCCCGCCCCCGCTGCCCGTGACGCGGACGTAGTCGCCGCTCGTCAGGCCGACCTCCTCCGCCGCCGCGGGGTCGATCCGGATGTAGTCGCGCCCCGCGTCCTTCTGCTTCAACGGCTTGACGGTCAGCTTCATGGCCTCACCTCGATGGTGACGATGCCGTTGCGATTAAAGGCTCGCACGTCGCCTGCAGGCAGTTCGAACTCCTGCTGGCGGCCGTCCTCGGAGACGACGATGACCGTCCCGTCGACGACGTCGACGGCCGGTTCCGCGCCGACGCCGAAGTCGGCGACGAACACCGTCCGGTCGTCGTACTCGTGCCGCCTGGCGATCCCGTCCTCGAGGAACTGTTCGGGCATCATTGGGTTATCCTTACTCCTGGTTAGCCATTCCAGTATTTAAGTATATCGGTCAAGAACCGGAAGCAAGCGCCGGGAAATGGGTGAAGACCTTGTTAGCGGTCCCGGACGGGAGTTCTCCGCATCCCCGCGATGGCCAGCCGCGCGGGAGCAGCGGCCCTCCGGCCCAACGGCTTAGGCGCCCGGGCGAGACGCACCCGGTATGGACGCGGTCGCGCACGACGGCCGCCGGACGGCGTACCGGCGGACCGATCGGGGCGGCGACCGGCCGGCACTGCTGTGCGTCCACGGCAGCGGGGGCACGCACGCCGTCTGGCGCGGCCAGGGCCGGCTGGCCGACGAGCGACCGGTCGTCGCCCTCGACCTGAGCGGCCGCGGCGACTCCGGCGACGTGGAGACGCCCGCCGGCCCGGAGACGCTCTCGGCGTACGCCGACGACGTCGTCGCGGTCGCCCGGGCGACCGGCGCGACGGTCCTGTGCGGGAACTCGCTCGGCGGCGCCGTCGCGCTCC
>CAZVOR010000006.1:1373-29970 GCA_964628745.1 uncultured Halobacteriales archaeon
GCGACCGGCGCGACGGTCCTGTGCGGGAACTCGCTCGGCGGCGCCGTCGCGCTCCACGTCGCCCTCGAGGGCGCGCTCGAGCCGGACGCGCTCGTGCTCGCCGGCACCGGCGCGAAGCTCGGCGTCCGGTCCGACCTGCTCGGCTGGCTCGCCAGCGACTTCGACCGCGCGGTCGACTTCCTGCTCGGGCCCGACCGGCTCCTGTCGACCGACGACCCGCGCTACCTGGCCGCCACCGAGGCCGCGATGCGGGAGGTGGGCCAGCGGGTGACCGAGCGGGACTACCGCACGTCGGACGCCTTCGACGTCCGCGGCCGGCTCGAGGCCGTCGACGTCCCGGCGCTGGCGCTGACCGGCGAGCGGGACCAGCTGACGCCGCCGCGGTACCACGAGTACCTCGCCGAGCGGCTCCCGCACGGCCGGTGGACCACCGTCGCCGGGGCGGCCCACCTCTCGATGCTGGAGCGGCCCGCGGCGTTCAACGAGACCGTTCGCTCGTTCCTCGACGACGTGGGGGTCTGAGGTCGGCCGGCCCCGGGACGCTATCCCAGGACCGCGTCGAGGCCGTCCTCGTAGTAGCTGTGCTCCTCGCCGGGGAACGCGCCCGACTCGACGTCGGCCGCGAAGCCCTCGACCGCCCGCTGCATCTCGCCGCGGACGTCGCCCCACGACTTCGAGAACGGCGCGGTCCCCTCGCTGCGGCCGACGACCTCGTCGACGACGAGCACCTGCCCGTCGCACGCCGGTCCCGCGCCGATGCCGATGGTCGGCACGTCGAGGGCGTCCGTGACGGTCGCCGCGAGGTTCGCGGGGACGTGCTCGAGGAGGACCGAGAACGCGCCCGCCGCCTCGTGGTCGCGGGCGAGGTCCAGTATCTCCCGCGCGGACTCCTCGTCGGTGCCCTGCCGGAACAGCCCGGTCTCGTTCTCGCGCTGCGGGGTCAGCCCGAGGTGGGCCTGCACGGGGACGCCCAGCCGGGCCAGCCGCCGGGTGAGGTCGACGGTGTGGGGTCCGGACTCGAGCTTCACGCCGTCAGCCCCCGCCTCCTTGACCATGCGGCCGCAGTTGCGGAGGCTCTCCGCCTCCTCGACGCCGACCGACAGGAAGGGCATGTCCGCGAGGACGAACGCGCGCTCCGTGGCCCGGGCGACGGCGGCGGTGTGGCTGGCGATCTCGTCGACGGTCACGGGGAGCGTCGAGTCGTAGCCGAGCTGGGTGTTCCCGACGGAGTCCCCGACGAGGACGACGTCGATGCCGGCCGCGTCGACGACGCGGGCCGTCGGCGCGTCGTAGGCCGTGAGCATCGTGATGGGCGAATCGCCGGCCTTCCTCCGGATGTCCACCGCCCGCATGCCAGGAGTTCGGGGCGCCCCAGGGATAAATCCCGCCAAATCGCCGCCGCCGCCGGAACCGGCCCCTGCCGGCTCCCCGCCCCCGCGTCAGTCGAGCAGCCCGCGGGCGACGACGGTCCGCTGGATCTGGCTGGTGCCCTCGTAGATGGTGGTCACCTTCGCGTCGCGGTAGTAGCGCTCGACGTCGAAGTCCGTCGTGTAGCCGTAGCCGCCGTGCAGCTGGACGGCCTGGTTGGCCACCTCGACCGCCGCCTCGGAGGCGTACAGCTTGGCGACGCTGGCCTCGTGGCGGACGTCCCGCCCGGCGTCCGCCTTCCGGGCGGCCGCGCGCGTCAGCGCCCGGCCGGCGCGGACCTTCGTCTCCATTTCGGCGAGCTTGTGCCGGACGGCCTGGATGTCGGCGAGCGGGCCGCCGAACTGCTCGCGCTCCCCGACGTACGCGACCGCGTCGTCGAGCGCCGCCTGGGCGAGCCCGACGGCCTGGGCGGCGACGCCGATGCGGCCCCCAGTGAGGACGCCCAGCGCGGCCGACAGCCCCTCGCCCTCCGGCGTCAGCCGGTTCGCCGCCGGGATGCGGACGCCGTCGAACAACAGCGCGGTGGTGTCGCTGGCGCGCAGGCCGAGCTTCGACTCCTTCTTTCCGACCTCGAGCCCCGCGGTCTCCTTCGGGACGACGAACTGCGTCACCGACGCCGGATCGTCCGGCTCCGTCTTCGCGAACACCACGACGACGCCCGCCCGCTCGCCGTTGGTGATCCACTGCTTCTTGCCGTCGACGACGTACTCGTCGCCGTCGCGACGGGCGACGGTCGTCATCTCGGCCGGGTTCGAGCCGGCGTCGGGTTCCGAGAGCGCGAACGCGCCGACCGGGCGCCCGCCGGCCATCGCGGGCAGCCAGCGCTCGCGCTGGGCCTCGTCGCCGAACTCGGCGATGCAGGTCGTCGCCAGCGCGTGCACCCCGAGCGCCGTCGCCACCGCGAGGCTGCCCTCGGCGAGCGCCTCGCAGACGACGCTGTAGGTCAGCCGGTCGACGTCGAGCCCGCCGTACGCCTCGGGGACCGCCATGGCCGTCAGGTCGAGCTCGGCCAGGCCGTCCCAGACGTCCTCGGGGAAGCGCCCGTCGCGGTCGGCCGCGGCCGCCGTGGGCGCGACCTCGGCCTCGACGAACTCGCGGACCGTCCGGCGGACGGCCCGCGCCTCCTCCGACAGCTCCATGCCGGGCCGTTCGTCCGGCGGCGGGAAAACGCTTCGTGGCGGGCGACGGGCGCTCCGGCGCCCCGCGTGTCGTAACCGTTATCAGTTACGTCGACGACGGTTCGGTAACGCCCGTCGTTACCGGAAACGCTCATGACGCTCCGCCGGAAACCCGTTGCCGATGGCCTATTCGTTCCCGCTGGCCGGGGAGCGGTCCCTCGAGTTCTCCAGCCGGGAACTGACCGGCGCGCTAGGGGATTCGATTACGGTGCTGCCCATCGTCGTCGCCGCCACCGCCCTCTCCGAGCTCTCCGTGGCGACCGTGCTGCTCGGCTTCGCCGTCTTCCAGGTCGTCTGGGGGCTGCGCTACGGCGTGCCGGTCTCGGTGGAGCCGATGAAGGCGCTGGCGGCGCTCGTCATCGCCGGCTCGCTGTCGGCCGCCGGGCTCGCGGCCGCCGGTCTGCTCGCCGGCGCGGTCCTGCTGCTCGCGGGGACGACCGGGAGCATCGCCCGCCTGGAGGCGCTGCTCGGGGAGCCCGTCGTCCGTGGGGTCCAGCTGGCCGTCGCGCTCGTCCTCCTCGAGACGGGGCTCGGCCTGGGACTGGGGGACCCGGCGCTGGCCGCGGGCGCGGCCGTCCTGGTCGGCGCCGTGGCCCTGCTCGGCCACCGCCGGCTGGGCGCGCTCGCGGTGCTCGGCCTCGGCGGCGCCATCGCCGCGACGCAGGTCGGCCTGCCCACCCCGGCGCTCCCGGCGGTGGGCCTGGTCCTCCCGGCCGCGACGCTGGCTGCGGAGCCCGGGGTCCTCGGGGCGACGGCCGGCCAGCTGGCCATGACCGTCGGGAACGCGGCCGTCGCGACCTCGCTGCTGCTGTCGGAGTACTACCGGGCGGACGTCTCGGCCGACGAGCTCTCGACGAGCATGGGCGCGATGAACCTCGCGGCGGTCCCCTTCGGCGCGCTGCCGATGTGCCACGGCAGCGGCGGCGTCGCGGGCAAGTACGCCTTCGGCGCCCGGAGCGCCGGCGCGAACGTCATCCTCGGCGTGCTGTACGCCGCGGCGGCGCTGTTCGCCGTCGAGCTCGTCGCGGCGTTCCCGGTGGCGGTGCTCGGCGTCGTCATGGCCGTGGTCGGCGTCGAGCTCGGTCGGACGGCGCTCGCCGACCGGCGGCCGCTCACCGTCCTCGTCGGCGTCGTCGGCCTCGTCGTCGGCGTCGGAGCCGCGTTCCTGGCCGGGCTCGTCGCCTGGCGCATCGGCGTCCGGCTCGACGGGAACGCGGCGGAGTCGTGAGCGGTCGGCGGCCGGCCGGCTGCGGGGGACGAGCGTGACGGAGGACGTCGACGAGCTGCTCGACGCGGCCGGTTTCGACCCCGAGCGGAGCGTCCTCACCGCGCGGCAGGCCGAGGTGCTCGCGCTCCGCGAGCGGGACGTCCCCCAGGCGGCCATCGCCGAGCGCCTCGGGACGACCCGGGCCAACGTCGCCGGCATCGAGGCGAGCGCCCGCGAGAACGTCCGGCGGGCCCGCGGGACGGTCGACTTCGTCGAGGCCCTCCGGGCGCCCGTCCGGGTGACCGTCGAGCCCGGCACCGACGTCTACGACGTGCCGGACCGCATCTACCGGGCGGCCGACGCGGCCGGCGTCAAGGTCGACCTGTCGTCGGTGGGGGTCATCGAGCGGCTCACGGAGTCCGCCCGGGACGCGCTCGACCGCCGTCGGGTCACCCGGCCGGTCCGCGTCACCGTCTCCGCCGACGGCGAGGTCCACGTCCGCGGGCCCGACCGGCCCTGACCGGGCGACTCAGTCGCGCAGGAACCCCACGACGTCGGCCGTTCCTGCGTCGATGCCGCCCCCCTGCGCGAACCGCGCCGAGCCGCCGCCCCCGCCCCCGAACTCGTCGGTGACCGCCTCGACCACCGCGGCGGCGTCGCCGCCGCCGCCGTCGGCGACGGCGACGAACGTGCGCCCGTCCCGGCCGACCAGCGCGACGACGTCGGCGGCCTCGCCGGCCAGCGCCTGCGCGCGCTCGCCGAGGGCGTTCGCGTCGAGGCCCTCGACCGCGCCGACGAGCCACCGGCGGCCGTCGCGCTCCACGGCGTCGTCGCGGAGCTCGGCGAGCCGGGCGTCGGCCACCCGGCCCTTGAGGTCGGCGACCTCGTCCTCGAGCGTCTGGACCTGCTCCGCGAGCCGACGCACCTCGTCTGGGACGGCCCCGGGGCCCGTCCCGAGCTCGCGGGCCGCCGCCAGCAGCGTGCCCTTCTCGTCGCGACGGCGTCGAATGGCCGGCGGGCCGACGGCGAACTCGACGCGGGTCAGTCCCTCGCCGGGGTTCGACCGGTCGAGCACCGCGACCGGGCCGATCTCGACGGTGCTCCGGAGGTGGGTGCCCCCGCAGGCCGCGACGTCCCACGGCTCGCCGTCGGCGCCGTCCGGGGTCCCCACCGTGACCACGCGGACGTCGTCCCCGGCGATGCCCTCCTCGGTCTTGGCGTTGAAGGCGATGGCCGGGTCCTCGAGCGCCTCGGCCGCCGGGCGGGTCTCCCAGGTGACCGCACGGGCGTCCCAGACCGTCCGGTTGACCAGCCGCTCGAGCTCGACGAGCACCCCGTCGTCGACGGCCGTGGTCGTCTCGAAGTCGACGCGGACCTTCTCCGGCGTGATGCCGAAACCGCCGTAACCCAGGTCCTCGAGCAGCCGCCGTCCGGCGCCGTAGAGGACGTGGCTGGCGGTGTGCGCCCGCCGGCAGTACGTGCGGAACTCCGGGTCGATGCGGCCGTCGACGCGCGTCCCCGGCTCGACCTCCGGCGCCCCCTCGAGCACGTGGACGACGTCGCCGCCACGCGACTGGACGTCCGCGACCGGGACCCCCGCCAGCGTGCCCCGGTCGGCCGGCTGCCCGCCGCCCTCGGGGTAGAAGTAGCTCTCCTCGAGGACGACCTCGCGGCCGTCGACGGCGTGGACGGCGGCCTCGAACGACGTGACGTCGGGCTCGGCGGCGGCGAGCGACGCGGTCATGCCGGAACGGACGGCCGGCGGGCCATAAAAGCGCATCCGTCCGGGCCGGACGGGGTGGGGGCGACCGGCCCGTCCACGTCCGCGGCCGGTGCCAGGCACGAGGCCCTCAGAGCGTCACGACGAGCCGCCCGTCCTCGACGCGGACGGGGTAGGTCGGCAGCTCGAACGACGGCTCCGACAGGCAGGCGCCGGTCGCCACGTCGTACTCCCAGCCGTGCCACGGGCAGGTCACGACCCGCCCCTCCCTGACCCACTCCAGCTCGACGGCCAGCGTCTCCCGGTCGAAGCTGGCGTCGTAGGTGCCGCCGAGGGGGCCCTCGCACGCCGGGCCGCCCTGGTGGGCGCACCAGTTCAGCGCCGCGTGGAACTCCCCGTCGAGGTTGAACACGCCCACCTCGCGGCCCTCGAGTTCGACCACCAGCGACTCGCCCGGGCCGAGCGCGGCCACCGCGCCGACGTCGTGCTCGGCCACCTACGACGGCCTCCCGCGGCCGGGTACCCTGGGGCTGACCGCCGGCGATGGCTCGGCCGCCATGGCTCCGGCTCGCCGGGGGTCGTGAAAAGCGCTTTCGGTGCAGTGCGGTCCCACCGCGACGCCGGGCGACGGTACCGGGCGCGTCGAGCGGCGACGCGCCGCGGCGTGCGCTCCCGTCGAACCGGTGCTCGAGGACTCGCGGCTCACCGGACGAGACCCACGGCTCACCGGACGACGTCGAACGCGTGCTCCCAGGTGTCCAACTGCAGCCCGATCCGCACCCAGAGCGGCACGAGCGCCTCCAGGTACCGGGCGGACTCGATGCCCCCGACGTCGAGCGCTCCGGGCCACCCGAGCTCGACGAGGATGGCCTCGGTCCGTTCCTTCGCCGCCGCGTCGTCGCCGCAGATCATCATCGGCGGCGTCTCTTCGTCGAACTCGGGGTCGACCATCTGGACGTTCGAGACCGTGTTGAAGCACTTCACCACCGCGGCGTCCGGCAGCCTGGATTGCACCCGCTCGCCGAGGGAGTCCGTCCCGCCGAACAGGAGGTGCGGCGGACCGTCGCCGGAGAAGTCCAGCGGGTTCGTGGCGTCGAGGACGAGCGTCCCCGCGAAGTTCGACGGGCCGGCCGATCCGACGACCGCCTCCGCCGCGTCGCCCCGCACGGCGAGCACGACGACGTCGCCGTGCGCGGCGGCCTCGGCGACGGAGCCGACCGACACGGTTCCCCCGGTCTCCGCCAGCCATTCCTCGAGCTTCGCGGGGGTCCGCGTTCCGAGCTCGACGTCCCAGCCGCGTCCGGCGAACCCCCGTCCCAGCGCCGTCGCGACGTCCCCGCTCCCCAGGATGCCGATCCGATGGTTGGCCATCCCTCGCGTGTAGGCGGCTGACCCCGAAAAGGACGCCGCTCGGCCGCTCAGCGCCGCTGGACCCCGACGAGGTACGCCGGGTTCGTGCTCCACCGCCGCTCGAAGACCGTCTCCTCCGCGAGGACTACCTCCCAGCCGCCGACCGCGTCGAACCGGTCGCGGAGCTCCTCGGGCGTGATGCCGTAGCCCGGTCGGTCGGCGTGCGGGGCGTCGCCGAGGACGAAGTAGCGGCCGCCCGGCGGCACGACCGTCCCCAGCTCGGCGACGAACCGGTCGCGCTCCCGGTCGCCGAGCAGGTGGAGCATCGCCGAGTCGACGACCGTCCGGAAGGAGAGTCCGGCCTCGGCCAGTCCGGAGAGGTGCAGGGCGTCCCACACGAGGAAGTGGGCGTCGACCCGGCGCCACCGGGCCTTCCCGCGGGCCTGCTCGACCGCCAGCCTGGAGAGGTCGATGCCGAGGACGTCGTGGCCCCGGCGGGCGAGGAACAGCGACAGCTCGCCGGTCCCGCAGCCCACGTCGAGCACCGGTCCCCGGACCAGCCCGGACTCGGCGAGCCACACGAACGCCCGCTGGGGGCGGCCGATGTCCCAGTTCGGCACGCCCGAGTACGCCGCGTCGTAGACGTGGGCGATGGGCCGCCGTCGGTGCCGAGCGGCGCTCATCGTCCTGCCCAGGGGTTCGAGGCGGTCATGGGCCGTCTACGTCCTCCAGGCCCGTATGTTTAGGCGGGCCCACGTGACGCGTTGCCCGAACGAGACCGGGGCCGGATTTGACTTCCGTCACTCCGCTTCGCTCCGTGACGACGTTCAAATCCAGTCCGTTCGCTCTTCGTCCTCGCTTCGCTCGGACAGAAGTGCGTGGGACCGGATTTGAACCGGCGGACTCCTGCGAGACAGCGCCCTCAACGCTGCGCCGTTGGCCTGGCTTGGCTACCCACGCGCGCACGGCTCCGTAGCCTACGGCTCGATAAAAGCCCTTCCGTTTCCCCGGCCCCCGATGCCAACGACTTTGCCCGGCGACGTCCTCACCGCTGCCGTGCGAACCGTCTCCGCCGCCGTGCGCGCCGTCGTCCGCGACCACGTCCCCGCGGCCGCCGCCGGGCTGACCGCCGTCTCGCTCGCGCTGGTGTTCGGCGCCGTGCTCGGCGCGCTCCCGGCAGCGAACCTGCCCAGGGCGCCGGAGGCGGTGCTCGAGGCCATCCCGCCCGTCAACGCGGCCATCAGCGCCGTCGCAATCGCGACCATCGCCCGCGGCTGGCTGTGGATCCGCGAGGGCGCCGTCCGACGCCACCGGGCGGCGATGCTGCTTTCGTCCGCGCTGTTCGCGACGTTCCTCGCGCTGTACCTCTACCGGGTGACGCTGCTCGGCCCCGCCGAGTTCCCCGGCCCGACGGCCGTCTACCGGGGCCTCTACCTGCCGGTGCTGGCGGTCCACGTCACGCTCGCCATCGTCTGCATCCCGCTTCTGTACTACGTCCTGCTCGTCGGCCTCACGCACCCGGTCGCGGCCATCCCCCGGACGGCCCACGCCCGGGTCGGCCGGGTCGCGGCCGCGCTGTGGCTGGTCTCCTTCGCGCTCGGCATCGCCGTCTACCTGCTGCTGTACGTGGTCTACTGACCGCCTCTCGGGCCGTCGCGTCTCTGCCGACGCCTCCCCGGCACCCGAGCCGGCCCGTCGCGATCGCGCCCTCGCTCAGTCGTCGGCGCTGGCGCCGAGGTCGGGCTCGTCGACGGGCGGGCGGGTGACGTCGCGGTCGGTCGACTCGCCCTCCACGTCGTAGGGGTACTCGCCGGTGACACAGCCCAGACAGAGGTCCGCGCGGTCGAACGCGAGCGCGTCGGCGATGGCGTCGATCGGCAGGTACGCGAGGCTGTCGGCGCCGACGCGCTCGCGGATGTCCTCGACCGAGCGGTCGGACGCGACGAGCTCCTCGCGGGTCGCCATGTCGATGCCCATGTAGCACGGCGCGACGATGGGCGGCGCGCCGATGCGCAGGTGGACCGCCTCGGCGCCGGCCTCGCGCAGCAGGTCGACCAGCTGCGAGGAGGTCGTCCCGCGGACGATGCTGTCGTCGACGATGGTCACCGAGCGGCCGGCGACCGTCGAGCGGATGGGGTTGAGCTTCAGCCGGACGGCGCGCTCGCGCATCGCCTGGCTCGGCATGATGAACGTCCGCCCGACGTACCGGTTCTTCATGAGACCCTCGGCGAACTCGACGTCGGCGCCGTCGTCGTCGGCCGCCTCGGCGTAGCCGCTCGCGAACGCCCGGCCCGAGTCCGGGACGGGCATCACGACGTCCGTCTCGAGGCCGTGTTCGGCCCAGAGGCGGCGGCCCAGCTCCCGCCGGACCTCGTAGACCCGCCGGCCGTCGATGACGCTGTCCGGGCGGGCGAAGTAGACGTACTCGAAGAAGCAGTGGGCCGACCGCTCGGCCGCGTGCAGCCGGTAGCTGTCGTACCCGTCGCCGCCCGGCTGCAGGATGACCAGCTCGCCCGGTTCGACGTCGCGGACCAGCTCGCCGCCCAGCGAGTCGATGGCGGCGCTCTCGGAGGCGAGCACGTAGCCGTCGTCGAGCTCGCCCAGGGCGAGCGGCCGGTTGCCCGCCGGGTCGCGCACCCCGAGGACGACGTCGTCGTGCATCACGGTCAGCGAGTACGAGCCGTGGACGCGCTCCATGGTGCGCTTGACGGCGCGGACGAGGTCCGCCTCGAGGAGGTTCCGCGCCAGGTCGTGGGCGATGACCTCCGTGTCGCCGGTCGAGGTGAACGCGTGGCCGTGGGCGGCGAGCTCGTCGCGCACCGCGTCGGCGTTCACGAGGTTCCCGTTGTGCCCGAGCGCCAGCGACCCGCTCTTGAACGAGACGGAGAACGGCTGGGCGCAGTCCTTCTCGACGCCGCCCGCCGTCGGGTAGCGGACGTGGCCGATGCCGGCGGGCCCCGGCAGCCGGTCGATGTCGGCCTCGGAGATGGCGTCGCCGACGAGGCCCATCTCGACGTGGTCGTGCTGCTGGAAGCCGTCGTGGGTGACGATGCCCGCGGACTCCTGGCCGCGGTGCTGCAGCGCGTAGAGGGCGTAGTAGATGGGAAGCGCGGCGTCGCGGTCGGCGAGCGAGACGCCGACCACGCCGCACTTCTCGCGCATCGACTAGTGGTCGCCGGTCTTGGACTGCCACGCGTAGTCGCGCCGCTTGGCGGACTTGCCGAAGCCGCACGACGAGCAGACGCCCTTCCGCACGTGGTAGGACTTCTCGCCGCAGCGGCGGCACTTCACGTGGGTCGTCTTGTTCTTTTTCCCCTGGCTGGGCGTCCCCGAGGTCATGGTCTGATGGTGACGACGTTGTCGCCTCGTATAACGATTGTGCTGTCGACGGCGTCCTCGTCGCGGTCGGCGCCGTCGCCCGCCGCGTCGTCGGCATCCGGGGGGTCGAGCACGAGGTTCATGTGCTGGTCGTACCCGGCCAGCGCACCACGGTGCAGCGTCCCGTCCTTCAACAGCACGGCCACGGGGTCCCCGAGCGCCGCCTCGAGCACGTCTAGCGGTCGGCCGCTCATGGCGGAGGGCGGGCCCCAGCCGGCCTTAAGCGTACCGGCCCGCCAGCAGGATACCGTCGGCCGGCCCGTCGTCCCCCCGTCCGCGACCGCGGGGCGGCCGGGTCCAGCCCACAACCCATAAACCCGCTCGCCACCTGGAAGGGGGTATGGACGTCACACTCTTCGAGCTGCACCTCCCCGACGCCGAGTTCAACGCCCCGTACTCCCGCGGCATCGACACCGCCGGGCCCGCCGAGTTCGAGGCCGACGACGAGCGGGGCGGCTCGTCGCGCCTCGGGCCGCTGGCCGCCCTCGTCGGGCTCGCCGGGCTCGCGCTGCTCGCTCGCTACCTGCGCGGCGGCGACGCCGAGCAGGCGACCCTCGACGAGGTCGAGGCGTAGCGGCTGCCTTCCCGTGCCCGTCGCTCGAGCCCGCCGCCGCGGACGCGGAGGGGACGTCGCGTGACGCTCCTCGAGAGCCTCCGCACCGTCGCCAACGCGTCCGGCGAGGGCCGCGTCGACTGGGACGCCGCGGCCCGCGCCGCGAAGGCCTCGACCGATCCCGGCCGGGTCGTCCTCGACGACGAGGAGCGGGCGGGCTACGCCCGCGACGTCCGCGACGCCCGCGAGGGCATCCGGGCGGCCACCGGGCTCGCGTTCGACCTCCCGGCGTCGCTCGAGGTGCAGACCCGACACCACTGGATCGACGCGAACGTCGTCACGTTCCGCCGGCTCCTCAAGCCGCTCGAGGACCGGCCGGGGCCGCTGCCCGGCGTGACCCGCCGGGCGAACACCGCGACGATGGCCGGCCTGCTGGCCTTCGCCGCCCGGCACGTCCTCGGCCAGTACGACCCCCTGCTGCTCCCCGAGGACGAGGAGCCGGGACTGTACTTCGTGCGGCCGAACGTCGTCCGGACTGCCGAGGAGCTCGCGATCGACTACCCGCGGTTCCGTCGCTGGATCGCCTTCCACGAGGTCACCCACGCGGCGGAGTTCGGCGCCGCCCCGTGGCTCGCGCCGGAGCTCGAGTCCCGCGCCGCGACCGCCATCGAGGCGCTGGCCGACGGCCGGTACGACCGCGAGGCCGTCCGGTCGCTCGACGCGGCGATGACGGCCGTCGAGGGCTACGCCGAGTACGCCATGGACCGCGCGTTCGACGGCGAGTACGCCGACCTCCGCGAGAAGATCGAGGCCAAGCGGCGGAACCGCGGCCCCGTCGCGGCGCTGCTCGCCCGGCTGCTCGGCCTCGAGGGCAAGCGCCGGCAGTACGAGCGCGGCCGGGCGTTCTTCGACGCCGTCGCCCGGGAGGGCGGCCCGGACGCTCCGGCTCGGGTCTGGTCGGCGGCCGACCACCTCCCGACGCCCGCGGAGGTCGACCGGCCGGAGCAGTGGCTCGACCGCGTGGGTCGCTGAGCGCTCCGACCGCGCGGCGGACCGACGGCGGCCAGGTCGGCGGCCTACTGCCACCAGCCGAGCGCCACGACGAGGGCCGCCCCGACGACCGCACCGGCCACGCCGACGAGGCCGACCTCGAGCGCCGTCGCGCCCCCGTAGACCGCCGTGAGCGCGGCGGAGACCGCCACCAGGCCGACGAGCCACCGCCGCACCCGCCGTCGGTCCGCCGCGCGGTCGGCCTCGGAGGGCCGGCCGACCATCACCCGAAGCCCCGGTTGACCCCGTCGTCCTCGACGAGGTCCTCGAACTCGGCCTCCAGGAGGTCCTCTGCGTCCTCGAACGTCGAGGCGAACTCGTCGAGCCGGTCGGGACGGTCGTAGGAGTCGTACTCCATCGGGCCGTAGGCGGGCGACTCGATGGCCTCCATCAGGTCCGAGAAGAGGGCGTCAGCGCTGTCGGGGGCCTCGGCGTGGGCCTTCACGGTCTCCTCGACCCGGCGGGCCGTCGCCTCGGCCTCGCCCTCGTCGCGAGGGGCCCGCTGGACGGCGAACCGGCCGGCGTCGCGGTCGGGGAGCAGCGTCCCGATCTCGTCGTCGAGCTGCCGTGCGACCTTTCCGCCGAGCCCGCGGACCTCGAACGGGTTCTTCGCGTACGTCTTCAGCTGGTAGAGCCCGACGGCCGGGTGGGCCAGGTAGAGGTCCTCGCCGATGCCGCGCTGGCGGGGGCCGGCGACCGCCCGCCAGCCGGCCGGGTCGACGTCCGTGCCGACGACGTCGGCGACCAGGTCCTGCCAATCGCGCACGCGCATGGCCCGGCGTTGTGGCCCGCGCCGAATGAACGTGTCGGTCCCGGCGGGAGGAGGGGGGCGGCCGCGGCCGGGAAAGCGGCGGACGGCGACGCCGTCGAAGCCCCCGTCGCCGGGTCGAGCCCCGCCCGGCCGGCCGGACGCGGGCGAGCCGGTCGCGGCCCGGCTCGGCGACCTGCGCGAGGAGCTCGACCCCCTCCGGCTCGACCGGGAGGCGTTCGTGGAGCGGCCGGCCGAGGAGGCCCCGGAGAAGCCGCCGAAGTACGAAGGGGTCGTCGCCAGCAACACCGGACGGGAGACCGTCGACGAGGGGGAGGCGACCGAGCTCGAGCTCGGGCCGAACGACTGCGCGGCGTAGGAACGGACGGGGCGTTCGCGGCCGCTCAGTCGCCGCCCTCCGCCGGCACCGGGCGTCCGTCGCCCTCGATCTCGCGGACGACCCGCTCGTGGAACCGGCGCAACGCGGTGCTCTCGTCCTCGGCGAGCACCACGTCGCTGTCGGAGAGCGTCGCCAGCCCGAACGCCCGCGGCGACGGCGAGGGCACGTCGAGGCTCGCGACCGCGAGGTCGCCCGACTGGATGCGCTCGAGCGCCGCCCGCAGCCCCGCGACGTTGAGCTTGTCCTCGATGACCTCCCGGTAGGTCTCCTCGAGCACGGCGAACTCCTCGAGCTCCTCGGCGAAGCCCAGCAGCATCTCGCTGGTGACCTGCTGCTTGGTGGCCGACTTCTCGCGGCCCTTGTAGCGTTTCAGGATCATCAGCGACCGCGTCGCGTTGATGCGGAAGTACCGCTGGAGGAGGTCGGTGTCGGCCAGGGCCGCTCGGAGGGCCTCGCGGAGGTCGTCGGGCTCGAGGTCGCGGATGATGGCGGCGGGGTCGACCTTGCGGTTCAGCGGCATCGAGAGGGTGAAGCCGTTGTCGGCGACGGCGACGCCGACGTTGGCGTCCGTGCGGTCGGCGCACCGGCTGGCGACGACGCGGGCGAGCCCGTCGTTGAACTGGCGGCCGTAGTTCGAGTGGACGTAGTACCGGCGCTTGTACCGGACGTGGTCGCGCTCGCACTCGACGACCAGCCGCTCGGGGGTGGAGACGCTCTCCGGGCCGGCGTACCGGACCTGCTCGTCGAACAGCTCCGCCAGCGCGTAGACGGCGTTCTCGTCGACGGGGAAGGTGCGGAGCCACTCGCGAACGGCGGGCGCGCCGCCGCGCTCGAGCCGCTCGAGCAGCTCGCCCTGGAACTCGACGACGGCGCGGCCGAGGTCGTAGGAAAGCGGGAGGCGTTCGGAGAACCACGACGGGACCGTGGGCCGCTCGTCGGTCCGGTCGACGTAGACGTTCGCCCCGCGGCGGTAGCGGTACTCGAAGCGGTCGCCGCCGAGCAGCAGCACGTCGCCGGGCTCGAGCGTGTCGAGGTAGCCCTCGTCGAGGCTGCCGACCCACTCGCGGCCGTCGCGGGTCAGTACGGAGCAGGAGAACGAGTCGGGGATGGTGCCGACGTTCTGCATGTAGATGACGCGGGCGAGCCGACCCCGGCGGCCGACCAGCCGGGTCCCGGGGTCGTGCTCCTCGTAGTGGTGCTCGCCGCCGGGCGGGTCGTTGGTGTCCCGCCAGACCTTCGCGTAGACGTTCCGGGCCTCGAGGCCCGGGTAGTCGGCGGTGAGGTACCGCATGAGCTGCTCCCACTCGTCGTCGGTGTAGTCGCGGTACGGGTAGGCCCGGCGGAGCGTGGCCCGCACGTCGGCCTCGCGCTGGATGCCCGTGATCGCCATGCCGTAGACGTGCTGGGCGGCGACGTCCTGGCAGCGCTCGGGGACGAACACCCGGTCGACGAAGCCCTCGGTGGCCTTGTTCACCATCACGGCACACTCGACGAGCTCGTCGCGGTCGAGCGCGATGACCCGGCCCGTCACGGTGTCGCCCGGCGAGTGGCCGGCGCGGCCGACCCGCTGTAACAGCGACGCGACGGACTTCGGGCTGCCGACCTGGACGACGAGGTCGAGCGTCGGCATGTCGATGCCCAGCTCGAGGCTGGTCGACGTGGTCACGACGTCGACCTCGCCGGTCTTCAGCCGCTCCTCGACGTCGGTCCGGACCGACGCCGACAGCGAGCCGTGGTGGCAGCCCGAGTTGGTCTCGTCGTAGGCACCGGGGTAGCGCTCGCGGAGGTTGTACAGCACGCGCTCGGCGCCCGACCGGGTGTTCGTGAACACGAGCGTCGTGTCGTGGGCGCCGATCCACCGGTGCAGCCGCTCGTAGAACCGGTCGGTGACGACGTGGCCGGCGGTCCCGACGAGGTCGTCGGTCGGGCAGACCAGCTCGAGGTCGTACTCGCGGACGAACCGCGCGTCGACGATCTCGCACTCGCGGGCGGGGCCCCCCGCCTGCTCGCGGCCGACGAGGAAGTCGGCCATCGTCTGGAGCGGCTCGACGGTCGCCGAGCAGCCGACGCGCGTCGGGGAGGCCGCCGCGAGGTTCTCGAGCCGCTCGAGGCTGACCGACAGGTGGGTGCCGCGCTTGTCCTCGGCGAGGCTGTGGATCTCGTCGACGATGACGTACTCGACGGTCGCGAGCTTCTCGCGGAACTTGGGCGCGTTGAGCAGGATGGCGAGCGTCTCGGGCGTCGTGTTGAGCACGTGCGGCGTCTCCTCGAGCATCCGCTGGCGGTCGTACGACGAGGTGTCGCCGTGCCGGATGGCGTGACGTATCTCGACGTCCTCGCCCTCGGTGATGGCCGACAGCGGCACCTCGAGGTTCCGGTGGATGTCGTTGGCGAGCGAGCGCAGCGGCGAGACGTACAGGCAGTAGACCGTGTTCTCGAGGCCCCCGGCCCGCTCGCGTCGGTAGAGCTCGTCGATGATGGCCGTGAAGGCGGCCAGCGTCTTGCCGGACCCCGTCGGCGCGCAGATGAGCGTGTTCGTCCCGTCGTCTATCTTCGGGATGGCCTCCCGCTGTGGCGGGGTGAACAGCGGGCCGTCGAGCCCGCCGAACCGCTCGAGCCACCACTCGCGGACCCGGGGCTCGAGTCGCTGGAGGACGGCGGCGTCCTCGGCGTCGGCGCCCGCGGGGACCTCGCTCGCGCCCATTCGGGAGTACCCTCGGGCGCCCGGCGGATAAGCCGTTGGGGTAGCGCGGCGGAAGTGATGGCCGGGACGGAGCTAACTGGTAACTGGGGCCGAACGCGACCGGCACGGCCCGACGAACCCCGGCGGGGCTCGACGGGCCGGAGCTCCGGCCGGGCGACGCCCCCGTCCAGCCGGAGCCCGGTTCCGCGACCGACCCCCCGCAGTTTATTGGTTCTCCCGGCCAGGTATCGCCATGCACGTCACCTTCCTCGGCACCGGCAGCGCCATGCCGACGGGCCGGCGGGCCCAGACCGGGCTGCTCGTCGAGGCCGACGACCGCGCGCTGCTGGTCGACTGCGGCAGCGGCGCCCTCGGCCGGCTCGCCCGGACCGAGGTCGGCTACGCGGGCGTCGACGCCGTGCTCCTGACCCACCACCACCTCGACCACGTCGCCGACCTCATGCCGCTGCTCAAGGCCCGGTGGCTCGCCGACGGCGGCCCGCTGCCCGTCGCCGGCCCCGCGGGAACCGCGTCGCTGCTCGACGGCCTGCTCGACGTCCACGCGTACATGCAGGACCGGGTCGAGACGCCGGTCCGGGAGGTCGAGCCGGGCTCGTTCGAGTTCGCCGGGTTCGAGCTCGCGGCCCGCGAGACCCGGCACTCGATGTACTGCCTGGCGTACCGGTTCGGCGACCGGTTCGCGTTCAGCGGCGACTCCGAGGCGTTCGACGGGCTGGCGGCGTTCGCCGACGGCGTCGCGGCGCTCGCCCACGACTGCTCGTTCCCGGACGAGGTCGACGTCGACAACCATCCGACCCCGAGCCAGCTCGGCGCGGCCCTGTCGGGGTACGAGTACGGCGTGGTCTACCTGACCCACCTCTACCCGCACACCGAGGGCAAGCACGAGGCGATGCTGGACTCGCTGGGCGAGCACTACGACGGCGACGTCAGGATGGCCCGGGACGGGCTGACGGTCGAGGTGTAGGCGGGCGGCCAGCTCAGTCGATGCGGTACCGGAGCAACGCGGCGATGCCCCCCAGCCCCTCGAGCTGCCGGCCGGGGTCGCCCTCGCTCGCGAAGACCGTCACGTCGCCGCCCCGCTGCTCGACGGTCTCGATGACGGCGTCCGCGTCGACGGGCCACTCCCCCCGGCCGCTGCGCTCGGCGCGCAGCCGCTCGTCGAGCACGAGCAGCTCCTCGACCGCGCCGTACTCGGCGGCGCGCTGGACGGCCTCGGGCCCGTAGGCGGCCCGTTCGCCGGCCTTGATCCGCCGCATGAGCTCGTCGATGGCCTCGGCCTCCGCGGCCAGCCGGGTGTCGGCGAGCACCTCGTCGACGGCGCCTCGCGCGAGCGCCTCGTGGACGCCCCGGTCGCCGACGCTGCTGGTGTCGACCATCGTGAGCCGGTCGGCGAGGTCGGGGTACGCCTCGACGAGGTGGTCGCGCGCGTCCTCCTTGGTGAACCCCGGCCCGGCGAGGATGACGGCGTCGGGGTCCAGGTGCGACAGCGCCGAGCCGAGCTCGTCGAACAGCTCCGTCCGCGACCGGGCGTACTCGCCCTTCCCCGTCGGGCCGGCGAACGAGGCGTGCTCCTCGGCGCCGGCCTGGCTGACGGTGTGGACGTGCGCGGCGCCCTCCTCGACCGTCGCGATGACGACGTCGGGCCGGTCGGCGGCGGCCTCGGCCTCGGCGAGCCGGTCGTCCTGGTCGGGCTTCCAGACCTTCTCGATGGTCACCTCGTCGAACGGCTCGACCGAGAGCGTGTGGTGGTGGCCGAGCTGGTCCTCCCGCGAGGCCTCGACGATGGGGCCGCCGACCCGCAGCCGGTTGGCGAACTCGTGGAACTCGGCCGTCTCGACCTCGAGGGTCACCGACATCGGCTCCCGCTGGCCGCCGGTGTCCCGCAGCCGGTCGTCGTCGCGCTGGATGCGGCGGCTGGTCTCTCCCGCCACCCGGTCGCCGGGCTCCAGCACGTACTGCAGGTGCCAGAGGTCGTCGAGGTGCTCCGGGACGAGCGTCACCCGCTCGCGGCCGTCCTCGACGGCAGTCCGGCCCTGGATGCGCATGGCTTCGCTCGTTCCCCCGGGACCAAGTGTCCTCTCATCGCGCGCCCCCGTATGCCTGCTCGTCACGCCGGCTCGAAGCGTCCGTCACGCCCGCTCGCGTTCCTCGCGACGCCGCTCGCGCCACTCGCGCGCCTCCGCGCCCCAGCCGGTGTACCGGGGTTCGTCCGCGCGCGCTGCCGGCTCCTCCTCCGCTGGCACCGTCGAGACCGCGTCCGCCGCGGCCGCGTACCCGCGACCGAAGAGGTGGCACGCGACCACCTGGCAGTAGAAGTTGACGGCCGCGCCGACGGCGTGGCCGACCAGCCCGAGTCCGACCGCCAGCACCGAGGCCGGGCTGCCGCCGGCCGTCTCCGCGATGGCCCCCGGGCTGCCCGCGATGCCGTACGCGAGCGAACCGGCGAGCAGCAGCGTCGCGCCGGCGAACCAGGCGACCAGGTACTCGTTCCGGCGGGTGATGCGGGCGATGGTTCGGGCGTCGAAGGCAGCCCGTATGTCGTCGGTGCGGGCGACGCGGGTGAGGACGGCCGGGAGGAGGAACCAGGCCGGGCCGAACAGCGCCCCGAGGACGAGCAGCCCCGCCACTATCCACGCGAGCAGGCCGACGACCGAGCCGAGGCCGGTCCCCAGCCTTCCGAGGACGATGGCGGCGGCGCCGAGCAGGAGCACCAGGGCCAGGGCGAGCCCGGCGTACACCGCCACGACGGTCCAGGTCTTGAGGCCCTGGACGAACAGCGCCCGCCACCGAACGAACTCGGGCGGCCGGCGGTCGCCGGCGGCGCTCCCCGCCAGGACGCGCCCGTAGTAGCCCGCGACGAGGATTCCGGGGAGCACCAGCACGCCGAGCGCGCTCAGCAGCGCGCCCGTCGCGAACGTCCGCCACGGAACCTCGCCCCGGAGGGGGTAGGCGAGCACGTCCCGAACGCTCACCGACCGTCACTCCGCATGAATCAGCGATCGCCCTCGCGCACGTTCATGGCCGTACGGGGGATTTCCGCCGGGAGGTGATAGTTACTCGGCCGCTGGACGTCGCGATTCCGGGAGATGGGTGGGCCTCGTCGGAGCACCGCGAGCCCGGTCCCGCCCGTCCTGCCGTGCCGGCCACGCGGGCTCAGCCGCCGGGATGGTCCGCCCGGGGACCGTCATCATTCCGGCGAGCACGGCGCCAGCGGGCCGCCGGGGACAGACTGATTCGGAACGGCCGTCGGCAGCCCCCCTCAATCGTCGTCGACGATGCGGCTGCCGCCCGGCGGGAGGAACCGCGCGACCTCGTCCGGGCTCGCTATCTTCCGGACGAACGTCTCGTCGGCGAACGCCTCGCGGAACCGGCGGTAGATGCGCTTGGCGACGTCGCCCTGTGCGTACCGACCGGGTTCGACCGAGAGCGCGGTCTCCACCCGGTCCTCGACGGCCTCCGGCGGGCCGCCGACCACCCGCGTCTCGGGCTCGCACTGGACGCCGACGGTCGCCCCCACGGGGACGTCGCGGTAGTAGTCGCGCTCGCCGCGGACGACGAACGAGCCCTTCGGGAGGTGCTCGCCGCTCTCGGGCGTCTTGCTGACCTGGTCCGGGTCGACGGCGTAGGCGTCCCCGGCGAAGTGGCCGTCCTTCCAGACCGAGGAGTACGAGACGGCGAACCGCGCTGCCTGGTACTCGCTCGCCTCGGGGACGTCGACGTCCCGGGCCGCCTCCGACGGACCCGTGGCCTTCAGGACTGCCACCGGGGCCCCGTGGGCCTGCGTGTGGACGAAGCGGTCGCCCGGCTCGAGGTACTTCTTGACCAGCTCCTCGTTCTGGTCGGCGTTCCGGCCGCCGATGACGAGGAAGCCGTCCGAGGTGTGGAACCACCGGAACCGCTCGTACCAGTGCTCGGGCTTGCGGACGGGGACGCTGCGCGCCGACAGCCAGTCGGTCGGCCCGTCGTCGTCCGCGTCGCCGTCCGGCTCGTCGGGCGGCTCGTCCCGACGGCGCCGCAGCGACTCGAGCGCCTCGCGGCTGTCCGCCAGCGCCTCGCGGGCGCCCTCCCGTTTGGCCTCGACGTCCTTGGCGCCGCGGTAGATGCGGTCGGCGTTCTTCTCGACGCCCACGGCGGGGTCGACCTCGACCCGGTGGCCGTCCAGTTCGACCGTGACGGTCCCGTCCGCCGGCGAGACGCCGGCGACGGCCTCGGCGGCCGCGATGCCGCGGTCGGCGCCCTCGGCGAGGCGCGCTTCGATCTCCTCCCACGGCACGTCGTCCGCCCGCGCGGTCCGGACCGTCGAGAGCACCTCGTCGACCAGGTCGTAGTGGGCGTAAAGCGCCTCGGCCGACTCGCGCTCGGCGGCCGCCCGCTCGGCGAACCGCTCGATGGCCGCCTCCTGCTGGTCGACGATGCGCTCGTACTCGGCGATCTCCGCCTCGACGTCCGGCCCGTCGGACGCGGCGGACGCGTCGGTCCCGGCCGCGTCGAGCTCGTGGAAGTAGGCGTCGAGCGCGGCCTGGAACTCGGCGAACGCCTCGGCGTCGAGGGCCGCCCGCTCCTCGAGCGGGAACGGCGCGACGTCGACGACCGTCCCGTCCTCGCGGTAGACGCGAGGGTCGAACTCGCCGGCCGAGAGCGCCGACGAGAGCCGCTCGAGCTCGGCGTAGACCGCCTCGAACTCCTCGTCGGTGGCCTCGTCGATGCCCCGCGTCTTCTCGACGCCCGCGCGGGTGCACAGCTCCTCGGCCCACCGCCCGCCCAGGTTCAGCTGCGTCGCCAGCGTCCGGACGACGTCGGCGTCGGAGTCGGCCATGCGCGTGGCGAACGCCTCGTAGGGGATGGCCAGCGGGTCCACCCGCGAGGTCGGGAACTCGTACTGCGCGCCGGAGACGACCGTCCGGGACTTCAGCCGGACCGTCCGCAGGCAGTCGACGACGGTCCCGGTGGCGTCGAGCACGGCCACGTTCCCGTCGCCGAACAGCTCGACGACGAGGGTGTGCGTCCGCTCGGCGCCGGAAAATCCCAGCTGCAGGATGCGGTCGAACTCGTACTGCTCGACGCCGGTCAGCTCGGCGCCGCCGAGCCGGCTGCGGAGCATCATCGCGAAGTTCGGCGGCCGGCTGGGCGCGTCCGGCACGTGCGTCGGGTCGGCCCGGTGGACCCGCTTGGTCTCGCCGACCTCGGCGAGCAGCTCCAGGCGACCGAACTCGACGTCGCGCAGGCGCAGGCGGACGAGGTCGTCGCCGTAGAGGTAGGCCTTGTCGAGGCGGGCGCCGGCGTGGGTCGACAGCTCGCGGGCGACCGCGGCCAGGTCGACGCTCGACAGCTCCCGCTTGGCCTCCATGCTCCCGAGTGCGCCCCCGGCTCGAAAAGGCCTGTCGCTGTCGTGACGTCGGTCGGCCCCGGCCGGTCCGGTCCCGACGACCCGGCTCGTCGGGCGGCGCCTTTTTCCCACGTCGCGTTGGACGGCCGCCATGCGACGGCACCGCCCGGTGGCCCGCCGATGACGCTCGAGGAGACGTTCGTCCGGCTCGTCGGGACGAACCCCGTGGTGCAGGGGCTGGTCGGCGGCGTCGTCATCGCCGGGCTGAACCTGTTCGGGGCCGTGCTCGTGCTCGTCTACCGCAACCCCTCCGAGCGGCTGCTCGACGGCGCGCTCGGGTTCGCGGCCGGCGTGATGCTCGCCGCGTCGTTCACGAGCCTCATCATCCCCGGCATCGAGCACCCCGCCGGCGGCGTCGTGCCCGTGCTCGTGGGGCTGGTCGCCGGCGCGCTCGTGCTCGACCAGGCCGACCGGTGGGTGCCCCACGTCCACGTGCTCGTCACCGGCCGGGTGCGCGAGGACCGGCAGGGGATGACGGACCGGCGGGCGTCGGTCATCCTGTTCATCGTCGCCATCACGCTGCACAACATGCCCGAGGGGCTGGCCGTCGGCGTCGGCTTCGGCTCCGGGGACGTCGCGAACGCGCTCGCGCTCATGCTCGCCATCGGCGTCCAGAACGTCCCGGAGGGGCTGGCGGTCTCCGTGGCGGCCATCAACGCCGGCTTCGACCGGCTGTTCTACGCCGCGCTGACCGGCATCCGCGCGGGGCTGGTCGAGATACCGCTCGCGGTCGCCGGCGCGGCGGCGGTCGCGGTGGCCACGCCGCTGCTGCCGTACGCCATGGGCTTCGCCGCCGGCGGGATGCTGTTCGTCATCTCGGACGAGATCATCCCGGAGACGCACGTCCGCGGCAACGAGCGCGTCGCGACGACGGGGACGATGCTCGGCGTCGTCGTGATGCTCTACCTCGACGTGGCGCTGGGGTGAGGCTCGCGGCCCCGGTCGCGGGCTCGGTTCGGTCGCGCGGGAGGGGGGGGGGGAGTTCGCTACCGGGACGCGTCGCCCGGCAGCAGCGGCTTCTATCGGGTCGGCGTGACCGAGGAGGCCGCGTCGGCCATCTCCCGGACGACGTCGAAGCTCTCTCCCCGCCGGACGAGCCCCGAATCGCTATCGAAGGCTATCAGTTCGGCGCCTTCGAGCCGCGGCAGGTGCTTGTGGAGCAGCGCCGTTCGGACCTCCTGCTCGGAGCGACCGCCCGCCCGTCCCTCCGTGTCGACCAGGTACGCCGCGAGCTGGTCCCCGGTCCACCGCGACTGCTCGTCGAGGAGGCCGAGGACCTCGCGACGGCGGGGGTGCGCCAGCGCGCGGAGGACCCGGTCGACCTCGATGAGCTCCTCGGCCTGTCGGTCGGTGAAACTGCTGTCCAGCGGCGGGCTCGGTGCGGGCGGCGTGCTCGACATGTTCTCGATTTCGTCGTTCGTCATCGGACGTAATAAACGTGGGTGGAATCCGGGAGCGGGAGGCGGTAACGACCCATCGCTCCGCGGCGGGCTCAGACCGCCACCGTCACAGCCCCGTGACCATGTACGGCCCGTCCCGGCGGTAGCCCAGCTGCTCGCGGTAGTACTGCCGGGCGCCGATGCCGCTCACGACGGCGAGCTTCCCGTAGCCGGCGTCCGCGGCGAGTCGCTCGGCCTCGGCCATCAGCCGGCGGCCGTGGCCGCGGTGCTGGTGCTGGCCCGCCTCGCCCTCGCGACCCACGCCGACCTCGCTCCCGTAGACGTGCAGCTCGCGGACGAGCGCGGCGTCGCGCAGCTCCCGGCGGGCGGCTCGGCCCGGGAACCGCAGCCGGCAGAACCCGACGAGCACGTCGCGCTCGAAGTCCTCGACGCTGACGAAGTGCTCCGTGCCCCCGGCGGCCTCGTAGGTCAGCACGTCGAGCTCCAGCGTCTCGGGCGTGGCGTCGTTGTGGCCGACCTCGCGGCACCGGATGCACTCGCAGGACTCCCCGCGCGCGTCGAGCCGCTCGCGGGCCAGCTGCCGGAGGTTCGACTTCCAGACGCCGGCGTCGATGAGGTCCGCGGGGATGTCGCGCTGCACGCGCTGCAGCCGGACGTAGCGCGGCAGGTCGGCCTTCACGTCGGCGACCAGGTCCGCCGCGGCCTCGTTGTCGAGCGGCTCGTACTCGCCGCGTCGCCACATGTCGTAGGTCGCGGTGCCGCGGACGACGAGCGTCGGGTAGATCTTCAGGTAGTCCGGGCGCCACTCGGGCTCGGCGAACAGCCGGCGGAAGTCCTCGCGGTCCATCCCGGGGGTCATCCCGGGCTGGCCCGGCATCATGTGGAAGCCGACCTTGAACGCGGCGTCGCGCAGCCGGCGGTTGGCGTCGAGGGAGGCGTCGACGCCGTGCCCGCGATGCATCGCCCGGTTGATCCGGTCGTGGGTCGTCTGGACGCCGACCTCGACCTTCGTGCCGCCCAGCCGGAGCATCCGGTCGACCTGCTCCGGGCCGCACCAGTCCGGCTTGGTCTCGAACGTCGTCCCGACGCACCGGACGTCGGCCGTCTCGTTGGCGGCGACGACGTCCTCGAGGTAGCGGAACTCGTGCGCCTCCGGCGGCTGGGCGAACGACTCGCCCTGGGCGGGCGCGGGCTCCGCGTCGACGTCGTGGTCGTTCATCGCCTCGAGCGCGCGCCTGACGAACCACTCCTGGTAGTCCGCGGAGCGGGCCGTCATCGTCCCGCCCATGAGGATGAGCTCGACCTTGTCGACGGGGTGGCCGATGTGGCGCAGCTGGTGCAGGCGCAGCGACACCTGGCCGTACGGGTCGTAGTCGTTCTGGACGCCGCGGGCGGCCGCCGGCTCCTGGCCCGTGTACGCCTGCGCGCTCGAGAACTCGGAGCCAGGCCCGCCGGGACAGTACAGGCACTTGCCGTGCGGACAGGCCCGCGGCGAGGTCATGATGGCCACCGGGGAGACGCCGGAGGCCGTCCGGACGGGCTTGCGCGAGACGGCCGCGCGCAGCTCCGCCCGGCGGTCCGCCGGGGCGAACTCGAGCAGCTCCATGTTCTTCGGCACCTTCGGCGACGACACCCGGCCGCAGGCCTCGACCTTCGCCGCCTCGAGGTCGTCGGGGTCGAGCTCGCCGTCGAGCAGCCGCTCGACCAGCTCCTCGCAGGCCGCCCGGTAGGCCTCCGATTCGGCGGCCGCTTCCGTCTCGGCGGGCGTGTCGGTGCTCATCGGTGGCTGTTCGGGTTGGACGTCGGGATGGGCTCCGGCGACAAGAGCGTGTCCCTCCACCTCGCGACGGGGCCGGTCCGTCGATGGCTCGGACCCGTTCGTCGGTGCCGCTCCCTACGCCGGGGGGGGGGGGGAACGACCCGCCATCGGGTCGCCCGGGCGCAGGCCGGCCGCCCAGTCGTCCGACCGAACGGGCCGGTCGCAGCCGGTCGAACGAGGGGGCGCGACGCCGACGGTGCAACGACCGCTGTACCCATCCGCGGCCTTTTCTCCGCGGCCGGGATACCCCGGCCATGCACCGACGCGACCTGCTGGCGGCCTCCGGGGCGCTCGCCGCCGTGGCCCTCGCGGGCTGCCTGGGCGGCGACCGACTCCCCGGCGGACCCGGGACGCCCGCCGGCACGCCATCGGGGACGCCGACCGGGGAGCCGCCGGCGGGCGAGCCGGGCGCCGACGACGAGCGGCTGGCCGAGCTGGTCGCCGGCAACGCCGGGTTCGCCCTCGACCTCCACCGCCACCTCGCCGAGGAGGCGGGCGGCAACCTGTTCGCCTCCCCGTACAGCATCTCCGTCGCGCTCGCGATGACGTACGCCGGGGCCCGGGGCGAGACGGCGACCCAGATGCGCGAGACCCTCCGCTACACGCTCGGCGGGGACGTCCACCCGGCGTTCGCGGACCTCCAGGCGGCGCTCGACGCCCGGGCCACCACCGAGGACCCGGTGGAGGACGAGACGGTCGACGCCTTCCAGCTCGCGGTCGCCAGCGCGCTGTGGGGCCGGGAGGGCTACCCGTTCGCCGAGGACTACCTGGCGCTGCTGGACGAGCACTACGGCGCCGGCCTCCGTCGCGCGGACTTCGCGGGCGACCCCGAGCGCGAGCGCGAGCGCATCAACGACTGGGTCGCCGACGCCACCGAGGACCGCATCGAGGACCTCCTGCCGGTCGGCTCGCTGGACCCGTCGACGGTCCTCGTGCTCACCAACGCCATCTACTTCCTGGCGAGCTGGCAGTTCCAGTTCGACCCCGAGGACACCGAGGACGGGGCGTTCGCCGCGCTGGACGGCACTGGGTCGACGGTGCCGTTCATGCACCAGCACCTCCGGACGAACTACGCGTCCGTCCCCGGCGCGGAGGCCGTCGAGCTGCCGTACGTCGGCGGGGAGGTGTCCATGGTACTGCTCCTCCCCGACGAGGGCGAGTTCGAGGCGTTCGAACGTTCGCTCGACGCCGACCGGCTGTTCGGCGTCTTCGAGGCCCTCGGCGACGCCACGGGGGACCTGGCGCTCCCGAGGTTCGAGTTCGAGACGGCGGTCCAGCTGTCGGAGGCCCTCGCCGAGCTCGGGATGCCGGCCGCCTTCGGCGGCGGTGCCGACTTCGGCGGGATGGTCGACGGCGACGGTGCCGGCCCCCGGATCGACGAGGTCTACCACCAGGCGTTCGTGAGCGTCGACGAGGAGGGCACCGAGGCGGCCGCCGCGACCGCGGTCGTCATGGCGGAATCGGCGCCGGCGACGACGTTCGACCTGACCTTCGACCGGCCGTTCCTGTTCTGCGTCCGCGACCGGCCGACCGACGCGGTGCTCTTCCTCGGGCGGGTCGCCGACGCCGGGGCGGCGTAGCCGGTAGAGGGACGGGCACTCCCCGCGGCCGGCGAGGGGTTCGCGGTTCCCCTACAGCTGTTCGGCGACCGCCTGGATGGTCGCCTCCAGCACCGCGTCGCGCTCGCCGGAGAGGAACACCAGCGAGCCGTCGCGCCCGCCGCGCGTCTCGACGCCGGCGTCCGGGGCCGCCTCCGAGACGGCGTCGGCGACGGCGCGGAGGTCGACCGGCTCGCGGCTCCAGACGGTCAGCTCGTCCGCGTCGACGCCGACGACGGCGTCGAGGTCGCCCGCCCGGTCCGCCAGCGCGGCCAGGAGGACGTCCGCCGGCGGGAAGTCGTAGCGGTGGGTGTACGCGTCGACGTCGAGCACGCCGAGGCTCGCCCCGGCGACGCTCCACGTCTCCAGGTGTGGCTCGGCGGTTCGTAGCTCCTCGTCGAGCCGCGTCCGGAACTGCTCGCTGGCCGGGCCCGCGAGCGCCGCGTCGCCGAACAGGAGGTCGGCGACGAGCTCGCGCTTGTCCTGGTAGGCCTGGTAGAACGCCTCGAGGGCGACGGCCTCCCGTAGCGCGGTCGTCTCCTCGGCGTCGACGCCCGCCGCGGCCGCGAGCTCGACGTACGCCGCCGGCGCGTCCCGCCAGTAGCTTATCGCGGGGAGGTGCCGGAGCTCCTCGAGGACGTCCGGGTTGACGGCGGCCGCGAGGTTCGCGCACAGCGCCGTCGTCGTCGCGGTCTCCGCGTCGGCCGCCTCGACCCGGTGCGGGCTCACGAACGTCTCGACGGCGTCGGCCGGCGCGGTGTCCGGATAGCCGGCGTCGACCACGACGCGGGCGGCGCCGTAGACCCCGAGGAGGTCGAGCGCGTCGACCGACTCGGCCGTCGAGCCGGCGGCGACGAAGACGAACAGCGGCACCTTCTCGCCGTGGCGCTCGCGGGCGTCGAGCAGCCGGGTGACGTCGCGCATCGCGTCGGCGAGCCCGTACACCCGGCCGTCGAGCGGCCGGCGGTCCACGTAGTGGTACTCGGCGTCGCCCTCCTCGTGCTCGGCGCGGACCAGCGGCAGGACGGCGCGCTCTATCGCCGCCGCGGCGACGTAGCCGTCGGCGGTGTTGCTGTGGCGGATGACGACCGGCCGGGCCTCGAAGACCGCCCGGCGGACCGCGGTCGCCGCCTCGTGCAGCCCCTCGCGGACCGCCTCGACGGCGGGGTGGTCGGCGAGCAGGTCGACGTCGTCGGGGCGGGCCCGCTCGTCGAGCGCCCGTTCGAGCCGGTCCACGACGGCCTCGCGCTCCTCGCCCTCGAGGACGACGAGCGACTCGGTCTCGACCTGGACCGCGCCCCGGCGCTCCTCGACGACGCCGTCGAGCCGGACGATGGCGCCCGCCTCCACCTCGGGGTAGGCGCGGACCCCGGCCGACTCGAACGCCGCGCAGTCGACGACGCCGGTCTCGTCGCGGAGCTCGAAGATGGTCGGGCCGCCGGTCTGGCGCGCCTCGACGACCTCGCCCTCGAGGCGGACCGGCGAGCCGATCGTCTCTTCGAGCCCGGCGATCTCGCTGCGCTTCAGGGGCGACTCGACCGCCGCGCCGCCACCGCCGGCGACCGCCGCGGCCTCGGCTCCGCCGGCGGCGGCCGTCGACGCGCCTCCTCCCCCGGCCGACCCCTCGGCGCCCGACGGCTCCGGGTCCCGGTCGGCGGCCTCGTCGCGGCCAGTGGGCTCGGTCGATTCGGGCGGTTCCGGCGAGGAGCCACCCCGCGTCGTCCGCCCCGGTGCCGACCCCGGCTCGGCGCCGTCTCCGGACGCCGCGCCCTCGTCTGCGGTCGTCTCGACCTCGTCACCGTCGCCCGCGTCGTCGAGCGGCTCGTCGCCCTGCGGCGTGTGGACGAGGCCGCCGCGGAACTCCGCTCTCGCCTGGCGGATGGACCACCCGAGGTCCACGTTGCCGTTGTCGCGGACGTTCGTGACCTGGACGAAGACCTCGTCGCCCGGCTCCCAGTCGAGGCTCTCCAGGCGTCGGTCGAGTTCGCTTCGGTGCAGCAGACCGGTGACCCGCTCGCCGATGTCGACGAAGACGCCGAAGTCGGCGTAGCCGTCGACGGTCCCCAGGTAGAATCGGTTCCGCCCCAGCTGGTCGGGTTTCGTCCCCGTGAACTCGAAGTAGACGTCCTCCTCGTGGCTCGCACAGACGTGTCCGTCGACCTCGGTCCCGCAGATGACACACGTACCCATTTGATTCGTGAAAGCGGACCAGCCCCTAAACGGTTGTCGAAACGCGCGCGGGGGGTGGCGTCGTCCCTCGCGTGGGGACCCGGATTCCGGGCCTCACTCGAAGACGGGGCTGTCCTCGGCGAGCTGCTCGACGGCGCGGCCGACCGACCGGGCCTGCTCGGGCCCGACGGCCACGTGGACGACGCTGCCGGCCTCGTCCTCGAAGACGAGCTTGAGCCGCTCGTCGCCGAACTCGCGGACCTCGACCCGCTCGACGTCGTAGAGCTTGACCTCGGCGGTCTTGTTCGACGGCCCGACGTGCTCGACGACGCCGTCCTTCAGCTCCAGGACGAACTCCGACAGCGAGACGGTGATCATGCCCGACGTTGGCCGGCCCCGGTCAAATAAGGTGCGTCGGATTGCCTGCTCGCCCGCCCCTCAGCCGATGCCCCACCCGGCGAGCAGCCGGGCGGCGGCCGCGAAGCCGCGGAAGCCGTAGCCGAAGACGA
>CAZVOR010000006.1:30070-36228 GCA_964628745.1 uncultured Halobacteriales archaeon
GGCGCCGGCCGCCGCGGCGCGGGCGCGGGAGGTCCCGTGCACCGTCGCCAGCCCGACGACGAGCAGCCAGGCGCCGTAGGCCGCGCAGGCCACCCGGAGCGCCGGCACCGGGGGCCCGGCGAGCGCGCAGGGCGCCGTCGCGTAGGCGAGCACCTGGACCGTCTCGCCGACGCCGCGGCGGTCCGCGACGATGGCCCGCAGGAGCAGCGTCTGGAGCGCGGCGACCAGGTGCAGCGCCGCCGGCGCGACGAGCAGCGTCGCGACGCCGAGCGCGAGCAGGGTCGACGCCGGCCGGCCGCCCGCCAGCGCCGGCGTCGCCCCGGGGACCATCGCGAGCCGCGCGGCCTCCTCGACGAGCACGACGGCCATGGCGAAGGTCAACCCCGCCCCCTGGTCGCCGGCCGCGACGCCGTGCCGGAAGAACCGGCCCGGCCGGACGAGCACCTCGACCCACGCCCGGACGACGGCCCCCGGGCCGCGGTCCCGGCCCCCGCCGGGCTCCTCGACCCACGTCGTCACGTCCGCGCCCTCCGGGCCAGACCCATGCTCCATCCCGGGACGACCGGGCTCTAAACGGTTCCGTCGCCTCGCCGGCGGAGGCGGTTCCGTCACCTCGCCGGCGGCGTCCGCCGACCCGCGCCGGGCATCGGTTCGGAGGCGGCCGCTAGAAGAACTCCCGCAGGAAGACCTCGCAGGGCGGGAACAGCTCGGCGAGCAGCCTCCGGGCCGGCTCCCCGGCCGCCAGCCCGCCGGCGACGGCCGCCCGCTCGGCGGTGGTCGTCCCGAACGCGAGCCGGGAGAGCGTCTCGACCGGCAGCGAGGCCCGCGGGCCGTCGCCCGCCCCCGGCTCCACCGCGACGGCCCCGTCGGCCGCCTCGAGCGCGAACTCGCCGTCGTTCCCGTCGACCAGGGGGTCGTCGACCGAGAGCGCGAGCGCGCCCTCGACGCCGTCGGGGACCGGCAGCGCCTCGAGCCCGGCCGCGACGTCCACGAGCCGGCCCATCGGCCCGGGACGCAGCGCGAGCTCGACGTCGCGGGGCTCCTCGACGAGGTCGAAGACCAGCTCGTCCGGCGGCGCGAAGAGCTGCACCTCGTCGACCTGGTCGGCGTGCCGGTGCAGCAGGCGCAGGAGGTTGACCGCGGCCGCGTCGTCCGGGGCGCCGAACTCCAGGACGACGAGCCGCTCGTCGTCCCCCGACTCCTCGACGACGTAGCGGAGGTAGCCCCCGAGCTCTCCCTCGTGCGACCAGCCGTAGACGAACGGGTCGCTCCGCCACCCCTCGAAGAACCGATGCCGGTACCACGCTTCGGTGCGGCGCATCGCCAGGTCGGCCCGCCGGGCGAACCGGTCGTCGAGCGCCCGCAGCGCCGGGACGTCCTCGTCGGCGGCGAGCCGCTCGAACCCGCCGCCCGCCAGCGGGTGGTCCGAGAGCGGCTCCAGCGCGCCGGGCTCGAACTCGTAGCGCCCGAGCGGGGCGAGCCGGCCCCAGCCGAACCGCCGGTAGAAGCTGTGCTTGAACGGCCAGAGCAGCGAGAACGGCAGGCCCCGGTCCCGGTACTCGGCGAGCGACTCGGCGAGCAGCCGGCGGACCAGGCCCCGACGGCGGTCCTCGGGCCGGGTGGCGACCGCGCTCATCCCGGCGACGTCGAGCCAGCGCCCCCGGACGGCGACCTCGAACGGGAGGTGGACCGCCGTGGTGACGAGCGTCCCGTCGTCGTAGAGCCCGCGACGCTCGCCGAGCATCGGCGGGTCGTCCTCGTGGTCGGGGTCCGGGCCGGCCGTCGCGCGGAACGCGTAATCGAGCACCCGGCGGAAGGCGTCGCGCTCGCCGTCGGACACCGAGCGGTACTCGACCATGGCGGCCGGTCGGCGCCCCAGGTCAAAAAAGTGCTCAGTCGCCGGCGCCGACGTTCTCGTCGCTCTCGAAGGTCCGCGGGTCGGGTTCGATGTGCGCGAACCGGACGACCCGCCGGCCCAGCGTGGCGACCCGCTCCTCGAGGTCGGGGTCGACGAACGCGTCGTCCTCGATGGCGCGCCGCGCCCGGGGGACGGCGGCCTGGTAGGGGAGCACCCACGCGTCGAGGGCGCGGCAGACCGACCGGAGGTGCTCGAGCGCGGTCACCGGGAAGCGGCCCCCGGAGACGGCGAGCAGGCCGACGGTCTTGGCCTCGAACTCGTCGAACCCGCAGTAGTCGAGCGCGTTCTTCAGCGGCGAGGCGTACGACCCGTGGTACATCGGCGTCCCGAGCAGGACGGCGTCGGCGTCCCGGACGGTCCGGGTCAGCGCCGGGGCGTCGCCCGCCTCCCGTTCGTCGGCGTCGAAGACCGGCAGGTCGAACGCCCGGAGGTCGACCAGCTCCGCCGTCGCGCCGGTCTCCCGGGCGGCCTCGAGGGCCAGCCGGAGCGCCGCCCGGGTGTAGCTCCCGTCGCGGAGGCTGCCGCAGATGCCGGCCACGTGCGTGGCGTCGCTCATGCGTCGCCCGAGGGCCGTGGGGGATAAAGGGGCACAGCTTCCGGCGACCGCTGCGGCCGGGCGACGGGCGGCCTCGTGGCCCGGCGGCCGGCCGCCGTCAGCGCGCCAGCCGGGCGACCGCGCCCCCGTCGCGCTCCGCCACCTCGACCAGGCCGTCGTCCTCGAGGTCGGCGAGCAGGCCGCGCAGCCACTCCCGGCCGTGGTCGCCGTCGGGAGCGTAGTCCACCCGGACCCGGGGGCCCAGCTCGGCCAGCGGCACCTGGCCGCCGGACCGCAGCGCCCGGACGACGCGGCCGCGGAACTGCCGCCGGCTGCCGTCGAACGCCGCCTGCGCGGGGACGTCCGGGGCCGCGAAGTCGCCCGACGCGTAGGCCGCACAGCGGTCCCGCCACGGGCAGGGCGCCTCGTCGCACCGCGGCGTCGCCGCGCAGACCTCGGCGCCGAGCTCCATCACCGCGTTGTTCCAGACCCGCGAGCCGCCCTCGGGGACGAGCGCGTCCGACACGGCCGCGAACGCCTCGTCGTCGTCCGGGACGCCGAACGCCCGGTACAGCACCCGCTTTACGTTCGTGTCCACCACGGCGGCGTCAGCGCCGAACGCGAACGACGCGACGGCCGTCGCCGTGTACGGGCCGACGCCCGGCAGCTCCCGGAGCCCCTCGGGCGTCTCCGGGAACGCGCCGTCGAGCTCCTCCGCGACTAGCCGGGCCGACTCGTGGAGGTATCGGGCCCGGTTGTTGTAGCCAAGGCGGTGGGCCGACCAGAAGCCGACGACGTCGGCGCGGTCGGCCGCAGCGAGCGCGTCGACCGTCGGCCAGCGCTCCAGGAACCCGGTCCACGGCTCGACGACCCGGTCGAGCTGCGTCTGCTGGCTCATCACCTCGCAGACGAGGACCGCGTACGGGTCCGTCGTCTCCCGCCAGGGGAAGGCGCGGCGCTCGGCCTCGTACCACTCGACCAGGGCCTCGCGGGCGCCGTCGAGGTCCGCGGGAACGAACGCCCCGACTGGGTCGTCGGCCATCGCCGACGCGTAGTGACGGCGGGGGGTTAGGCGTGGCGGTCGTCGTCCGGCTCGCGCCGCCGTCGTCCCCGCGCTGCTGGCCGGCCGAACGCGAAGGGGAAGGGGTATGTCCGCGAAGCCCCTGGCGACGGCCATGGGCCTTGATGCCCTCGACGACGACGTCGAGGCGACGTTCGACGAGCTGGACGGGACCGTCAGCGTCCCGCTGGACCGGGAGACCAAGCACGAGCTGGCGCTGCTGACCGCGGTGCTCGCGGCGGACCCGTCGGACCTCGTCCGACGCGCGGTCCACCTGCTGTTCCAGTCGACGGTGGACGCGGGCAAGCTCGACTTCCACCTCAGAAGCGAGTACGGCGTCACCTACGACGAGTACCTGTCCGGGATGACGTACGACGAGATGACCGGCGCCGACCAGTTCCCGCAGCCCGACGACGAGCGGCGCTACCAGTTCTGACCGCGCCCACGGCGCGCCCGTCGGGTCGCGGTGCCCCTCGACCGGTCAGGCGTCGCCGCCTCCGGGCCGCCCCGGCTCCGCCCGCGCGACGCGCTCGTCGCCGAGCGCCTCGGCGAGCAGGGACGCGCCGAGCTCCACCTCGCGCGGCGTCACGTCGAGGGGCGGGAGCACGCGGAGCGTCCTCGTCCCGCAGGGCAGCAGCAACAGCCCGCGCTCGAACGCGGCTTCGAGGGCCGCGTCGCGGCGGGCCGTCCCGTCGAGCTCCACGCCGACCAGCAGCCCCGCGCCGCGAACGTCGACGACGTGCGGCGAGTCGACGTCCCGGAGCCGCTCGACGAGGCGGGCCCCGCGCTCGGCGGCGGTGGCCAGCAGCCCCGCCTCGCGGATGACGTCGACGGTCGCCGCCCCGACGAACGACGAGAGCAGGTCGCCGGCGCCCCAGGTCGAGGAGAGCCGCCCCCGCTCGGACGGGAACGTCCCCTCGGCGGCGACCGTCGCGCCGACGCGAAGTCCCTTGCCGGCCGTGATGACGTCGGGCTCGAGCGGGGTGTCGTCCGACGCCCACCACTGCCCCGTCCGGCCCAGCCCCGTCTGGATCTCGTCGGCGATGACGGGGATGCCGTGGGCGTCGCAAACGTCCGCGACCTCGGCCAGGAACGCCTCGCTGGGGAACCGGTAGCCGCCCTCGCCCTGCACCGGCTCGACGATGACGTAGGCGACCTCGTCGGGGTCGATGTTCCCGCCGTTGTCGCGCAGCCGCCGGCGCAGCGTCGAGTCGCCCCCGTCGGGGAAGAACCCGCACGAGCAGGTCGCCGCCGTGCAGCGCCGGTCGTCGCAGTAGGGTAGTTCGACGACGCCCGCGAGCTCCGGGAACCGCCGCCGGTGCGCCGCCTTCGAGCGGTTCAACGACAGCGCGCCGAGCGTCCGGCCGTGGAACGCGCCCGTGAACGTGACGCCGTACTTCGCCCCGGGGCGGGCGTCGTGACAGATCTTCACGGCGTTCTCGACGGCCTCGGCGCCCGAGTTCGACAGGAAGACGGTGTCGAGGCCGTAGCCGGCCGTCAGCTCGACGAGCCTTTCTGCCAGCTCGGTCGGCCCCGGGAGCGCGTCCGCGTCGGGCGAGCCGATGCCGGCGTAGAAGTCCTGCCCGGCGATCTTCAGCGGGTCGACGAGGTCGAACGCCTCGAGCCGCTCGCGGAGCGCGGGGTGGTTGTAGCCGAGCGGCGCGGACGCGACGTGGCAGGTGAAGTCCAGCAGCACGTTCCCGTCGACGTCGGTGCAAAAGGGCCCCGCGGCCGGCGCGGTCGGGTCCCAGACGAAGTCGTAGACGTGCGTGCTCGGCGCCGCGACGGCCCGGTGCCGGTCGACCCGGCGGCGAGCCCGCTCGCCCGGCAGCTCCCCCACCCGCGGCTCGGCGACGTCCCGGTCCATGTCGGCCGTACGGTCGGCCCGGACGTAAAACCCGTACCGACGCCCGAGCGCTCCGTCCCGTCGCGTCGGCGCGAGCGGACGCGACCGCTCACGCGACGGCGAGCACCGCCAGGCCGCTCGCGACGACCAGGGCCAGGCTCCAGCCGGCCACGCGCACCGTGAACGACCGGTCCGGCACCCCGAGCGTCAGCCCGGCCTTCACCGCGATGCTCGCGACCGTCGCGAGCAGGATGGCGGTCGTCGCCACGCCGGCGTCGATGGCCCCACCGCGGTAGAGCACGACCGCGGAGGTCGTCGCGCCGGCGCTCGAGACCAGCCCCGACAGCGCCGCCGCGACGTACAGCCCGCCGGAGCCGAACTCCGCCTGCGCGACGGCGCCCACCACGACGATGAACAGGAAGACCCCGCCGAACCCGAGGACGTAGCGCATGGAGAAGGGGCTGTCGAGCTCGAGCTCGAACGAGGCGGACCAGTCGGCCGTCGCGGCGGCGATGGCGACGGCGCCGACGACGACGGCACCGAGCGGGACCACGGCCCCGAGGAGCGGCCGGTCCGGCAGCGTGAACGCCACCGCGATGATCAGGTTCCGGATGGCCATCGCGGCGTCGGCCAGCAGGATGGCCGCGACGCCGTAGGCCGCCAGGTCGGGCTGGCGGCGGACCCGCTCGAGGACGGTGCCGACGACCGCCGTCGAGGAGGCCAGCCCGCCGAAGAAGCCAGTGATGGCCAGTCCCCGCCCGCCGTAGGCGGACACGAGCGCGTAGTTGACGATGCCGAT
>CAZVOR010000007.1:0-34311 GCA_964628745.1 uncultured Halobacteriales archaeon
CGTCCTGCCTCGCGGAGAGGATGTTCATCGTGCCGACGTCGAGCCCTTGGGCCATGGGGAGGCCGTTCGGGCGGCTCCGATATTAATGGCGGTGTCGTCGTCCGCGCGTGGCTGACGGGCGTCTGACGCCGGCCCGACCACCCGCCGGACGAGTCACAGCCCGAGCCGGTCGCGGACCTGGCCGAGCACGCCCGCGCGCTCGGCCGGCTCCTCGGCCGCGGCCTCCCGCTGCGCCTTCAGCTGCTTGAGCGCCTCGGCCTGGTCGTCGGTCCCCCCGCCGGCGGCCTGCTTGCGTTCGCCGCCCTGTAGCTGGCGCAGCCCCGCCACGGCGTCGTCCGTCCCCGACGAGCGGGCCGTCTTGGCGTTGTTCCGGTCGAAGCCCGACGCCTCCGCCTCGGTGGCCTCGACGTCCGGCGTCCGGATCTTGAGCCGCTTCGTCTCGCGCTTGCGGACGCCGCCCCACGACAGCTCGGCGCGCTCCATCGACTCCTCGATGTCCCGGCGGACCTGCTCGTCGGTGACGTCCGCGCCGCGCCGGCCGCCGGCACTGCTCCCGGTACCGCCGGCCTCGCCCGCCGCCGGCTCGCCGTCCACCGCGTCGGCGGCGGGAGGGCGGGCCCGCTCCAGGTACTGGGCGACCAGGGCCGACCCCGTGGAGCCGGCGAGCACCGCCAGGCCGGCGGCGTACAGCGCGACGCCCTGGGCGCTGTAGTCGGTCGCACCCTGGACGTTCCAGTTGCCCGGGTAGACCGCGACGAACGCGCCGACGGCCAGCAGGCAGAGCGCGCCGCCGCCGACCGCGGCCAGGCGCGCGCGACGGCCCACGGGCAGCAGCACGATGACGCTCAGGATGAACGCCGGCAGCCCGAGGAACGCCGCCGAGATGGCGATCTCGCGGAGCTGCCAGAAGAAGGGCGTCGCGGGCTCGAGACCCGTGCTGTACAGGAAGACGACGAGGCCCACCGCGCCGAGCGCGATGCCGCCGAAGAACAGCGCGAAGCCGACGTAGACGTCGCGTTCGCTGGCCGGCTCGCCGACGTACCGCCGGTAGAGGGCCAGCAGTGGGCTCCCGGAGTCGGAGGCCATACGGCCCCATGCGAGCGCACGATAAAGACTGTTGGCCCGCCGTCTGACGGCGGGCTGACGAGGCCGACTGGCGACGTCGCGACGGTCCTCGGGGGAACCGATGGCCGCGCCCCGGCCGCTCGACGGCCCGTGACGGGCCGGCGCGACGGGGTGTCCTCTCGTCTCGAGCTGCGGGCTCGGCGCCTCCGTCGGTATTTATCAGAATAGAGAGCTGCGCGGGTACGTTTATGGCCGGGATCGGTCATCTGCCTGCCACCCACCACCATGAGCGGTCCCGACCCCGGAGCGGGGGACGCAGCGCTCTCGACGACGGACTACGAGCTCATCCTCAAGAACATCCACGACGCGGTGTACACGCTCGACCCGAACGGCCGCATCACCTGGGTGAACGAGGTCGCCGTCGAGGAGTTCGACGGCGGCTACACGCGGGAGGAGCTCATCGGCGCGCCCGTGACGAAGATCCTCCCGGCGGAGGACGTCGAGCGGTGCGTCGAGATCATCACGGAGCTGCTCGAGACCGACGCGAGCGGCAGCCGGCGGTGCGAGATCAGCCTCCAGACCGCCTCCGGCCGGGAGATTCCCTGTGACCTCCACCTCTCGCTGCTCCCCTCCGACGACGGCTCGTTCGAGGGGACGCTCGGCGTCGTCCGGGACGTCACCGAACGGAAGCGCCGGGAGCAGGGCCTCTCCGTGCTGAACCGCGTGCTCCGGCACAACGTGCGCAACCAGCTGAATATCGTCATGACCCGGGCGGAACTGCTCGAGGACCGGCCGTCCGGCGACGGCGACGACCCGGTCGAGACCATCCACGACGCCGCGGGCCGACTGCTCCGGCTGAGCGAGAAGGCCCGCCAGATAGAGTCGGCGCTCACGGGCGACGACGGCTACCTCGGTCCGGTCGACGTCGTGGACGTCGTCGAGGGCCGGTTGGACGCGTTCCGGGAGCGCTACCCCGGCGCGCGGCTGTCGCTTTCGGCCCCGCCCGAGCGCTGGGTGACCGCGAACCGGACGCTCGAGATCGTCGTCGACAACCTCCTCGAGAACGCCATCCAGCACTCGGACAGGGACGCGCCCACCGTCGAGATCTCCATCGACCCTGACGCGGGGCTCGGTCGATGGGTCACGGTCCACATCGCCGACGACGGCCCGGGCCTCCCCCGGGCGGAGCTCGACGCGCTCGAGGCCGACGAGGAGACGCAGCTCGTCCACGGCAGCGGGCTCGGCCTCTGGCTCGTGCGGTGGCTCGTCGACAGCGTCGGCGGCGACGTGGCGTTCGAGAACGGCTCCCCGCGGGGGAGCGCGGTGAGCATCCGCCTGCGCGGGTCGGCCCCGCCCGATGGCGGCTGACGCCTGGCGACGCGGGTCGGCCACCGCGTGCCTCCGGGTCGGCCACTGCGTGTTCGGGGGCCGCTGCCGCGTGCCGCCGCCCGGCTACCAGGTGCCGTGGAACGTGTCGAACGAGAGCGCGTCGAGCGGCTCCTCCCCGACGGCGATGCGGTATTCCTGGGGCGTGAGCATCGGCTTTCGGAACGTCGGGCCGTCGTCGGTGGTGACCCGCGGGCAGCCCGTGTTGACGAACGCGTCGACGTCGAAGTTGAGCAGGCGGTCGGGCGTGATCTCGTCCATCGTGATGAGGTAGGCCCGGTCGTTCGAGTCGACGATGTCCTCGGCGGCGTCCCACCGGCCCTGGCCGATCTTCGTGCAGAAGATGACGCCCCACGTCTCGGCGTCCATGGCCCGGTGGACGGCCGCGTATCGCTGCTTCACGAACCGCTCCGCGTCGGCCACGGAGACGTTCATGTTGACCGGGTCGGCGATGACGACGCGCTTGTCGGGGTGCTCCATCGCCAGGCCGAGCGGGTGGAACTTCCCCCCGCCGACGTACAGCACCTGCTCGGCGTCCACGTCCGCCGAGGCGTAGTTGCAGCCGAGCACCTGCCCCTCGTGGGTCAGGCGCTCGTCGCCCCGGCGCGTCTCGACGGCGTAGCCCGCCGACTCGAGGAACGACCGCACCTCCTCGAACGCGTTCAGGTGCTGGGCGGTCGTGACGAGGCCCAGCGACGGGCGCTCGTCGGGCGGGGCGAGCTCCGTCAGCGCCTCCTCCACGATGGGGAGCACGTCGACGTTCGAGAACAGCGGCACGTAGACGATCTTCTCCGACTCCTTCATCGGGCTGTGCCCGAAGTGCACGAAGACGTCGGCGCGGCGCAGCAGGAACGTATCGAGGTCGCACGCGCCGTAGCAGGGCTGCCCGGAGATGAGCACGCGGACGCCCTCGGGCAGCCGGTCGCGGAGGTCGTCCGCGACGGCCGGACCGCGTCGCTTGAGCCCCTCCGGGAACTGCAGGCCGACGGTCCCGGCGTCGCGCTCGGCCACCGCCTCGACGACCCGGTCGAGCTCGTAGTCCCACTCCCGGTCGTGGGTCAGCGCGAGTCCGGTCTTCCGGAGGTCGCCCGGGGTGCGCTCCTCGGTCATCGGGCCCGGCTACCCGCCCGGCGGGTTTAACGGCGGCGTTTCCGGTGCCGCCGTCGACGCCTGTCGGGCGGACCGCGTCGACGCTCCCGGCCGGCGGCCGTGACGACGCCGGGCGGCCGCGGCGACTGCCGGGGCCGCAGGGTTCTAACCCCGGACCGCACAATGGACCCCGATGAGCGACCTGCCCCTCGAGCACGAGTACCTCGCGCCGACCGACGACGCCGGGGGCCCGCCGCCAGCCGTCGTCGTCCTCCACGGACGCGGGGCCGACGAGCAGGACCTGCTGCCCGTCGCCCGGCAGCTGCCGGGTCCGCTGGCGACGGTCAGCCTGCGCGCGCCGTCGCCCCTGATGGGCGGGTACACCTGGTACGAGCTCGACCTGTCGGCCGGCGGGCTCCACGCGAGCCAGCCCGACGCCGACGAGTTCCGCCGGAGCCTCGACCTCATCGACGAGTCCGTGGCCGCGGCCGTCGAGGCGTACGACCTCGACCCCGACCGCCTCGGCCTGCTCGGGTTCAGCCAGGGCGCCATCGCGTCCTTCTCCTCGCTACTCGAGGCGCCGGAGCGGTACGCGTGGGTCGTCGGGCTGCACGGCTACCTGCCGGCCTCGCACGCCGAGCTAGCGCCCGACGGCGTCGCGGGCAGACCGGTGTTCGTCTCCGCGGGGACGGCCGACCAGGTCATCCCGGCCGGCCGGGCCGAGGCGGCCGCCGACCGGCTACGCGAGGTCGGCTGTTCGGTCACGTTCCGGACCTACGACGTCGGCCACGGCGTCGGGCGGGACGAGCTGGCCGACGCGGTCGGGTTCGTATCGGCGCGGCTCGACTGAGCGCGCGCTACCGTCGAGCCCACCGGCGGGGGCGGCGGCGTCCTGCGACGACGCCCGGATGGACGGGCACCCGGCGTCCCTACGGCGGCCATCCCACCGGCAGCTTCAAAGGGCGGCGGTCCGAAGCGCCGGGCGATGAGCGTCGAATCCGAACCCGCGACCGGCGAGCGGGCGACCGTCGAGGCGATGGGCCGCGAACTCGGCGAGGCCATCGCCGAGCTGCCCGAGTACGAGGCGTTCGAGGACGCCCGCCAGGCCGTCCAGGCGGACGACGAGGTCCAGGAGATGATCGGGTCGTTCGAGCAGACGCGGCGGGAGTTCATGCTCGCGAGGCAGGTCGGCGAGGCCGACGAGGCGGCCCTCCAGGAGGTCCAGGCCGCCCAGCGGGAGCTGCACGAGCAGCCCGTCATGGCCGAGTTCCTCGCCGCCCAGGAGGAGCTGGTCGACCGCCTCGAGGCCGTGAACGAGGCCATCTCGGCCCCGCTGGCGGTCGACTTCGGCGGCGAGGCCGGCGGCTGCTGCCAGGACTGAGCGTCCCCGCGCTCGGACCGGGCAGCCCGCCCCCTTATTATCATCTGTTGTAATCGGGGCCGTGCAGTTATGACTGGGTCCCTCGAAGCCGGCCCAACGCGAGGCGTCCCGGCCGTGATAAATCCCCTCTACCCCCTCGGCGGCGTGACGGCCACCGCCGCGGCCGGGTTCGCGGTGCTGGCGTACGCCGTGTTCCTCGGCGAGCTCGGCGGCGTGCACGCGGTCGCGGTGCTGCTGCTCTCGGCCGCCATCGTCTGCGGGCTGGCCCTCGGCATGCTCGTCGTCTACCACCTCAACTCCATCGTCGGCGAGGCGGGCCTCTGGGCCGTCGAGGACTGACCCCGGCGTCCCCGAGGCGGCTGGCGAGCGGAACGCTTAGCCCCCTCGCCGCCGCACGCCCCGCCATGACCGTCCACTCGGACTGGGGCGACTGGCTCCCGCGGGCCGTCGCGGAGGCGGAACCCGACGGCGTCGCGGTCTGGTATCTCGGGTGCAACGGCTTCGTGCTGAAGGCTGCGGAGGGGACCACACTGTTCGTCGACCCGTACCTCGACACCGGCGACCCGCCCCGGACCGTCCGGATGGTCCCGGTGCCGTTCGACCCCTGGGACGTCGAGGCGGCCGACGCGGTGCTCGCCACGCACGAGCACACCGACCACACCCACGGCCCCTCCCAGGGGCCCATCCTCGCGGGCACCGGCGCGACGTTCTACGGGCCGGACGCGTCCATCGACGTCGCCGAGGAGGGGGGCTGGGTCGACGAGTGGTCGCTGGACGACCACCAGCTCGTCGAGATCTCGGAGGGCAACGCCTTCGAGGTCGGCGCGTTCACGGTCACGGTCGAGCCCGCGCACGACCCCGACGCGGCCCACCCCGTCACGTACGTCGTCGAGCACGCGGCCGGGACGTTCCTGCACGCGGGCGACTCGAAGCCCGACCCCGCCCTCGCGGCCGTCGGGGAGCGCCACGACGTCGACCTCGGAGTGCTCGCGTTCGGTTCGGCCGGCGTGCTCCCCGGCGAGGAGTCGAGCGAGCCGACCGTCACCAAGTGGTACGCCGACGAGGACGAGGTCGTGCGGGCCGCCAACCAGCTGCGTATCGACCGGTTGCTGCCGAGCCACTGGGACATGTGGAAGGGGCTGACGGCCGACCCGACGGCGCTTTACCCCCACGTCCGCCGCCGGCTGTATCCCCGCCGGCTGGAGCTCCTCGAGATCGGCGACCGGACCGAGCTGTAGTGCGGACTGCCCGGCGGCCGCGCCGGGGCCCGAATCGGGGACCTCCACCGGGAGCCCCCACGGTTATTGGGTGCCGCCCGCGAACGGGCGCCCGCCATGGAGATCACCGAGGTCGAGACCCACCTCGTCGGCGCCGGGTCGGAGCACGCCGTCGACCGGTGGCTGTTCGTGGAGGTCCACACCGACGCCGGCGTCACGGGCGTCGGCGAGGCGGGCACGTGGGGCTATCTCGAGCCCACGGCGACGGCCGTCGAGACGTTCGCCCGGTACCTCGTCGGACGGGACCCGCTCCGGCGCGAGCACCACTTCCAGTACTGCTACCGGAACAGCCACTTCCGCGGCGCCGTCCTGATGGGGGCGCTGTCGGCGCTCGACGTCGCCCTGTGGGACATCGCCGGCAAGCATCGCGGCGTGCCCGTCTGCGAACTGCTCGGCGGTGCGGTCCGCGACCGCGCCCGGGTCTACGTCCACGCGTTCGGCGAGACGACCGACGAGCTCGTCGCGGAGTGCGAGGCGGCGCGGGAACAGGGGTTCACCGCCGTCGGACACCTCTCGCCGCTGCTCGACGAGCCGCGGGACGTCCCGTACTTCGAGACGCACGCCGGCATGCTCGACGGCGCCCGGGAGCGCGTCCGGCGATACCGGGAGGCCGTCGGCGCCGACGTCGACCTGCTCGTCGAGCTCCACCGGCGGCTCGACCCCGAGCAGGCCATCGTGCTCACGAACGCCATCGCCGAGTTCGACCCGCTGTTCGTCGAGGACCCCGCCCGCCCGGACAGCTTCGACGCGATGGCCGCGGTCGCCGGGGCGGTCGACGTGCCGGTCGCGACCGGCGAGCGGCTGCACACCCCCCAGGAGTTCGCGATGCTGCTCCGCCGCGACGCGGTGCAGTTCGCGCGGCCGAACGTCCACGTCGCCGGCGGACTGACGGGCACGAAGAAGATCGCCGCCCTGTGCGAGGCCCACCACGTCGGCGTCGTCCCGCACAACCCCCTGTCGCCGGTGACGACGGCGGCCTCGGTGCAGCTGGCCGCCGCCGTTCCCAACTTCGCCGTCCAGGAGTTCCCGTACCGGCCGGACCGCGGCGAGGCGCCGGGCGAGGGGCTGGTCCAGGAGGCGTTCGTCGCCGAGGACGGGTTCCTGTCGGTGCCCGACCGGCCGGGCATCGGCGTGACGCTCGACCACGACGCCATCGCGGCCGAGGGCTACGAGCCCCGGCCGCTCGAGACCCGGCTGCACGTCGACGGCTCCGTCGTCGACCAGTGACCGGCCGGCGGCTACCGGGGACGAGGTTCTCCGGGAAACGGCGACACACGAACGGCGGCCGTTCGGCGGCGGCCGGGGCTGCGGTGGGTCGCTGCGTCGACGGACCGGTGGTCGGCCGCTCGGTCGACGCGGTGGCTCGAACCATCGACGACGAGTGTCTCGCGACCGCTGTCCCGGTCATCGCGGGCGGGTGGCCTCGGCCGGGTCCTCGGCCCACGGCCGCCAGCCCGTCCAGAGCCGGTAGCCGGCGTACGCGGCCACGAGCACGACGAACCCGACGACGACCAGCTGCATCAGCTGCAGGAACGCCCCGATGACGAGGCGGACCGCCACGAGCGCGGCCAGGATGGCCGCCACGAGCAGCCCTGCCCGCAGGCCCCCCCGACCGGAGACGAGCGACATGCCGACGCCTTCGGAGCCCCCACTCATAAGCCTGTTCGCGGGGTCACCGCACCGACAGGGCCTTCACAGTACGTAGGTGGCTATCTCGGTCGAGTCGCACGCCGGGCACGCCTCCGTCGCGTCGGACAGGGAGGTCCCGCAGTGCCGGCACTCGCGGACGGTCGTCGGGCGGAACGGGCGCGCGAGGGCGCGTCGGACGGTTTCGAGCATGGATGGCTGGGGCGGCCGCCGGCCGGGCCGTCGGGCGCGGGCGCGCACGACGGGATGCCGCCGCCGCTCGACGCAACTGGCTGCCTCCCGGTACGTAAAGCGCCGCTATCTACGGTGAAAGTGGAAGGGGAGGGCTGCGCCGGGGCAGCCCGTCCGACCGCGCGCCGGCGGACCTGGTCACCACGGCTTTCGACCTCCTCGCCCCTGCCGGCCCCCGGCCCTGCCGACACCCGCCGGCCGCCGGTCAGCCCGTTGCCGCCTCGTCCTCCGCGCCTCCGGCCGGCTCGGCGACGTCACCCTCGGCCGGATCGACCGCCGGTTCGACCGCGAATCCGACCTCCCGGGCGCCGCGGGCGTAGAGGAACGCCATCGCCACGAACGCGTAGAAGGTCACGAACCCGCTGGCGACGACGCCGATGGAGGCGAGGTTGAGCACCGCGAGGACGACGCCGCTGGAGGCGAAGACGGCCAGCGCGAGCAGCCACGCCGAGCCGTAGGCGTCGGCCCGGGCGAGCTCGCGGACGTCGTCGAGCACGAACGCAGCCCGGAGCCGCCGGGTCCGCGCGAGGTGGACGAGCGCCGTCGGCGCGACGTACGCGACCACGAGCGCGAGCCCGGCGAGCAGCAGCACGACCACGAGCGTCACCCCGCCGACGGCCAGCGCCCGCTCGAAGCTCGGGATTCCGCCGGCCATGCGGAAGCCCACCTGGCCGGCCACACCGGCGACGACCACGGTCCCCACCGCGAGCGGGACCACCACGTACGCCGCGAGCACGACAGCCGCCTTGGCACCGTCCACGAGGGTCGCCACCGGGTCCCCGAAGGCCGGCGGTGCGTCCTCCTCCTCGAGCACGGCCTCGACGACCCGGAGGCCGTACCCGAGCACGGCGAACGCCGGGATGACCAGCGGGCTCAGCAGCGTCAGCACGCCGCCGAGCACGAGCGTCGTTCCCGCCTCGCCGCTGTTCCACGGGTACCGGAGCGCGTCCTCGAGCGTTGTTCGTGTCATGGCTCCCCGCGCCGGCGGACGGCCGGCCCCACCATAGCTCCTCTGGCCGACCGAGCTGCGTTCGACGCGGGGGCCCGGACACTCGCCACTGGCCACCCGCTTCCCCACTACCCCGTGACGCCGGAGGACGACCCCGTCCGGACGAACGTGAATATATAAATTGATAATCAGCCCACAACCGTTAAGCGACGAACCTCCGTGTATGTGGTATGTTTCGCCGCTCTACCCGGATTTCGGTCCGAACTCGGACGGGAGTGATCGATTATCAGCTCCGATGATGGGCCGGGCGACCCGCTCTACGAGGCGGTCCGGCCGCTGGTCGGCGCGAGGACCGACGCCACGGTCCGCCAGGCCACGGTCGACGGCGCGAGCCGGCTCCTCGGGGGCGTTCCCTGCGACCTCGTGTTCGCGGACGGGGACGACCTCGTCGCCCGAGCGACCAGCGAGGCGAGGGCGCCCAGCGCGTCGCCCAGGTTCCCGCTTTCCGACGACGTCCTCGGGTCGGCGTACCGGCAGCGGGAGCCGGTCGTGGTCGACGACCTCGCGGACGTGCGGAGCGCGTGCGCCGACCCGGCGACCGCCGGCCCGGCGTGCCGTTCGCTGCTGTGCGTCCCGTTCGGCGACGACGGGTTGCTCGTCGCGACGTCGCCGCAGCCGGCGGCGTTCACCGACGACGGGCTCGACCGGGTGACCTCGCTCGTCGCCGACGCCGAGGTAGCGCGAGCGCGCGTCGGGGCCTCGGGGGGCGACGACCGGCTCGAGGCGATCGCCAACGTCCTCTCCCACGACCTCGGGTCGCCGATGACCGTCGCGCGGGGCTACCTCGAGCTGGCCCGGGAGGGCGGTGGCGACGAGGAGCTCGACCGCGTCGCCCACGCCATAGACCGCATCGAGGAAATCGTCGAGGGGCTGGTCTCGTTCGTCCGGACGGGGGAGCACCTCGGCCCCGTCGGCCGGGTCGAGCTGGCGGACGCGGCCCGGCGGTCGTGGTGCTCGACCGCGACCCGGGACGCGACGCTCGACCTGCGCGATTCGGCCGTCATCCTGGCGGACGGGAACGGGCTCTGCGAGGTGCTCGAGAACCTGTTCCAGAACGCGATCGCCCACGGCGGGTCGGCGGTCACCGTCGCCGTCGGCCTGCTCGAGTCCGGCAACGGCTTCTACGTCGAGGACGACGGGCCGGGCATCCCGGCCGGCCGGCGCGCGGAGGTGTTCGAGGACGGCTACTCGGCGACCGCCGAGGGGTCGGGGTTCGGGCTCGGCATCGTCCGCCGACTCGCGGACGCCCACGGCTGGGACGTCGCGGTGACGGACGGCAGCGGCGGCGGCGCCCGGTTCGAGTTCACGGGCGTCGAGCGACCCGAGCGGTGACGTCGCGGCCGGGGCCGACGCCCGCGGGGGGACGGCCGGTCCGGCCGGTCCGGACGACCGGGCCGACACCGTCGGTCCGACCGGACGACGCCCGCCGGGACGACCGGTCGCCCCCCGGCGCGCGGGCCACGTCGCCCTCAGATGATGGACTCCTCGGGGACCGGCGCCTCCCGCAGGTAGCTCCGTCCCCACCGGTCGAGCTCCTCGACGGCCGCCTCGAGTCCCCGGCCGTGCTCGGTCAGCGAGTACTCCACGCGGACCGGCTTGGTCGCGATGACGGTCCGTTCGACCAGCCCCTTCTCCGCCAGGTCCGACAGCGACTCCGAGAGCATCTTCCCGGAGACGCCCTGGATGCTCGACTCGAGGTCGCCGAACCCGAGCGGTCCGCGTTCGAGCAGCCGGTGGATGATGACCGGGTGCCACTTCCGTCCGAGCACCGCCGCGGTCGCCACCATCGGACACCACCCCTCGTCGGCGCACCAGGTCGGGAGCCGCTCCTCTCGCTTCGCCATGCTGCCCGTTACGTTACTATCTGTAAAGTAGTTACCTATCGTTATCCATCCCCTTCGAGCCCGACCGACCTCCGGCCGGTGCCTCACCGTCGACGCCCCGGCATCGGTTCCCGGCCGGTAACCCGTTGAGGGCTCGGTTAATATCATGTTATTGTCGTTCGCGCGGAGCGACCTCGTATGTCGGAGACGACCACCCGAACGCAAGCCCCGACGTCGACCGGGTACCGCGGCAACCTCGAGGCGACGCGGTCCCTGTTACAGCTCGTCTACGGCCTGTTGCCCATCGTCGCCGGCCTGGACAAGTTCGCGAACCTGCTGACGACCTGGCCGGACTACCTGCCGTCCGCCGTCGTCGCGCTGCTCCCCGTGGAGCCCGGGGTCTTCATGTACGTCGTCGGGATGGTCGAGGTCGCCGCGGGGCTCGTCGTGCTCTCGCGCTACGCCGAGTACGGCGCCTACCTGGTCGCCGGGTGGCTTTCGGCCATCGCGCTCGTGCTGCTCGTCGGCGGCCACTACGACGTCGCCGTCAGGGACCTCGTGATGGCCGTCGGGGCTGTGGCCCTCGCGCAGCTCGTCGCGGCGCAGGGCGCGTCGTAGCCCGGGCGACCCGTCAGCACGTCGGCGTGGCGATGTCCTCTCGCTGGAAGCGCGAATCCTGGAACAGCTCGTCGAACTTGCCGACGTCGATCGCCGCCTCGAGCGCGGCGATCGCCTGGTCCTTGATCTCCTCGAGGCGGTCGGCGGAGGTCGCGTACGCCTCGTTCGCGTCGAGCTCGTCCGCGGCTCGCCCCCGCTCGAGCGCGGTCACCTTCGAGACGAGCGCGAAGTACTCGCGGATGACGTCGTCGTACTCCCGCCGGAGGTGGAGTGTCTCGACGAGGTCCCGGAGCTGGTTCCCGTCGACGGGCTTGACGACGTAGTCGTCGAACCCCATGTCGACGATGTCGATGTCCGGCTCGACCGCCGTGACCATCGCCACCGGCTGGTCGAAGCCGTCGGCCCGGAGCCGCTCGAGCACGTCGGCCCCGGAGAGGTCGACCAGCCGACGATCGAGGAGGACGACGTCGACCGAGCCGTCGAGCGCTTCGAGGGCGGCCTCGCCCGACGCGGCCGTCCGCACGCGGTAGTCCGATTCGAGGTAGCGCTCGTACAGCTGGCGGACGTCGGCGTCGTCGTCGACGACCAGGACGCAGGTGCGTTCGGGGACGGTCATCGGCGAGGATACCGCCGGCGTCGGAATATAACGAGCCGACCGTTCAGTCGAGTTCGGACCGTCCAATCGGGTTATCAACGAAGAGAACAGGTGGCGCAGTCTCGCGGTTTTCCGGTGAAATGGTCGCTTCCACCGCCGCGTCGAGGCGGTTCGTCTCGCCCCCGGCGCCCCCGGGGCGGTCACTCGGCCTTCGCCAGCTCGACCGCGACGACCGTCCCTCGCGGCTCGTTGTCCTCGATACGTATCGTCCCGTCGTAGACGTCGACGAGCCGCTTGACCAGCGAGAGCCCGATCCCCAGCCCGTCGCTCTCGGCGCCCTTCTGCCCCTGCTCGAAGAGCGTCTCCCGACGCTCCTCGGGGATCCCCGGCCCGTTGTCGGCCACCCGGAGGGTGGCCGTGTGGAAGCCGACCTCGACCGACAGATCGACCCGGGGGTCGGCGGCGTCGTTGTGCTGGACCGCGTTCCGGAGGAGGTTCCCGACGACCGAGCTCACGAGGTCGTTCGCTCGAACCTCGACCGGCGGCAGGTCCTCGACCGTGATGGTCGCGTCGTCGTACGTCTCCCGGCCCTTCTCGACCTCCCGCTCCACCACGTCGTCGAGCGACACGGTCTCCAGCTCGAGCGCCTCCGGCTCGTCGATGGCCCGGACGAGGTCGCCGACGGCGTGGGTCAGCTCGATCGAGTGGTCCGTCGCGGCGATGGCCCGGTCGAGCAGCTCGCGCTGGTCCGCCGTGACCTCCTCGCGCAGCAGCTCCAGCCACCCGGAGGCGATGGCCATGTCGTTGCTGATGTCGTGCCGGAGGAGCCGGTTCAGCACCGCCAGCTCCTCGGCGGTGGTGTCGGGGGTTCGGTCCTCGGCCGGCGTCTCGCCGCCCTCGCGGACCACCCAGACGAAGGCCGCGACCTCGCCCGCGGCGTCCCGGCGGACGCCGACCGCCGCCTCGCCGGTGAACGCGGTCCCGTCGCTGGCCTGGAACGCTACCGTCGCGCGTTCCGTCGCCCCGTCCGCGAGGGTCCGGAGCCGCTGGCCCATCGACTCGAACTGCTCGACGCGGTCGTACAGGTTCGCCGTCGACTCCCCCGCGAGCGCCTCACGCTCGTAGCCGAACAGCTCGGCGAACGCCGGGTTGCAGTCGACGACGTTCCGGTCCGCGTCCTCGACGAGGAGCGCCTCCGGGACGCCACGGAGCAGCCCGTCGGCGGACGCGACCGGTTCCGGAAGCGACGGCTCCGGCCCGGCGCCCGCCGCCGGGGACGAGCCGGCATCCGGCTCGTCGGCGGAATCGTCGTCCGCGTCGACGTCGGACGCCGCGTCGGCCTCGTCGTCTTCGCGGGGCTCCACGTCGGTCCCGTCGCCCGCTTCCTCCCCGGTCTCGGCGTCCGCCCCCTCGACGGATTCGGCCTCCGTCCCGACGTCGGCCTCGTCCCCTGTCTCCCCACCGGTCTCGACGTCCGCCTCCTCTTCGGCCCCGGCGTCCGTCCCCTCTTCGGTCTCGGCTGCCGATTCCGGCGAGGTGTCGGCGCCCGGCCGCTCGTTCCCGTCGTCGAGCGAGGGGGCGTCCGTCGACGGCTCCCCGGAGGCGGGGCCGCTCGAATCGAGGCCCTGGAAGACGGCGGCCGACGCGAGCGCCTCCTGGAGGTCGGCGCGCTCGGCGTCCAGCTGCCCGCGCAGGTCGTCGATCTCGGCCTTCAGCTCGGCGTACTCCTCGCTCTCTGCGAGCTCCCGGAGGCTCTTTTTCGCCTCCAGCGCGATCTTCTTGGAGACCAGCGCGTGGTACTCCTGGAGCGTCGGGTCGTGCGTGGCGAGCTCCAGCATGCGGTCGACGGTCTCGCGGAGGTCGGCGGCCGAGACGGGCTTGCTGACGTAGTCGTCGAAGCCCATCTCGAGCACGTCGAAGTCGGGCTCGACGGCGGACACCATCACCACCCGGCAGTCGAACCCCCCCTCGCGGATGCGGTCCAGCACCTCGTCGCCGGACAGCTTGGGCATCCGCCGGTCCAGCAGCACGACGTCGACCGTCTCGTCCAGCTGCTCGAGCGCCTGCTCGCCGTCGAACGCGGTCCGGACCGCGTACGGCTCGCCCAGGCCCGTCGCGTACAGCTCGGCGAGGTCCTGCTCGTCCTCGACGATGAGGACGACCGGGGCGTCCTCCCGCTCGGCCGACAGGCCCTCAGTCGACAATCCACCCACCTCCTCGACCGGCCACGTCGGCCGGCAGGCCGTCGGCCCCCGGGTTCGCCCGGGACCGACCGGAGGCCGACGGCCCGCTCACGCCCCCCGCCTCCCCGCCGTCGCCGGTCGCCAGCCACCGCTCGCCGGCGTGGTAGACCACGGCGAGGGTCGCCCCCCACAGGAGGTGCGTGGCCAGCGCCGTCCGCGTGACCGACGGCACTGTCGCGGGGATGCCGACGAGATTGAGCCAGACGGGCATGACGATGCCGGAGGCGACCAGCCAGAGGACGACGCCCCACCCCACGCCGACGGCCACGCGGGCCGCGAGCCGGCCGGCGTAGGCGCCGGGCAGCCCGGTCAGCAGGCCGGCGAAGACGAGCCCGAAGACGACGCTGTGGAACTCGTGGGTGATCCAGCCCACGAGGGGGTCCGGCACGCCGTACAGCGCGCCGATGACCGGGACCGTGCCCGACATCGCCTGGATGGCCCCGCCCATGACCCCGCCGGCGACGAGCGCGGCCCCCACCGTCACGAGCAGGCGCGTCCGGTCGACGCCGTAGGTCCTGACGTCGAGCGCGTCCACCGGGCCGGGCGGCGGCCCCGTCGTCCGCGGGAGGTCGACCTCGACCGTCGTTCCCGACTCGGCGACGCTCGTCCGGATGTCGCCGCCGCCGCGCTCGACCAGCATCCGGGCGACGTTGGTCCCGAAGCCCGACGACGGGTCGTCCAGCTCGGAGATCTCCCCGCGCTCGAGGACGGCGCGCTCCTGTGCCGGGAGGCCCGGCCCGTCGTCGACGACGCGGACGCACGCGGCGTCGCCGGCGAGCGCCGTCTCTACCACGACCGAGGGCTCGTCGACGTCGTTGTGCTGGACGGCGTTCCGGACGAGGTGCGTCAGGGCGGTGGCCAGGCGGGCGTCTGCCCAGACCGACACGCCCGCCGGGTCGTCCCCGCTCGTGACGACGGACGCGGCCGGATACGCCGCCCGGACGGCGGCGACGCTCTCCCGGACGACCTGCCCGAGGTCGACCGCCACGACCGTCTCGCCGACGCTCGCCGTTTGCGTGAGGTGTTTGACGTCGTCGATGGTGGCGACGACGTGCTGGGAGCGTTCCTGGATGCGCGCCATGGCGTCGCTCGAGGCCCCGGCCGGGTCGCCGGCGACCGCCTCGGCGCTCCCCTGGATGACGGTGACGGCGTTGAGGACCTCGTGCCTGAGCAGCCGGTTGAGGGTCACCAGCTGGTTGGCCTGCTGGCGGAGCTCGCGACGGTGGGTCCGGTCCTGTGCGGCGTACAGGCCGGTGAGCGTCCCTCCGATGCCGCCGCCGATGAGGAAGTTCGCGAGGGAGACCGTCGACCGGAGGGACGACACCCCGCGGAGGGCCCCGGGCTCCGACCCGAGGACCGTCAGCAGGACCAGGCCGGCCATCGTGGCCGTCCCCACGATACACCAGACGGCGATGGTCCTGACGGCGGCCGGGTCGAACGAGCCGACGACCAGGGCGATGCCGAATGCGGCCAGCGAGAGCCCGAGGACGAGCGGGACGATCCCCGAGATGAAAAACGACATCGGCTGCTCGTAGGCGGCCAGCGAGACCGTGAACCGCGTGACGAAAAAGCCGATACCGGCGACCCAGAGCCCGGCGAGCGAGCGGGACCGGAGCCTCGCCGTGTCGGGTCGCATGAGTGATGACACGCGATGGCTAGCGAGGAACCGGGTATATACTTTCGGCGGAAATTATCAATCGAGAGAAGGGGTGGGCACGACGAACCGGGCGCCGGCGGCCGGTCGGCTGCCGGACGGCCAGGTCCGAGAGGTCCTCAGCTCGCGTTGACCCACGCGTGGACGCCGGCCGCCTCCCCGGACGAGACCCCCACGACGTCGGGCGTTCCGTCCCCGGTGAGGTCGGCGATGGTCGCCCGGCTGGTCGGGAGCTCCCGCGAGAGGACCTGTTCGTGGAAGCCCACCCCCCGCCGATTGACGTACACGGCCAGCCGCCCGGGGTCGTTCCGGTCCGGCCCCCGCTCGGCGACGACGATGTCGGGCCGTCCGTCGCCGTCGACGTCCGCGATGTCGAGGCTGTGCACGCAGCACGGCCCCGAGCGAAGCAGCCGGGCGTTCGGATTGGGAGGATCGAACCACAGGAGGTCGCCGGCCCGGGGGTCCGACCCGGCCAGGCGGCCGCCGGCGATGACGACCTCGAGGGCCCCGTCGTCGTCGAGGTCGGCGGCGTCCATCCTGGCGGCCTCGACCCGCGAGGCGACCCGCTCCTTGACCCACTCCTCGTCGGCCGCCGACCGCCGGAAGATGCTGCCGTCCACCAGCAGCTCGGTGCGGCCATCGCCGTCGAGGTCGACGGGTTTCACCCCCCTGGCGGTCGTCCCCTTGGCCACGACGTGTCGTCGCTCGGCCGCCCAGGGGGACCGACGGGGATCGTCGGGGACGTCGTGGTACCAGAGCGTCCCGTCCGCCGGCGCGAGCCCCACGACCTCCGGCTCGCCGTCGCCGTCGATGTCGAAGAATGCCACGTCGTGGTCGGCACCGAACCGGTCGGTGACGAGGCGCTCCGCCCAGGGGTCCCTCGGGTCCGCCGGCTGTTCGAACCAGACCAGGCTCCCGTCGCGTGACGAGCGGCCGAGGACCACGTCGAGCCGGCCGTCGCCGGTGAGGTCCGCGAGCGCCCCGCCCGCGGTCAGGCCGGGCACGGCCGCCACGTCGTGGCGCTGCCAGCCCGGGTTCTCGTACCAGAACAGGGTGGGGTCGCCCCGCCCGAGCTCGTAGCGGAGGCCCGTCCGGCTCGGCAGCCCGGTCCGCTCGCCGAACAGCCAGAGGTTCGTCGGTTCGCCCGCACAGCCGACGACCACGTCGTCGCGGCCGTTTCCGGTGAGGTCCGCCGCCGCGACGAACCGGAGCGGGCCGGCGGGCGGGTCCGGGTCGATGGTCGCGCGGTCGAACTCGACGCTCCGGGTCGAACCGTCGGCCGGGGCGTGGCTCGGGCGTTCGGGTCGGCTTATCGCGGCCCGACCGCTGCCGGGAATCCCCGAGACGACGGCGATGGCCGTCCCGCCGAGGGACCGTAGCACCTGCCGGCGGGCGGGCCCGGCGGGCATCAGTACGAGTGCTCCACACCGGGAGCGAAAGTTATGTGCGGACTATCCTCCGCGTACGAGCGGATGACGAGCGGCGCCCGGCCGCCGACGGCGCCCGGCCGGCCGTCCGGGAGGCCGCGCCGGGGTCGCGACGGGGCGTTAGCGTCTCCATTACTAACCCACACACGGCCGAAGGGGGTAGCGATGGGCTCGAGGGCGGGCACGGGTTACCGAGTCACCCCGCGGTCGGTAGCGGCCCATCGGGTCGTTCCCGTGCGCGCGGGAGCGCTCGCCGAGCTGCTCGCCGGCCTCCTGTTCGTCCTCTACACGGTCCCGGAGCTGCTCGTCCTCGGGTCGGTCGCCCGACCCGGCGTGTCCACCCTCGACGGCATCTTCCTCATCCCGCCGTTCGTCTGCCTCGCCGGAAGCGCCGTCGCCCGGGCCCGAGCGGGCGGCGTCTGGTCGCCGCTCGGGGCGTGCTCGACGGCGACGTTCCTGGGGACGGCCATCGCCGTCGCCAGCATCTACCAGCTCGGCGTGGCGACGGTGGTGCCGACGAGTCCCCGGACCACTGTCATCGCGTTCCTGCTCGGCTCGCTGCTCGTCGTCGTCGGCACGATGGCCACCGGCGTCGTCGAGGTGTTCGTCGCGGCGGAGCCGGCCTGGTCCGGTATCGTCTACCTGCAGTGGCCGCTCCTGTCGATGGCGTGTCTCGGCCTGTTCGTGCTCCTCGACGTCGGCACCGTGGTGCTCGCGGTGACGCTCCCCTTCGGGCTGGCGCTGGTCACCGTCGGCCTCGCCAAGGCGCTTCGCGCCCGTCGCCGCCAGGCCGCGGGGCCCATCGGCCGCCGCCACCGCTCGCTGCGGTGACGGCCGTCGGCCGTCGGGGTGTCTACCCGCTCGCGGCGGGCCGCGGCTCCCGCGTCAGGAGGGGGGCGATCCCGTTCCAGGGCTGTCCGTCCCGGGGACCGTCGTCTCGTTCCCGGGCGTGTCGGTGTCCGTGCCGGGGATGTCGGTCTCCGTCCCCGGCACCTCGGTCTCGGTCCCGGCGGTCTCCGTTCCCGGTGTGTCGGTCTCCGGCTCCTCGGTCGGGGTGTCCGTCTCGCCCTCGGGGGTGTCGGTCTCCGTCGCCGTCTCGGTCTCCGTCTCCGTTTCCGTCTCCTCCTCGAGGGTCAGGTCCTCCCACGCCACGGTGCCCTCCTCGACGATGGTCTCGGGGTCGAGCTCGGGCGCGGTGAGGACGCGCTCGACGTTGGGGAACAGCGGCCCGGCCGTCGGCGCCTCGAACTCGTCGTCGTCGATGTCGTCGTCGTCCGGGTCGAACACCACGACCCGCATCACCATGCCGAGGCCGAGGTGGGGAAAGCAGAACAGGTCGTAGACGCCCGGCTCCGTGAACCGGTAGACCCACGACTCGCCCGGCGTGGCCGGCGGCGACGTGAACCCCGGGACGTCGTCGGGGACGCGGGTCGGGACGTCGAACTCCGGCTCGCCGAACTTCTCGTGGAAGGCGGTGACCGTGTGGAGCCCGGCCCCGATCTCGAACTGGACGAGCGCGTCCGGTTCGACGTGGATCCCGACCGGGTCGAAGTAGAACTCGGCCGGAATCTCGACGAACTGGCCGGGGGCGTCCGGGTCGGGCTCCTCGGGGAAGTCCTCGTGGGCGCCCTCGCCGTCCGCCATCGTGGCGTCGACGACGTGCTCGAGCGAGACGTCGTCGCCCTCCCCGCCGGCGAGGGGGTAGCCGAACACGGGGTCGACGAGGTCGTCGAGGAGGTGGTCGTCGTCGCCGGTGCCGCCGCCGGTCTCGTCGTCTCCCTCGTCGCCGCCGCCCTCCTGGCCGGCCACCAGGCTGGCGCCGCCGAGCGCCGCGATGCCGGTGCCGGCGCCGGCGAGCTTCATCAGGTTCCGCCGCGAGACGTCGGTGCGGTCGTCGTCCGTGCTCCGCTCCGTGCCGTCGGTGTCTCTGACCATCGCACGCGCCCACTCGCGGCCACCGGTATGGCTATACGCCCGTTACTCGCGCTACGGCCGCGTTTACGCCGTTTCAGGGCGGCTTAGTGTCAGCGAGTCCCGCTCCGTTGGACCGAGCTGCGCGGCTCCCACACGCCGGACGGAGCGGCGGCCGCGCGCCAGGCGCGCCGAAACCGCGGCGTACTATCGACGAACCGCCACGTCGGGCGGGAGCGGCCCCTCGGTCCGGTCGCGACAGGGTCGCCCCGCTCGATGCGGGCCGACGGTCGACGGGGTCCGACGACCCGCGACCGCGTCGCGGCGCCGGACGACGATCCGCGCGGAGCGGCGACCCCGGCCCCTGCTCGGCTCACACCGGCGGCCACCGGCAGTTCCGGCAGCGGTCGCCGCCGTCCCGGCCGACGCGGTCGCGGACCTCGGCCCACGTTCCGTCGACCGCCTCGCCGTACGCGGCCCCGTCGGGGTCGACTCCGCAGCCGCGGGACCCGACCAGGTGCCAGATGCCGGTCGCCTCGTTCCGGACGGCCCTCATGGTCCGACGGTGGGGCCGGCGACGGTAAAGCGTAGCCCGTCCCGGCGGCCGCCCGCCGACGTGCCAGTTCCATCCGCCGGCCCGGGCCCCCGTCCCTCCTCCCCCGGTGACGAGATGGGAACGCCCCGCATAGCGGGGCTAGAGAGTCCATTACTTTGGCCCTCGGTGCCCTCCTGTTCGACATGCCACCCCCGCTGCAGTTCGGCGATTTCGGCGGCGCGGAGTCCCTCTTCGTCCTCCTCCTCTACCTGCTGGCGTCGGTGTTGTACCTCCTGCTTCCCCTGGTGGTGGTGTTCATCCTCCGGGACGAGCGTGGCCGCCTCGACGAGCTGGTCCGGGACCGGCTGGGCGGCCTGGTCGAACGCGGGCTCGGCGAGCGGCTCCGGGCGGGCCGCTCGGGCGCCTTCAACCCTCGCGACCGGTGAGCGGTCGGCCGTCACCATCGCCCGGGCGCCGCGGCCTGCTTCCTCCGCGACGGACGCGGACCGGGGCCGTCGGTCCCTCGCTACCCCGCTTCCGGTTCCAGCGCGTGGGGGCTCTCGTCGAGGACGCGCCGGGCCCGGTCGAACGCCGACGCCCGCGTCTCGAACTCCCCGACGTGCTCCCACTCGCCCGCCGGCGTGGCCGTGTAGACGTCGAAGTCGCCGCCGCGGTACCGGTGGGACTCCACGTACAGCTCGCGCTCGACGGCCCCGTCATCGTCGACGAGCAGCCAGATGCCGAGCTCCTTGCCGCCCTCGAGGTCGCGCCGCCGTACCCAGTGCATCGGGGGAAACGCAGCGACGGCCGCCTTTAGGGTTGTCGGGGAGCGGGGCGACCTCCGCGTTGCGGGCGACCTCCACACTGATGGTGGGACTGCCCGTAGGTCGGCCCGACGGGAGGTCGACCCCCCGAATGGAACGTGTCCCGGAGGACGAGGTGGTACGCCACTGGCTCAGCGTGGAGCGGGAGACGGCCGCGGCCGGGCCGTCCCTCGCGCCCGGCTCCGAAGCGGCCGGCGGGGACCCGGCCGACGTCGCCGGGCTCGACGGGGCGGCGGCGCTCGACGAGCTCCTCCGCCACAAGCCGGGGGCGGCCGCGTTCATCTGGCGGGACGCCCCGGTCGACTGGTACCGCGTCGAGCTCGCCGCCGGCGAGTTCCTCGGCCTGCACGTCGTCGCCGGGCCGTCAGGGCTGTACTGGCGGGAGCTGTCCCCCGACGACACGGTCCGGGGGGCGGCCGAGCGCATCCGACGCGGCGAGGCCGACGACCTGGCCGCCGAGACGGGCGTCGACGTGGCGAAGGTGCTCGCGCTCCGGGACGGGATGCCCGGGGCCGCCGACCGGGCGCTCGTGCTGTCGACGCGGCGGGGCTGCGTGCCGTGGACGGTCGCCGACGGGAACTACCGCGCGGTCGCGAAGGCGCTGTACGTCCTCGGCGGCGGCGACTACTCGCCCCAGCCGGCGTACCTCGGGGTCGGCGCGAACCCGGTCTCGACGCCGCTCCGCGAGCGGGTCTGCGGGCGACTGCGGCGGGCGCTGTCGCCGCGCTCGGGCCCGGCCCGGCCGCCGTGAGCCGGCGGGGCTGGAGCCCGGACCCGCGCCCCGGGTCGCGGCGTTCGAGGCCGGTGTCGAAGCCCCGAGCGCGGGCGGTCAGGGCAGCCGGCCCAGGACGTCGAGCTGGTGGGCGACGTAGACGAGCCGGCCGTCCTCGATCTGGCGGTGGCGTCGCTCGACCCAGCGGGCGAAGCGCGCCGCCTCGAGCGCCGGGTCGTCGGCGAGGGCCCCGCGGACCGTCTCGACGACGTGGTGCAGGAAGTACGCCTCGTCCGCCCGGTAGCCGTCGGGGCCGGGGACGACGACCCAGTCGGACCCGCCGGTGGCCAGCACCGTCCCGCCGAGCTCGGGCAGCGCGGAGAGGAGCCGCCGGCCGGCACGGCTGTCGCCCTCGCCGCCGGCCGTCCCCTCGCCGGCGTCCATGTGGTCGTGGTAGCGCCGCGCGACGCGCTCGTCGAACGCGGGGTCGACCGGGGGGTGGAACCACGTCCCGCCGTCGAACGTGATGGGGAAGTAGCACAGCCCGCCGGGGGCCAGCGCCGAGCCGAGCCTGGCGAGCGCGTCCCGGACGTCCGTCAGGTCCACGAACGCCTGCGCCACGAGGAGGTCCCACGTCCGGTCGGTCTCCGCGACGAGGTCGAAGGCGTCGCGCGCGAGGAGCTCGACGACCACACGCCGGCCCCCGCGGTCGGCGACCAGGACCCCCTCGCGCTCGCGGGGCTCGAACGTCGGCGGGTCGGTCCTCGCGACGAGGCGGTCGCGGGCGGCGGCCACGAGCTCGGAATCGACGTCGACCGCCGTGTACTCGACGGTCGCCGGCAGCGCCTCCCACGCCGCCAGCCGCTCGACCAGGGCCCCGGTGCCCGCGCCGACCTCGAGCACGGCCAGCGGCGTCGGCCGGTCGGCGAGCGCTCGCCCGAGCCGGTCGAACACGCGACGGTTCCGCGCCCGCTCGTCGACCGTCCGCTTGGCCTCGAGGTAGCGCCGGAACGAGTACGCCGCCGGTTCGGTCACGGCCCAATCGACGGGAACCGGCCCCCTAAACGTTCGCGCCCCGACCGCGACCGGCCGCGACGGTCGCGACGAACTCGCGGGCCGTCGCCATCGACTCGTCCCAGGTCGGATGGGCCTCGTACCGACGCCTGGCGGCCCGGCCGAGCCGGGCGAGCCGGTCGCGGTCCTCGAGCAGCGGCCCGAGCCGCCGTGCGACCGCCGCGGCGTCGGCCGGCGGCACGAGCAGGCCGCTCTCGCCGTCGGTGACCAGCTCCGACGCGCCCCCGGCGGCCGTCGCGAGCGGCACGAGGCCGAAGCCCATCCCCTCAAGGTACGCCATGCCGAACCCCTCGTATTCCGACGGCACGGCGAGGACGTGCCCCTCGCGGAGCTCGGCCTCGAGCCGCGCCTCCGGGACGGCCCCGGTCAGCTCCACCGCGTCGCGGAGCCCGAGCCGGTCGACCGTCCGCTCGAGGCGCGCGACGTACGCCGGCGCGGCCGTCCGGTCCCCGACGACGGTCAGCCGCCACGCCCCGTCGGGCAGCCGGGACAGCCCCCGGACGAGCGCGTGCGCACCCTTCCTGGGGACGAGCGTCCCGACGAACAGCACGCGCAGCGGGCCCGGCTCGCGGGCGCGGGCGTCGACGTCAGCGGGACGCACGTCGGGGTCGAACCGGCCCGTGCCGGGGTGGGCGACGACGCCGGGCGCGTCGGCGCCGAGGCGCTCGGCGGCCGTCCTGGCGGCCCGGTTGGTGGCGACGACGCCGTCGACCGTCCGCAGGTACCGCCGCTCGACCCGGCGGTACAGCCACCGCCACGGGGCCCCGTGCGGCTCGCTGGACCGGAGGTGGTGGACGACGGCCACGACCGGCGTCCCGGCCCCGAGCCGTCGGTTGAGCCGGAACAGCGACGGGTGGCACAGCTCGTCCTGCAGGAGCACGTCGACCGACGCGGCCGAGAGCCGCCGGCGCAGCCCGGCGTCGAGGTTGTCGAGCAGGCCCCTCGCGTACGACCGCCGCGGCAGGGCGATGACCTCGACGGCGTCGCCCGCCGCGCGGAGGTGCTCGACGAGGCGGCGGTCGTACAGGAAGCCCCCGGTCGTGGTCGCAAGCGACCCGTGGACGACCAGGCCGACGCGCATCAGACGGGCCGCTCGAACGCCCCGGCCGCGGCCTCGTCCTCCCACATCGTCACCCGCGCCCGGTCGACGTTGGGCGCGTCGAGCTCGTCGAGCAGCCGCTCGAGGAACCGCCGGGCGAACCGCTCGGCGCTGGGGTTCCCCTCGAACTCCGGGAGGTCGTTGAGCGTCGCGCCCCGGTACCGGGCCTCGAGGGCGTCGAGCGCCGCCTCGACCTCGTCGATGTCCACCAGGTAGCCGTGCTCGTCGAGCGTCCCGCCCGACAGGCGGACGACGGCCTCGTAGGGGTGCTCGTGGGGGTCGCCCTCCGGGCCGGGGTCCGGGACCGTCAGGAAGTGCCGGGCGGGGCACTCCCGGGACACGGTGACGGTGTACATGTCGTCGCGGGGTTCGCCGAGCGCGCGCAAATAACCCCGGGTCGCGGGGGCGGGCTCGCCCGGGGGCGGCTGGCCGTGTCCAGGCCCTGGGGCAGGCTGGACTCGTCCCGTCCCGCAGGCAGCCGAGCCCGTCTCGGCACCGGGCCGGGCGGGCTAGTAGGTGAGCAGCACCTGGACGGCGTCCTCGGGGTGGTCGTCGAGCAGCGCGTACGCTTCGGCCGCCCGCTCGACCGGCACGCGGTGGGTGACGAGCGCGTCGGCGTCGATCGCGGGCAGCAATCGGCGGGCCGTCGACAGCCGCCGCTCCCGCGTCCACCGCCCGCGCAGCCGCGGGTCGATGGTGCTCACCTGCGTGCTGACCAGGCAGATGCGGCTTCGGTGGTACCGGCCGCCCAGGTCCACGTCGGCCGCCTTGGTGCCGTACCACGAGCCGATGAGCACCCGGCCGCCGTAGCCGGTGGCCTCGATGGCCGTCGTCAGCGCCTCGGGGTCGCCGGTGAGCTCGTACGTCAGGTCGGCCCCAGCGGGCGGGTCGTCGGCGTCGTCCGGTCGGAGACGCGAGGCGACGTCGACCTCGGCCGGGTCGAGGCTGACGTCGGCGCCGACCGCCTCCGAGACCCGCCGCCGCCGCTCGTGGAGGTCGGCGGTCACGAGCCGGCTGAGCGGGAACCCGGCGAGGAGGCTGGTCGCCAGCAGCCCCACCACGCCCTGGCCCAGGACGAGGACGCGCTCGCCGACGAGCGGGGCGCCGTCGAGCAGGAAGTTCGTGGCGGCCTCGAGGTTGGCGAGCAGCGCCGCGGCCTCGTCCGAACAGTCCGCGGGGACGGGAACGACGTCCGCGAGCGGCACGACGAAGCGGCTCGCGTGGGGGTGGAACGCGAACACCCGGTCGTCGAGCCACTCCTCGCTCACGCCCTCGCCGACCGCGGTCACGCGACCCACGGCGGCGTAGCCGTACCGGAGCGGGAACGAGAACGTGCCCGACAGCGCCTCGATGGACGCGTCGACGGGGAGGTCCGGCGGGGCCTCACCGCGGTAGACGAGCAGCTCGGTCCCGGGGCTGATCGCCGAGAGCTCGGCCGCCACCCGGACCTCGCCGGCGCCCGGCGCCGGCACGTCGACCTCGCGGACCTCGAGCTCGTACGGCGCGGTGAAGTACGGCGAGCGGGCCGTCATCGGCCGAGGCCGGCGACGGACCGCGGGGGGTCGTCCGGCCGACCGGGCGTGGCGAGGCACGTGGGCATGCGTCGGGGGCCGGCGGCGCCGGGGCGGCCGCCGGATAGCCGTTCATGCTCCGGCCACCACAATCACTCTACCGACGGGGACGGTGTCAGGCGCCGGTTCGCCGTCGGGTTGGCCCCGTGGACGCCACCGGCGGCCGAGGAGATGGGACGAGCCGCCGGTCGCGTCACGCCGCCGGGCGGCCGTATTTACCCCCGAACCCCGTGCCCAGCCATGGTCAGCGCGTACGTGACGGTCACGACGGGCGCGGGCACGTCCGGAGCGATTGTCGCCGCGGTCCGCGACCTCCCGGAGGTCGAGCGAGCCGACATCGTCGCCGGGCAGTTCGACGTCATCGCCGTCGTCGAGACGGGCTCCGAACGCGAGCTGCTCAGGCTCGTCACCGAGGAGATACAGTCCCTCGATGGCGTCGGTCGGACGAACACGTGTATCGTCCTCGGCTGAACCCGTTCGACCGCGGGTCGGACGCCTCGCGGCGGTCGGTGCGTTCCCGGTATCCGATCGCCCCGGCCGTCACGACGCGGCGGGGACGAGCAGGATGGCGACCAGCCCCACCGCCGCCAGCGCGACCGCGAACCCGAAGCCCGCCGCCCAGGAGAGCTCCGCGATGAGCCAGCCGCCCGCGACCGGGGCGACCAGGTTCCCGACCTGGGAGCACGTCAGCAGGACGGACAGGCTCGTCCCCCGCGTGGCGGCGCCGGCCAGCGCGGTCACGTAGACGAGGTACAGGCCGACCGCGAGGTTGACGGCCGCGCCGGTCAGCGCCAGCAGCGCGGCGAACGCCGTCGGCGTCGGCGCCACGCTCAGCAGGTACAGCAGCGGCATCGATGTGAGGAACGACGCGACGATGACGGGCCGCAGTCGTCCGCCGAGCCGCTCCGACAACCATCCGCCGCCCGGGCGGGAGACGATACCCGCCAGCGGCACGAGGGCGGTGGCCGCGCCGGCCGCCGCCAGCTCGATGCCGAGCACCTCCGTCCCGTAGGTGGGCATCCACGTGTTGAGGAAGGTCCACACGGCGTAGGTGCAGAAGCTCGCCGCCGAGACGAGCAGCACGGCCGGGTTCCGGAGCGCCGCGACGAACTGCCGGACCGTGGCGCGCCCGGCCGCGGTGACCGGCTCTCGCAGCAGCGCCACGCAGACGACGAGGCCGGCGAGCGAGAGGAGGACGTACGCGAGAAACGGGGCCCGCCAGCCATACCGCCCGGCGAGCAGCGGGCCGGAGTACTGGGCGACCGCGACGCCGACCGGGGGACTCGCGATGAACAGGCCGAGTCCCATGGCCTCGCGGGACTCGGGAAGCACCTGGCCGAGCACGTTCACGCTGCCGATGAAGATGAAGACGGCGCTCGCCCCGCTCGCCAGGCGCGCGAGCAGGAACGCCGGATAGGACCCGGCGAGGAGCCCGGCGACGGCGGCCACGACGAAGACGGCGGCCGCGAGGAACACCAGCAGCCGGTTCTCGTAACGGTCGACGAGGTAGCCCCCGGGCAGCTGCAGGAGGGCCCACGTGAGGAAGACGGCGCTAATCGACGCGCTCGCGGCCGGCTTTTCGATGCCGTAGGCGTCCGCGAACAGCGGGAGGATGCTCGCCGGCGCGATGACGTAGGCGATGAAGCCCGCGCCGAGCAGGAAGAGGCCCGCGAGTGAGCCCCACGCCCGGAGCTCGGCAGCGGTCACGAGCGAGCTCCCGCTGACGGGTCCCGGGCCGGGCGGTTCTGTCGACATTGGCGCGCTCCGTCGGGCGGTCCTGACGGCCGAACCGGTCCCGGCTGGTCAGCCGGAGATTTCAGCCACCGTAGATAAATGTGCCTCCATCGTCGCAGGCAGGCCCGGGCCGTCAGTCGAGCGGGCGGAGCACGACCTCGAGGTCCTCGATTCCGACCGCGAAGTACGCCTCGAGGAGCTCGGCTTCGGTCCCGAACGCCGCCTTCGGGACGGTCCGCGAGGGCACCTGCGCGACGAGCGGCTCGGCGTCGAACGGGTACGGGTCGACGCCGACCGCACCGTCGTCGAGGCCCGAAAGCGAGAGCGTCGCGTCCGGTCCGCCCGGCCGCCGGGGCACGGCCGCGACCTCCTCGTCGGCCGGCGGCGAGACGGCGGTGCAGCACGCAAGCGAGAGCGCGTCCCACGCCTGCAGCAGCGCGTAGTTGGTCCACAGCCGGCTCCCGGTCCCGTCGGGCGGCGTCCCGGTCTCGTGCAGCGTCGCGAGGAGCGTCTCGTCGGCTGCGGTGACGCGAGGTCCATCCTCGTCGGCCAGCGCCGCGAGGAGCTCGCGCTGTCGTCGCTCCTGTCGCTCGACGAAGTCCGCGTACGCCGGCGGCGTGTCGGGCCACGACGGGGACAGGCCGTAGCGGCGACGCCGCAGCCCGGCGCCGTGCATCGAGACCAGCAGCCCCGCGTACGGGTCGAGCTCGACGACCGCGTCGATGCCGCGGTCGTACAGCTCGGTCCACCGCGCCGCGGGCAGCGAGGTGAACGTGACGGGGTCACCCTCGTCGTCGAGGTGGGGCCGCCGGTCGTACGGCCACCAGCCGTCGTCGTGGGTGTGGGCCGCGGCGACGACGGCCGGGCGTGGCGCCGGTCGCTCGAAGCGGCCATCGCCCCAGCGCTCGGCGAACCGCCCGGCCAGTCGGGCGTGCGCCGGCTGGGTGACGAAGCGGTAGCCCGACGGCGACTCGGTGACGATCACGGGACGGACTTTGCGGGCCGGGGGCAAAAGCGCGGCCCCTGCTCCCGCGGCCGACCGGCGGCCGGGGTCGCCGACAGTCCACGGGTCGACGGGATGCTCGTTGGCTCGCCGGCCGCCGCCGGGCTGGGTCGCTGCCGGCTCCGCCCGGAGCGGCGGCTACCGCGTCGTCGCATTGGCCGGGTCCGCCGTCCGTCCCTGCCTCGGCAAACGGAACCGCCAACTCGAGGCGACCCGAGAGGGGGTTGGGTTGCCAGTCAGACCGTGCTGATCCGGCGGGACTCCGGGTCGTAGTCGATGACGCCCATGTCGGCCATCCGCGGGAGGTGGTTGTGGTGGAGCGCGATGGCGACTCCCTCGCGCAGCTCCGCCGTGGCGCCGCTGCCGTTCGCCTCCCGCCTCGCCACCGCCGCTGCCGCGTCGTCCAGTTCGACCGGCGTCGGCCGCCCCTCGAGCACGTCGAGGAGGATCCGGCGGCGTCCGTCCGACAGGAGCCGGTGCCGGTCGCTCTCGGTCAACTCGGCTGGACCCGACCGCTCGTTCCGGAGTTCGCTCGTCGATTCGGACATGATGCTCGTACCCTCCGCCTAGCCGGCGGGTAATTACCTCGTAGCCCCGGCGTTCAATAAGGATGTATACTAAACAGTTAGGGCGCCGTCCGGGACCGGGAACGACGCCGGCCGCGCATCGTCGGTCGCCGGGCCGGGACCGCCGCGCGACGGCCGCGGACGGCTCCGGACCTGCCTCGAAACTCCCTCCTTTGCCGGAGGGTTAATGTGGGTCGATGCCATCGGCTTAAGCGATGGCTTCGGGCTCACTCACCGACGCGCTCCGGGAGACCATCGCCACCTTCGACGAACCCGGCGTCCCGCTTACGACCAGTGAGGTGGCCGACCGCCTCGACCTGGGGCGACGGAGCACCTTCGACCGGCTCGAGCGCCTCGCCGACGGCGGCCACCTCGAGACCAAGAAGGTCGGCGCCCGCGGCCGGGTCTGGTGGCGGCCGACGCCGTCCGCGGGCGCCGGTCACGACCCCTCCGGGCGCATGCTCTCGCGGCTCATCGGCAACGTGCCAGGGATGGTCTACCGGTGTCGGAACGAGCGCGGCTGGCCGCTGTCGTTCGTCAGCGAGGCCGCGCGGGACATCACGGGCTACGACCCATCGGCTATCGAGTCGGGCGAGGTATCCTGGGATGCCGACATCGTCCACCCCGACGACCGGGAAGCGGTTTGGGAGTCCGTAACCGACCAGCTCGAGGACGGCGACGAGTTCACGCTCTCCTACCGCATCCGGACGGCGGACGGGGAGGTGCGCTGGGTCCGCTCGTACGGCTGCGCCGTCGTCGACGCGGGTAGCGGACGGGACGTGCTCGAGGGCGTGGTCACCGACGTCACCGACCAGGAGCGCTCGAAGCGCGCGCTGGCCCGACGCGAACAGCAGTTCCGCTCGCTGGTCGACGCGACCGAGGAGTACGCCATCTTCATGCTCGACCCGGAGGGGCGGGTGCGGACGTGGAACTCGGGGGCGCGGCGGATCAAGGGCTACGAGCGGGACGAGATCGTCGGCGAGCACTTCTCGACGTTCTACACGGCCGACGACCGGGCGGCCGGCGTGCCGGCGGGGAACCTGTCCGCCGCCGCCGAGCGGGGGTCGGTCGAGGACGAGGGCTGGCGGGTCCGGCGGGACGGCTCCCGCTTCTGGGCGAACGTCACCATCACCGCCATCACCGACGACGGCGAGCTTCGCGGCTACGCGAAGGTCACCCGCGACATGACCGACCGTCGCGAGCGCGAACGAAAGCTCCGGCGAGAGCGAGACGTCGTCGAGCGAATCCTCGAGACCAGCCCCGTCGGCCTGGCCGTCCTCTCGCACGACGGCCTCGAACAGGTCAACGAGCGGGCCGCCGAGATATACGGCTCGTCGACCGGCGACCTGGACGAGTACGCCGTCAGCGAGGCCGAGGTCTTCGACGCGGACGGCGAGCCGGTCCCGCCCGGGGAGCGCCCGAACGCCCGCGTGCTCGAGACCGGCGAGCCGGTCGACGGCTGGGAGTGCCAGCTCGAGGGCGTCGACGGCCAGCGCCGCTGGCTCTCCGTCAGCGCCGCCCCCCTGTACGACAACGGCGAGGTCGAGCGCGTGGTCGTCGCGACGGAGGACATCACCCGGCTGAAGCAGCAGGCCCGGCAGCTCGAGCGCCGGCGGGACGAGCTCGAGGCCGAACTCGACGGGGTCTTCGAACGCATCGACGACGCGTTCTACGCCCTCGACGAGCAGTTCCGGTTCACGTACGTCAACGAGCGGGCCGAGCAGCTGCTCCAGCATCCGGAGCGGGAGCTGCTCGGCCAGAGCGTCTGGGAGGTGTTCCCGGAGGCCAGCGAGACGCCGGCCTGGGAGAGCTTCCACGAGGCGCTCGAGACCCAGGAGCCCACCAGCTACGAGGTCTACTTCCGGCCGCTCGGGTTCTGGGTCGAGGCGAACGTCTACCCCTCCGAGACCGGCCTGTCGGTCTACTTCCGCGACGCGAGCGAACGCAAGGAGCGCGAGCTGGAGCTCGAGCGCTACGAGACCATCTTCCAGGCCGTCGGCGACGCCATCTACGTGGTGGACGGTCACCAGCGGTTCGTGCAGGTCAACCGGACGGCCGAGGAGCTGACGGGCTACGACCGCGAGGAGCTCCTGGGGGCGCACGTCGCCGACCTCCTGGGCGAGTCGGCCGCGGACCGGGCCTTCGAGCTCAGCCAAGGCCTCGAGGACGACGAACGGTCGGTGGCGGCCGCCGAGTTCACGCTCGCCACGGCCGACGGGGAGGACGTCCCCCTCGACGTCCGCTTCACGCGCCTGCCGACCGCACAGGGGCGCGTCGAGTTCGTCGGCGTCGCGCGCGACATCTCCGAGCGGAAGTCGCGCGAGCGCGACCTCGAGCGGTACGAGACGATCGTCGAGACGGTCGACGACGGCATCTACGTCGTCGACGCCGACGGGCAGCTCGTGCTGGTCAACGACGCGTACGCCGAGCAGACGGGCTATTCCAGGGAGGCGCTCGTCGGGATGTCGGCCGACCAGCTGGTCCCGGAGGAGACCATCGAGCGGGCGCGGGCCTACGAGCGCGAGCTGGTGGACGGCGAGCGGCAGACGGCGCGGCTCGAGGCCGACGTGCTGACCGCGGAGGGCGGCTCCTTCCGGGGGGAGGCGACGTTCTCCATCATCGAGACCGCCGGAGAGGGCTACGAACGGGTCGGGGTCGTCCGCGACGTCACGGAGCGGGTGGCCCGCGAGCGAGAGCTCGAGACGCGCATCAGGCAGCAGGAGGCCGTGACCACGCTCGGTCGCCAGGCGCTCGAAGCCCGGGACCTCGACGCGCTGATGGCCGACGCGGCCGAGTACGTCGCGGAGACGCTCGGCAACGACTACTGCAAGGTCCTCGACCTCGACGCCGACGCGGACGAACTGCTGCTCCGACAGGGGGTGGGCTGGGCGGACGGCGTCGTCGGGTCGTCGACCGTCTCGGCGTCCGAGGACGACTCGCAGGCCGCCTACACGCTCCGGTCCAGGCAGCCGGTGGTCGTCGACGACCTGACGACCGAGACCCGGTTCAGCGGCCCCGACCTCCTCACGGACCACGACGTGCAAAGCGGCATCAGCACCGTCATCGGTCAGCCGGACGACCCGTGGGGCATCCTAGGCACCCACGACCGGTCGCCGAAGGAGTTCTCGGTCCACGACGTCAACTTCGTCCAGTCGGTCGCGAACATCCTCGCGACGGCCATCGACCGGTACCATCGCGAGCAGGAGCTGGCCCGCCAGCGCGAGCGGCTGGCCGCCCTCGACGACCTCAACCGCGTCGTCCGCGGCCTCACCGAGGCCGTCATCGACCAGTCGACCCGGGAGGAGATAGAAGCGGTCGTCTGCGAGGGGCTCGCGTCGACCGACTCCTACGGGTTCGCGTGGATCGGCGAGGTCGACGGCCAGACGCAGACGATGAGCCTCCGGACGGAGGCCGGCGTCGACGGCTACCTCGCGGACCGGACCATCTCGGTCGACCCCGACGACCCCGGGGGCGCCGGGCCCATCAGGCGGGCCGTCGAGACCCACGAGATGCAGGTGATCGAGGACGTCCTCGGCGACGAGGCCTACGAGCGGTGGCACGAACACGCCCGCGAGTGGAACTACCGGTCGGCCGCCGTGGTCCCCATCGTCCACGAGGGCGTGCTGCACGGGGTGCTCTGTGTCTACGCCGACCGCCCGCACGCCTTCAGCGGCGGCGAGTACGAGGTGATCGGCCACCTCGGCGAGGTCGTCGCCCACGCCATCGCGGCCGTCGAGCGCAAGCGCGCGCTGACGAGCAGCGAGGTCGTCGAGCTCGAGTTCAGGATCGCCGGCATCTTCGACGCGCTCGACCTCCCGGCGGCCGAGGGCCAGCTCACGCTCGGCCGGTCGGTACCCGTCGGGAAGGGCGCGTACCTGGTGTACGGGACGGCGACCGACGACATGCTCGATGTCCTCGACGCCATCGTCGAGTCCCTCCCGCACTGGGACGCGGTGCGGCGGCTCGGCGAGGCGTCGGCCGAGGGCGTCACCCGGTTCGAGGCGCGCCTGGTCGACCCGCCGGTGCTCTCGACCGTGACCGCTCTCGGCGGGTACGTCGACGAGGCCCGCATCGAGAACGACGACTACTACATGCGGGTCCACCTCGCGCCGAGCTCGGACGCGCGGCGCCTGCTCGACGTCGTCCAGGAGGACTACCCGATGGCCAAGCTCGTCACCCGACAGCAGATCACCCGCGAGGAGGACCCGCCGTCGCGGCTGTCGGGCGTGCTCGCCGAGGAGCTCACCGAGCGCCAGCGGGCCGCGCTCGAGGCGGCGTACTTCGCCGGCTACTTCGAGTGGCCACGCGACGCGGACGGCGAGACGGTCGCCGGCGCGCTCGACGTCTCGGCGCCGACCTTCCACCAGCACCTCCGGAACGCCCAGCGGAAGCTCCTCCAGGTGGCGCTGGACGACGCGCGGGCGGCGTGAACGGCCCGGCCCTAACAGCTTACCCCGGACGTTTATCCCGCCGAACGCCGTCGGTCACGTGGGTGTCATGGCCGTCCTCGCCGCCCTCTCGACCCCGAACACCGACGGCGCTCCGGACTGTGCGCCCCGGCGGCTCGTCTCGGGACTCCCCGACGTCGAGCTGGTGGTGGTCCAGTTCGAGCGAAACGGGACCGTCGGCGTCCCCTACTTCCGGATGCGCGGGGCGCCGACGACGGCGTTCGAGGCGGCCCTCGCGGCGGACCCGAAGATACGGCGGTTCCGACGGCTGGAGCGGTCCTCGAACGGGACGCTGTACAAGGCGAGCTGGGAGGTGGACTGCCCGATCGTACAGTGCATGGGGGAGACGAACGGCATCATCGTGGAGGCGCGGGGGACGGCGGCGGAGTGGCAGCTGCAGATCTGGTTCGAGGGTGGGGCGGACGCCTCGGCGTTCCAGCGGTGCTGTGCCGCCCGGGACGTCCCGCTGCGGGTCGACCGGCTCACCTCGCTGGCCGGCGTCGCCGCCGAGGCGCCCGGGAGCGTCTCCGAGCGACAGCGAGAGGCGCTGCTCGTCGCCTACCGCGAGGGCTACTTCGACGAGCCCCGGCGGGTCTCCCAGCGGGAGCTCGCCGCCGAGCTCGGCATCTCGTCGTCCGCGGTCGGCGGCCGGCTCCGCCGCGGGCTCGCGAACCTCCTCGAGGAGACGCTGGTCGACTGACCCCGTCGCCTCGCCGGCCCGCGCCGGCCCCACCGGGCGCTGCCAAAAAGAGGTGGCCTACTTAACGACCACACTGTTACAGCTCGGCGGACTTCGGACACTCGTGGTGCGCGTTGTACAGCGCCCGTGACCCGCGCATGCCGGATGCAGTCGACCCCGGTCGGGCCGTCGTCGAGGCGGTCGCGGCGGCGGAGGGGGTGGACCCCATCGAGCTCGAGCCGACCCTCGGGTCGGTCATCGACGTCGACGCCCTGAACGAGCTGTTCGACCGCCGACCGGGCGGCGCCGGCCGCGTCTCGTTCAGCTACCACGGCTACCACGTCACCGTCGGCAGCGACGGCCGGGTGACGGTCGAGCCGGCCGACGAGTCGCCCTGAGCCCCGGCGCCGCGGACGGGCTGGCGCCCGCTCGCCCGCCGCCGCGCAGCCGCCGGTCGGCGCCGGCGGCCGGCGACTCCGCGCCGTCGCCGTCGACGCCCATCTCCTCGATGACTTCGTCGGCACTCCGGATGGTCGCGTCCGGGCCGCCGTCCACCGACCCCTCGACGGCCGCCTCCCCCTCGAACCCGCCGAGTATCTCCTCGATGTCGTCGAGTCCCAGCAGCTCGCGGGTGTCGGCGTCGAACTCCTGGCCTTCGAGCTCGCCGTCGCGCTCCTTGACGTCGCTGCCGGTCAGGTGCCGGCCGTACC